>JAJTFN010000102.1 GCA_021298285.1 Verrucomicrobium sp.
AAGCCGGTCAATGGCTTCACCGAGAAGATGCCGCCGCCCCCGGCATCCCAGCCGAGGGTGTCGGGAAGATCGACGACGTCATGGTGCTCGAGACCCACGGCGGACATCACGCCCAGGATGAGGGACACGGCGCCGGCCAGCAGGCCGATGGAAAAATAGACCTGCGCGGCGGTGGTGAGTCCGCCCCAGGATTCGAGGAGGGAGGCCAGCATGGGGGAGAGTCGTGGGAGGTGACGGCGTGGACCGACAGGACAAACCTAGCGATCCGTCCGGGCCGGACCAATGGAATCTGACGGGGGATTTCCACGCCTCCGATCCCCCGGTCTGGATCGTCGCGGCCGCCGATGGTCTCATCGGGCCATGAGCGTGACCGCGACCTGGTGGACCCCCCTCCTGATGCTGTTGGTGAGCAACGTGTTCATGACGGTGGCCTGGTACGGGCACCTCAAGCATCAGGAGGCCTCCTTGCCCCGGGTGATCCTCGCCAGCTGGGGCATCGCCTTCTTCGAATACGTGATCATGGTGCCGGCCAACCGGTGGGGCAGCGCCTTCTACTCGCCCTACCAGCTCAAGATCCTCCAGGAGGTGATCACCCTGGTGGTCTTCAGCGGGTTCGCCCTGCTCTACTTCGGCACGAGACCTCAGTGGAACCATCTGGCCGCATTCGGCTGCCTGGTGGCGGCGGTGGGGTTCACCTTCCTGCCGGGCACCGCCGGGCGGTGAGCCACAGGCGCCAGCCCGGTCGCCGCCCCCGCCCGTCTACTCGGGCCGCGGCAGCGAGAAGGGCACCTGGAGCCGGTACAGCCGCAGCGGCCCGGCGCCACCCGGGTCGGCCACCGCGGCGGCGTCGGCGCGCCCGGCGAAGTTGGTGAGGGTCAACCAAGGTCCCTGCAGGGCCGGAGCCACCTCAACCGAGTGGGCCAAGGGGAGCGTCCCGCCCAGGCGCACGCCGGGCAGCCCCGGATCCGGCACGGGGACCGGCAAGGCCGGCAATTCGGTGATCTCGACGAAAAGCAGGCCGTTGAAGAGCTGGGCCAGGCTCATCGGTTCATTGTAGTTGAGGAGCGGCAGTTCACGGAAGACGCCCTCCGCCGGGAACACCACGTTGGTGGCCCGGGGAACCGGCAGGAAGGTGTCCAGGCGGTTGAAGACGTTGGTGTCGCCAACCACCCGGCCGAAGACGGTGAACCCTCCGTTCTGCAGGTCGAGGTTGGCCGAGTTGTCGCCGAAGCTCAGGAACCACTGGCTGGAGGCCGAATGGGGCCCGCCTGAATAGACCACGCCCTCGCGGACCACGACCCAGACCTGGGTGGGACCGGTGCCGTTGGTGGCGACAATGCGCTCGGTGTAGACCTCGTAGGTGGACACCTCCGGGAAGGCGTTGGTGTAGGTGACGACATTGGTCCCGAGGCCGGCGAAGCGCGGGAAGGCCAGGGCCACATTCGTCTGTCGGACACTCTCAAGCCGGTTGGCGGAGGCTCCCTTCTTGGCCATCGAGAGGGTGCCGTAGAGGTTGCGGTACCTGGGACCGACATCGAACTCGTTGGAGACGTTGGCGTATTCGGCGATGGCCTCGACCGCGTTGCTGGAGGTTCCCCGGTTGGCCACCCGGAACCCGCCGCCCTGGAGCACGAAGCCGGGCACCACCCGGTGGGCGAACATGTCGGCATAGCGGCCGCTGCGGACATACCGCAGGAAGTTGGAGGTCGTGAGGGGTTTCTCGGTGTCGTAGAGCTCGACCACCACGTCGCCGAGGGCCGTGCGGAACCGCACCAGCGTCCCGGCCTGCAGGGTGGCCAGGACCGACAGGGTCGCCAAGACGACCAGGCCCACGAGGCCCACCCGGAGGAATCGGCCGGGGATCAACCGCAGGCGCGGTGTCGGGAGGTTCATCGGGTCGTTCCTCAGGGTGGCCGATCTCCGTTCCGACGCCTCGGTCCCGGCATCCCACCGGATCCCTCGGCTCGGGCATCCTTCAGGCGCCGGCAAGTTCCGGCCGTTCCATGAACGCGTAGCAAAGGATGTGCAGGATGTGCATCTGGACGTCCTCGACGCGGCCGTAGTGGGTGTCGCCGATCACGACGACCTGCTCGGCCAACTCGGCCAGGCGGCCCCGCTTGGCCCCCACCAGCGCGATGGTCTTGAGCCCCTGGCCCCGGGCCCATTCATAGGCCTTCACGAGGTTGGGGGAGTTGCCGCTGACACTGGCGGCGATGAGCACGTCGCCGGGCCGGGCGTAATTGATCAACTGGCGGGTGAAGATCTCGTCGTAGGAGTAGTCGTTCCCGAGGGCCGTCATCCAGGCGACGTTGTCGGTGAGGGAGAGCACGCGGAAGCGGCGCGGCAGCGTGTCGCTGGACCCCTTGCCCAGGTCCACGGCGAAGTGGCTGGCGTTGGCGGCGCTGCCGCCATTGCCGATGGCGAAGACCTGCCGGTCCTGCGACCACGCCAGGCGCAGCGTCTCGACCAGTGCCGCGATCTCGGCGGGCTTCACGGAGTCCACGGCCCGCTTCTGGGCCTCCAGGTAGTCAGCGATCCACTGTGTGATCATCCGGAGCAAGTTGACCGGAATGCCGACCCGCGTCGAGACCGCGGTCGTGCCACACCGGCGTTGCGCAGGCGACCAGACGGGGCGACCCGGACGGGCCCGGGGTCGTCGGCAACAAATCGCTGCCCATCGATTCGGCGCTCCGGTAGAAACCGCCCATGCGATCCCTTTCCGGCGCGACCATCCTGATCACCGGGGGCACCGGCTCCTTCGGGAACCGGGTTGCCCGGCATCTTCTCGACCTGGGACCGGCCCAGATCCGCATCTTCAGCCGGGACGAGAAGAAGCAGTGGGAGATGCAGAGGCGCTGGCCCGGGTTCCGCTACATCATCGGCGACGTCCGGGACGCCGGTCGCCTCGAGGAGGCGATGAGCGGGGTCGACTTCGTGTTCCATGCGGCGGCCCTCAAGCAGGTGCCCTCCTGCGAGAGCTATCCCCTCGAGGCGATCAAGACGAACATCCTCGGCACCCAGAACATCTGCGCGACGGCGCGGGCGGCCGGGGTGAAGACCGTGGTGGCGCTGAGCACCGACAAGGCCGTCAAGCCGGTCAACGCCATGGGCACCAGCAAGGCCATGATGGAGAAACTCGTGTGCAGCCAGAACCAGTTCGGCGGCGCGACGACCTACTGCTGCGTGCGCTACGGCAACGTCATGGGCAGCCGGGGGTCGGTGATCCCGCTGTTCCTGAGCCAGATCCGGGAGGAGGCCCCGCTGACCATCACCGTGCCGCACATGACCCGGTTCCTGATGACCCTGGACCAGTCGGTCGACCTGGTCTTCCACGCCATGACGATGGCGCAGGGCGGCGAGATCTTCGTGCGCAAGGCACCGGCCTGCACGGTGCTCGACCTGGCCGAGGCCATGCGCCGCCGATACAGCCCCCGGGGGGACCGGCACCCGATCCAGGAGGTGGGGATCCGGCCGGGGGAGAAAATCCACGAGATCCTCGTCAACGAATACGAGCTCCAGCGGGTGAGCGAGAGCGACACCTATTTCACCATCCACCCGGAATACCGCCTGCCCGGACAGCCCAGCCCGCAGCCGCTGGGCTCGGAATACAGCTCCGAGAACACCCGTCGCCTGGCGGGTTTCGACGAGATCGCCCCGATGCTCGACGCCGCCGGCGTGGTCGAGGAATACACCTGATCCGGTCCACCGGCCGACCCCGGGCGAACCGCCGACCCCAACCTCGAAAGACGCTCCGCCGAATGTCGTACCCCACGATCCACCAGTGCCGGGGCTGCCATGCCCCGTCCGCCTCGCTCGTCCCCGTGCTGCGGATGGACCCGATGCCCCTGGCCGGGATGTTCTGCCGTTCGGCGGAATCGGCCCGCACCGCGCCGCTCTTCCCGCTGACCTGGATGAGGTGCTCCGAATGCGGGGCGGTGCAGGTGGCCGAGGACATCTCCGGCGCCCAACTGTACGAGGAGTACAACTACGCCTCGTCGACCGTGCCGGGGCTGGTCCGGCATTTCATCGGGTTCGCCGACACCCTCGCGTCGTTCTACGGCCGCGACTCGGCCCTGACCTACCTTGAGATCGGCTGCAACGACGGGGTGCTGCTCAACCATCTGCCCCCCGGCTGGAAGCGCCTCGGGGTGGACCCGAGCGATGTGTCGCGCCGGGCCGGGGCCGCCGCCTCCTGGCGCCTGGTGAACCGCCCGTTCACCCCGGAAGTGGTGAAGGAGCACGGGCTGGAGGGCACGGTGGACGTGCTGTCGGGATCGAACTGCCTGGCCCACATCACCGACCTGAAGGAGGTCTTCGCCGGCGCCGCCCTCGCACTGAGGCCGGGCGGGCACTTCTGGGTCGAGGTCCACGACCTTGCGGCCACCCTGGCCGGGGGCCAATGGGACACCATCTACCACGAGCACAAGGTCGAATGGAGCGAGTCGGCCCTGGTCCGCTGCGTCTGCGCGCTGGGCTTCACCCACGAGGCCACCCTGCGCACACCGCTGCACGGGGGACTGCTGCGGGTGAGGTTCCGGCGGGATCCCCACGCGGCCCCGATCCCCGGCCGGGCACCGGAACCCGAGCCGGGACTCCGCGGGATCCAGCACGCCTACGACCGGCGCTCGGACACCCCGGCGGCCAGGCGCCTGGCCAAGATCCTCGACGGCGGGAACGGGATCATCGCCGCCTACGGGGCCGCGGGCCGGGCCAACGTCTACCTGAACCAGCTTCCCCACCTGCGCTTCGCCTACATCGTCGACGAGTCGCCGCTGAGGTGCGGGAAGTTCATCCCGCAGACGTCCACCCCCATCGTGCCACCGTCCGGCATGATCGACCACCCCCCGGTGGCGTGCCTGGTCACCGCGTGGAACCACCGGGACGACATCGTCCGCAAGTACCCGGGGCACACCTGGGAGTGGCTGACCGCGTTCGGGGAGGCCTGATGCGCGTCACCGTCCTCGGGGCCTCCGGCATGCTGGGCCATGTCGTCGCGCGCTTCCTGGCCGAGGCGGGGCACTCGGTCCGATCGACCGACCGGCGCTTCACGGGCCAGGCGCCCCGGCCGTTCCTCGACGACCTGGCCTTGGGCCAACCCGAGGCGGTCGTCAACTGCATCGGCCTGAGGGCCGGCCCGGAGGCCGACCTGCACGAGGTCCATGTCCGGCTCGTGCAGGAATCGCTCGGACGCCTCGGACCCGGGGTGCGGTTCGTCCAGGCGGGCACCGACGGGATCTTCCGTCCGGACCGTCCGGACCGCAGGTCCTGCGAGCCGGGCGATGCCACGGACCCCTACGGCCGGACCAAGTGGGAGTGCGAGCGCCTGGTTCGGGAAGCCGGCGGATGCGTCATCCGATGCTCCATCCTCGGCCCGGAAACAGGCCCGCCGCGCAGCCTGATGGGCTGGTTCCTCGCGCAGCGCGGCCCGGTGCGCGGCTTCGTCAACCACTGGTGGAACGGGATCACGACGCTGCAGTGGGCCAAGGTGTGCCTCGGCCTGCTCGAGTCGGGCGGGGCGCCCCCGGTCTGCCAGCCGGGGTTCCTGCCGGCGATCCCCAAGGCCGAGGTCCTGCGCCTGATCGCCGAGGCTTGGGATCGGCCGTTGGCCATCGTGCCCGAGGAGTCCCCGATGCCCGTGCTCCGGACACTGGTGCCCGATGTCGGGTGCCCGCCGCTGTCGGAGCAACTGAGGGAACTCCGGGCCTGGCACGGGGCGCGGTTCCCGGAAGGTCCGCAGACGCCCGGCTGACCGCGGCGATGCCGGCCACCGGGGCTCGAGAGGGCGGGCCTGAGATGGGGACTTTCCCGGCCCCACGGGCTGTGGTCCCCTCCGCGGGGTGTCCAAGGTCCTCACCGTCATCCCGGTCTACAACGGCGCGCGCTTCCTGCAGGCCACGCTGGAATCGCTCGCCGCCCAGACCCTGCTGCCGGGGCGTGTCGTGGTGATCGACGACGTCTCCACCGACGGCACCCGGGATCTGGTCCGGGCATTCTTCGCCGCCCATCCCTCGCTGTGCGGGGAGCTTCGGTGCAACGAGCGCAACCAGGGCCTCTTCGGGAACCTGAACCGCTGCCTCGACTGCTCGGAGGAAACCGACCTGCTCCACATCCTCCTCGCCGACGACCTGGTCCTGCCCACCTTCCTCGAGCGCATGGTGCCCGCGCTGGAGGATGCGGCCGCGCCGGCCATGGCCTGGTCGCAGACCGAGAAGATCGACGCCACAGGACACCTGCTGCCGGGGCAGCCGGAGCCGCCCCGCCCCGGGGTTCGCGACGTCCCCCTGCTCGACTTCGTGAGGACCCAGGGGCAGTTGCAGACCATCTTCTGCGGTTCGGTCCTGCTCAAGACCGGCCGGCGGCCGGCACCCTGCCGCTTCCCGCTCGACTATCCGCAGGTGGGCGACTGCGTCTTCTACGCCGATTGGGCCCGGCATTCCCACGCGATCCGAGAACGCACGGAAATCCTCTGCCAGATCCGCCACCACGGCGGCAGCGCCACCACGGCCAATTCGCGCCGCCTCGAGAACTGGGTGGCCGACGAACTCCGGGCGATGCAGCAGATCGCCCGATGGGCGCCTGCCAGCCCCCCGGGACGGTGGTGGTGGGACCATCGCATCCGGTGCCTCTTCGCCGCGCGGTCGGTGGTCAAGCAGCAGATGGCCCGTCCATCGGATGCCGCCTATGCCGAGGCCATCGGAGTCATGGCCCGTGGGCTGGTGCGCCCGTGGCACTGGTGGGTTGGCCGGGCGGCCGTGGCGTGCCGGGACCGGCTCTTCGGGGCGCACCCGGCAGCCCGGGTCGGTTCCGGGCGGTGAGCGACCGACTCCCGAGGTGGAACTCGGCTGGCCGTTCAATCCCCGTTGCCGACCCCACGCCGCTCGGAAACCACGGTGAAGGCCACCAGTCCCAAGGCGACCGCCAGGGCCGAGACGCTCACCCACAAAGGGCGGGTATCGGGCTGGAAGCGGAGTTCCACGGTATGATCGCCCGGAGGCAGCTCGACAGCCCGCATCAGGTGGTTGGCCCGGAGGAGGGATGCAGGCCGGCCGTCGACCGAGACCTGCCAGTCGTCGTGCCACCGGCCATTGTCGAGCAGGATCTGCGGGGAGGACGAACGGGTCTCGAGCACGATGCGCTTGGGTGAGTATCGCACCAGCCTGGCGGTGCCGTTGGTGGCCCCGGGGACGGCCTCGACACCTGGCGCGGTGGAGAGGATCACCGAGGTGGCCGGATCGAATCCCGGATCCCGCAACCGAGAGAGGGTGGAGGCGTCGGAGGTCGACACCTCCCACCGGGAGAAGAGCCCGAACCTCGGGAGGGCTCCGGTCAGCTCGAAGAGCGCATACTGCCCGGCCGGATTGGGCGCGGCATCGAGGTCGTCGGGCCGGAGTCGGTTCCGGTCCGCGTCAGGCTTGAGGCCGAGGTCGAATCCCAACCGAGGCACGAACCCGGTGCCGGTCACCGTGAAGGCCTGGTTGAGCCGCGCCTCGAAGGCCCGGGCGGCCAGGATGTACCGGGTGGCCGTGAGTTGCCAGAGACGGCCCACGGCCCGGAAGTCGCCCCGGGCGACCTCGGTTTCGGTGGGTTCGAAGGCCTTCAGGAACGCCTGGTCGAGGGCGGGCATGCGGGGGGCCTGGATGATGTCGAGGGTCTGCACGTTGTACCGCTGGAAGTGGTGCTCGAGCCAAAGGTTGTGCACCGCCGGCATCAGGCCGTCGTCGTCGGCGATGAGCATCTGTCGGCTCGTGGGCAGGATCCGGCAGGCGACGCGGGATTGGGCCGGATCGCGGGCCAGGTACTCCACGACCACGTTCTGGCGGTAGCGCCGGCGGTGGTCGTAGTGGACGACCCAGGGGGTGCTGGCACGGTAGAGATCGATGGCCAGGAGGCCTCCGAGCACCCACCACGCCAGCGGGGCCGAGGCACCGGCCAGGACCCCGGAGAACACCAGGAGAACCACCAGGGCCGACCCTCCGAGGAGGACGACGAAGAGACCGACCTCAGCCAGACTGTGGCGGGCCACCGCGGCCGCCTGGTCGGCCCCGACCAGCGGCCCGAGATGGGCGACGACCGAAGGGCGGCCGGAGAGGTAGGCGGCGAAGCCGAGGATCGCCACGCCCGTCAGCGCCGCGAGGAACCCGACGAACCGGCGGTCCACCGCCGGCGTGGCCGTCCCCCGCCACCAGCCCACCACGCGGGAGGACCAGTCGGCACCGCCCGGGGTAGACCGCCCCAGGTGGGCGCGGGCGATGGCCTCCAACCCGTGTGCGAAGAGCACCAGGACCGAGAGGTGGAACCCGTGCAGGAACTTCATCGGGATCCGCATCTCCCGGAAGAAGGGCAACTGGACGATCCACTGGTAGAAGGGAGCATGCCGGCCAAAGGCCAGCAGCAGGGAGACCAGGGCGGCCAGCGCCCAGAAGCGGACCCGGTGACGTTCCTGGTCCGTGAAGGGGGTGCCACCGCCGGCGAACGCACGCCACACGGCCCATGCGGCGACAACCAGCACCAGCACCCCGGCATACTCCCCGCTCCCGGAGAAGCGGTGCCGGGCATCGCCGTCCGGACCCACCCCGCCCCAGTACGCACCACCGTCCTCGGTGTCCATCCGGTATCCGAGGACACCGGGGATGGCGATGCGCAGGACCTCGGCCTTGGGGAAGCTCCATCCGGTGAGGAAATCCCAGCGTTGCCCGGGCGACTGCTCCTGGCTGGTGGCCGCCACCCCCTTCACCGAGGTGTTGACCAGCGTGTCGATGGAGCCGAAGGCGATCCATCCGGCCATGCCCACGGCCAGTGCCAAACGGGCCGCGCCCGCCAAGGCACCCGGCCACGGCGGGGCCCCGTCCCGGCGGGGTCCACCCCAGAGGTCCCAGAGCACCGCAGCGGCGAAGTACAGGCTGAGCAGTGCGCCGGAATCGGCGGCCTCGGACACGTTGAGGCCGACCGCGAACCCGGCCAGGGCCATGGACACCCAGGGCCGCGGCCCGGGCCGGTAGGCCAATCCGAGGGCGCAAAGGATGCCGGCGGCGGCGAGGGCGCGGCCGGGAAGCCCCCAGCAGGCATACGAGAAGAAGTTCGAGTTGAGGGCCGCGGCGATCCCGACCAGCGATGACACCTGCGGGGCGAAGCCGATCCTCCGACAGAGGAAGACCGCCGCGAAGCCCAGCAGGGCCAGCGAGAGTGGTGCGTAGACCTTGGAGAACAGGGCAGGATCCCCGGCGAGGGTGCCGAAGATCTGGGTGAAGTTCGGCATGGCTGCGGGCGACGAGGCCCCCGGCCAGTTCAGGTCCTGCCAGACCCCGAGGAATCCTTGTGGCAACCGGGAGGATTCGGCGCTGATGACCCCAAGCGGGCCGTCGTTGGAAAAGACGATGTGTCCCGGCAGCAGCACCCCGTGGAACAGGCAGAGCAGGAGCAGGGGGATCGCGATGAGACCGCGTCCGGAGGTTCCCCGGCGGCTGCCGGGAGCGGGTTGGAGCTTTGGGGCGCCCATGGGAGCGGAGGATGCTCCATCGGTTCGGGCCGAATCAACCACGGCCGGCACCGACAGGGCGGAAGTGTCGGGCGGCGGGTCAGGCGATGGCCCGATAGACCTCCTCGACGTAGCCACGGCGCACCCAACTGAGTTCCCGGGACCGGCGGACCAGCGAAGGCTCCGCGGTCGCCAGGGCGGCGACCCACGGCGGCTCCTGGCCGCCCATCGGACTGAAGGCCTCCTGGTTCATGCTGAAGAGGATCCCACCCGGCCGGAGCCGGGCGGCCGCCAACCGCAGGTACCCTCGCACGCTGTCCGCGGGCATCTCGGGGAAGCTGTCCTGGTTCAGCACGCCATCGAAGCGTTGCTCGGGGAACCGCTCCTGGGAGTTCACCGGGAGGATCCAGGTGCGGCGGCGATCGAAGGCCCCCTCCCGGACGAAGTCCGAGTAGAGTCCCACCTGGTCCCGGCCGAGGGCATTGGCCAGGAACCACCCCTGGTAGACATTGGTCAGGGCCAGGTCGAGGATCACGTAGCGGCCGGGGACGACCAGTTTCTGGAACCAATGGCAGGTGCCCCCGCACCTGCGTCCGGAACCGGTGGGCGGCATAGAGATGCCCCGGGGTCTGCAGGTCCAGCAGGCGGCCTCCCACCTCGATCCCGTAGGCTCCGGCGATCCTCGGGAAGTCGATCCGCAGGCCGAGGGCCTTCTCGACCCGCGACAGCAGCGCCTCGGGCCCCGCGCTCAAGGCATGGCCGATCTGGCCCTGCTCCGGGCATTCCGTCCGGGCGACCCCCAGGGATTCGGCCAGGCCGACCAGTTGCGAGAGGATGAGGAACGAGGCGAAGCGCGGGCCCTGCTCGAGCCCCAGGTCGCCATAGCCGATCCCCCAGAGGGTCGGAGACGGGAACATCCGCTCCAGGAAGGCCCGAAGAGCCACCGGATCCCGATCCCGGAGAGCCCGAAGCACGGGCGGGGCGCTCCGGTCGATGATCGTGGACCAGAGGTGGCTGTAGTTGCCGTTGGACGGGTCGAGCCCCTGGCCCGCATGGAACGACTCCACCAGGTCGGCGGCCAGGCGGTCCCTGTCACCCGTCTCCAGACCGCCCGAGGAATCCGGTCGGGTCAGCGGGAGGTTGGGAACCGCACGGTCGCCCCAGAACCACTCCGGTCGGTTGAACATGTCCCGGTTGGACAGCCGCTGGATGCGGTTCCCGTAGACGGCCCGCAGCAGCAGGCGGTGCAGCAGGAACGCCGCATCATTGCGGCTGAGCCGCCTCAACAGGGAAAGGATCGGGGTCATCTTGTGGACGGGTGCCCGGTCCGAAACCGGCCGGTCGCCGCGGCAGGCAAGCACCGGACCGGGGGATCCTCCGCGCCGCGCCCGGTTCGATCAGACGACAACTTCCCGGGCCCGTCCACAAGACTTCGGACCGGCGCACCGCGCCATCGGAACAGCACGGGGCGCAGGACGGTGGAACGGGATGTTCGTTGAAAGGCCCGGGGCCGGCGGGTATCACCCCGGCCGTACCGACCATCGACGGGCGCCCCCGGAGCCCCGGGGACACCATCGGCGAACGAACCATGGCCACGACGCCCAGCCACCTCGACCACGTCCGCGACGACGCGGCCTACGCCGACATCCTGGCCAACTGGGATGCGGCCTTCTACGCGAAGTTCACGCGGGCCCTCCGGCCGGCGAGGCCCGGGGCCCGGGTGCTCGACATCGGCTGCGGCGTGGGACAGGTCGTGGCGCAACTCACGCGCGAGGGCTTCGAGGCCCATGGCGTGGACGTGTCGGCACCGAACATCGAGCGCACGCGGGCCTTCACCGAGCGCTGCCTGCTGTACGACGGCGGCCGCCTGCCCTACCCCGACGGGCAGTTCCAGCGGGTGGGCGCGCTGAACGTGGTCGAGCATGTGCAGGATCCGGAGGCCTTCATCGCCGAGGCCGTGCGCGTCTGCGCCCCGGGCGGCCGGATCGTCCTCAGCAGCCCCAACTTCCTGAGGTTCCTCGGCTGGCGCGACTACCACCCCCGGATGCGGGGCCTCGGCAACAAGTGGCGCAACCTGCGGGGCCTGCTGGCCCGGCGACGGCTCATGGCCGAGGCGCCGGAACAGGTGCGCTTCGAGCGCATGGCGCCGATCATCAAGGAGCCCTTCACGCCCGACGACGATGCCATCGTCTGCACCAACGCGCTGGACCTGGGGTTCTTCCTCGAGCGTCACGGGTGCCGGCTGGTGGAGGTCGCCTGCACCGACCGCACGGTGCCCGGATGGATCGATGCCCTGCTCAACGTCTCCCCGCTGAAATACGGGCTCTTCAACGCCTGGGTCGTCGCCGAACGGGCCGGCTGAATCGGCCGAATCGCCCGGGCTTCGGGCCTCGGGCCCCTGTCCGGGCTCACCAGACCTCGACCGGACCCTTGGGCACCGGGATGGCTTCGCGGCGGGCGCTGGCGGGCGTCTCGGCCCCCTCGTCCTCGCGCATGAAGCTGGCGACCATCGGTGCCAGCCGGTAGCGCGGCAGCAGCTCGCCGGAGTCGTCGCAGAACTGCCGGCGCCAGGCCAGGTATCCGGCGACGATCTCGAGGTACTGGTCGCGGGACTCGAGCCGGACGATCCTCTTGCTGAACTCGTTGGCCGGGCCGAACCGCTTGGCGTACCACGGCCCGATCTTGCGGAACATCACGCAGCCATGCCGCTCGCCGAAGACCTCCACCATGAGGTCGAGATGGCGCGACATCACGCGGACGCGGTCGTCGATGCCGGGCTCCGGCGGCAGGACGCCCGTCTCCATCAGCGCGCGGGTCCGGACGAAGATCCACGGGTCGTAGAAGGCCCCCCGGCCGACGCTCACCCCGGCACACCCGGTCTCGGACTTCATGTGGACGGCGGCCTCCGGCGTGGTCACGTCACCGTTGCCGATCACCGGGATGGACCGGGCCGCCTCCACCACCCGGGCGATGCCCGCGAGGTTCACCGTGCCTGAGAAACCCTGCTCGCGGGTCCGCCCATGGATGAACACCCCGGCGATGCCCGCGTCCTCGAGGGCGCGCACCAGGTCGGGAGCCGTGAGGTTCTCGTCATCCCAGCCCAGGCGCATCTTCGCGGTCACCGGGATGCGGAGGGCGTCGACCATGGTGCGAACCAGGTGCTGCGTCCGCCGGTGCTCGACCATCATGGCCGAACCGCCGCCCACCCGGCACACCTTGCGCACCGGGCAGCCCATGTTGATGTCGATGGCGCTGACCCCACGCTCCTGCAGCATCACCGCCGCATCGCGCATCTCCTCGGGCACCGAACCGAACAACTGAACCGCCAGCGGGCGATCCCGCTCATTCGTCTCGATGAGCTTGAAGGCCTTGGGATTCTCCTCCAGAAGCGACCGGGCGTTGACCAGGTCCGTCGTCGCCAGGTCCAGCCCCCCGATCTCGCGCGCCACGAGG
>JAJTFN010000103.1 GCA_021298285.1 Verrucomicrobium sp.
TCGACGAGGATGGGCGGGGACTCACCTTCAGGGACCATCTGGTGGGCCACATGCAGCAGGTGTGGCGCCTCGATGCCGCCGAGGGCCAGGAACTCGGGTCGGTCACCAGCCGGGGCGAGGGCCAGTTGATCACCCGGAACCCCTCGAACCGGGCCGTGGGCGTCGAGCTGCGGTCCCGCTCGGTCGACGTCGAGGCCACCGGGCGGCTCGGGGATCCGGCCTCGCTGCCCGCGACCGGATGGCGCTCCGACGCCGAGTCCGTGCGGGTCACCCTGCACCTGCCGCCGGGATGGCGGCTGCTGGCCCTCTTCGGCGCCGACTGGGTCCAGGGCGACTGGCTCACGGCCTGGACGCTGCTCGACCTCTTCCTGCTGCTGGTCTTCACGTTGGCGGTGTTCCGGATCCGGGGATGGCCGACGGCGCTCCTGGCCTTCGTGGCCTTCGGGCTGGCCTACCACGAGCCCGGGGCCCCCCGGTATCCTTGGCTGGTGCTGCTGGTGCCCCTGGCGCTCCGGCCACGGTTGCCCCACGGCGTCGGGCGGCGATGGGTCGCCGTCGGGCAGGCCCTGGCCGTCGGGGTGCTCCTGCTCGGCCTCGTCCCCTTCATCACGCGCCAGGTGCAGCAGGCCTTGTACCCCCAGCTCGAGCCCACCACCGAGGTCCACCAGCCGGCTCCGGCGGCCCGGGCCGCCGTGGCTGCCGAACCCTCGGCACCATCCCCCGGAAAACCGGGGATGTCCGCGGAGATGCTCCAGCGCTACGGGTTGTCCCAGGCGGCCCACGCGCCGACCGACGCCCCGGAACCGAAGGCGTCGACCGCCAAGGTGCTGGGCAACCTCGCGCAGGACGACAAGGCCCGCATCCAGACCGGGCCGGGGCTTCCCGAATGGACCTGGCGCTCGGTGAGCTTCGGCTGGAACGGCCCGGTGCAGGGAACCCAGCGGCTGCACCCGGTGCTCATCCCGCAATGGCTGGGACGCCTGTTGACCGTGCTGCGGACGACGCTTCTGCTGGCACTGGCAGGCCTGCTGTTGCGGGGAGTCCGAGGCGGCGGCGGCGCCGCTCCGCCCTCGGCGACTCCGGGGACGCTCCCCGGCACGGCATCGATGGCGGCGCTCGTGCTTGCCCTGGCCGCGTCCGCAGCCGTCGCACCCACGGCGCGCGCCGATGCCGCTCCCTTAGAACCGGCAGCCATCAGCACCCCGTCCACCGGCATGGCGATCCCCGACGCCGCGACCCTGGAGACCCTGAGGCGCCGCCTGCTGGAGACCTCCGATGCGTTTCCCAACGCCGCGAACATCGCACGGGTCGCCCTTCGCCTCGACGGCCAAAGGTTGCGGATGGACACGGAGATCCACTGCGCGACGCAGACGGCCGTGCCGCTGCCGGGACGGCTGCCGTCCTTCTCGCCGATCTCGGTGGTCATGGATGGCCGGTGGACCGCCGCGTTGCGACGGGACGACGGCCACCTGTGGATGGTGGTTCCCGCGGGCGTGCACACCGTGCGGCTCGAGGGGCTGCTGCCGTCCACCGGCGACTGGGAGTGGACCTACCTGCTGAAACCCCGGCAGGTGACCATCGACGCGCCGGACTGGACCGTGGTCGGCGTGCGGCCCGACGGCGTGCCCGAGGCGCAGGTGTTCTTCTCGCCCAAGCAGCGGGCCTCGGCGGCGGCCGCATCGAGCTACGAGCGGCAGGAACTCCAGCCGATCGTGGCCGTCGAGCGCCGGATCGAGCTGGGACTGCGGTGGCGGGTGCACACCGTCGTCCGACGGCTCTCACCCGTCGGGCGGGCGGTTTCCCTGCGCATCCCGCTCCTGCCCGGCGAAAACGTGCTGACCCAGGGTCGCACCGTGCAGGACGGCGGGCTGGAGGTGCGGCTCGGGGCGCAGGAGGAAACCTTCGACTGGGAGAGCGGGCTGGCGGCGGTCGAGACCGTCGCGCTGGCCACCCGGGCAGGCGACCCCTGGGTGGAACGCTGGCACCTGGCGACCTCGCCCGTGTGGAACGTGGAGCTGTCCGGCCTGGCCCCGGTCTTCGAGGCGGGCGACCCGATGCTGGAGCCGGTCTGGCGGCCGTGGCCGGGCGAGTCGGTCCGCCTGACGATCCGGCGGCCGGAGGCGGTCGCCGGGGCGACCATGACCGTGAACCGGGCCGTCCACGAGGCGACCCTCGGCCAACGCCAACGCCTCTCGACGCTGGACCTGACGATCCGCTGCAGCCTCGGGGAGGACTTCCGCCTCGAGCTGCCCGAGGGCGCCGAGATCACCACCCTGAACCACCTTCACCGGGAGATCCCGGTCCGCCGCGAAGGCGCCGGCCTGGTGGTGCCGCTGCGTCCCGGCGAACAGACGCTCACCGTGGCCTGGAAGGAGAACCTCCCGCTGGGATTCCGGGCCGACAACGGCCGCGTGCGGCTGCCGGTCGAGGGGGCCAACCTCCAGAGCTCCATCGCGGTGGGCGAAGACCGCTGGGTGCTCTGGGCCTCCGGGCCGCGGCGCGGCCCGGCCGTGCGCTTCTGGGGCATCCTGGCGACCTCGCTCCTGGCGGCCCTCGCGCTGGGGCGGCTCCCCGGCACGCCCCTGGGCTCCGTGCACTGGATGCTGCTGCTCATCGGCCTGACCCAGGTGCCGCTGCCGGCGGCGGCCGTGGTGATCGGTTGGTTCTTCGTGCTGCGATGGCGCGGCCAACCGGCCTTCCAGGGACTGCACTGGCTGGCCTACGACGCGGCCCAGGTCGCCCTGGTGGTCCTGACCGCGGCCGCGGTGGGCATCCTGATCTACGCCGTCAGCGCCGGCCTGCTCGGCAACCCGCGCATGTTCATCCTCGGCAACGACTCGACCAGCACCCTGCTGCGATGGTTCCAGGCGCGCACCGTGGGCAACGCCCTGCCCGTCTGCGAGTGCCTCTCGGTGTCGATCTGGTGGTACCGCCTGGCCATGCTCCTGTGGGCCCTTTGGCTCGCCGTTTCGGTGCTCGGCTGGCTCGGGCAGGCCTGGAGGAACTTCGCCAGCGGGGGATTCCTGCGACACCGTCCCGGGAAACACTTCCCGGCGGCGACGGTTCCGGCGCCGCCGACCCTCGCTCCCGGGGATCCCGGAACCACCCCGGGGTCGGCCGACTGAGGCAGGCACCCCCCGGACACCACGGGGCGCCACGGGGCTCAGCGGCCGGCGGCCTTGAGCGAGGCTTCCCGGGCGGCCTTGAATTCGCTGCCGGCATTCCACTGCGGGGTGCGGCGGTCCTCGGCCAGGCGGCGGAGGATGTCGTGGTACAGGCGCAGGTCCTCGGCCGCGCCGGTGAGGTCCCAGTCGGGCTTCACCTCGTCGCTGACCTTGTGGTAATCGCGCTCGATGTACTCGTTGACCTTCGCCTCGCCGTACCCGGCGGGTTTGCCGAGGTACTCGTCGCCGGCCTTCAGGTAGAGCCCGGGCACACCGCCCTTCATGAACTCGAAGTGGTCGCTGCGGTAGAAGCCGCCGCGCTCGGGATGGGCGTCGGGCAGCACCACGCGGCCCCGCGACCGGGCGACCGCGTCGACCACCCGGTCGACGGTCGAGGCGCCCCGGCCGATCTGCCGGAGGTCGCGGGTCCGGCCCCAGGGGTTCATGCCGTCGATGTTCAGGTTGGCGACCGTCCGGGCCAGCGGGTACACGGGCCGGGCCACGTAATGCGCCGCACCCAGGAGGCCCTGCTCCTCGGCCGTCACCGACAGGAATAGCATCGAGCGCCTGGGTGCCCGGGCGACCGTCCCGAAGGCCTCGGCCAGCTCGAGCAGACCGGCCGTGCCGATGGCGTTGTCGGCGGCCCCGTTGAAGATCTGGTCGCCCTCGAGGTTCGCGTTCCGGCCCAGGTGATCCCAGTGGGCGGTCACCACGACCCACTCGTCGCGGAGCTTCGGATCACGCCCCCGGACCACCCCGAGCACGTTCCGGGAGGCCACCGGGCGGGACTCGTTGCGCGCCGTGAAGGAGGCCTTCTGTTTCAGGGTCACCGGCCGGAACCCGGGCTTCCGCGCCGCCTCCTTCATGGCCTCGTAGGTGGTGCCGTTGGCGGCGAAGAGCTTCCGGGCCCGGTCGAGGTGCATCCAGCCGGCGATGGCGCTCCTGGGCGAGCGGTCGGAGGCGAGGTCGAAGCGCTCACGCCCCCAGGAATTGATGACCACGAACCACGGATACGCCGCCGGGGCGGTCTCGTGGATGATCAGCGCCGCGGCCGCACCCCGGCGACCGGCCTCCTCGAACTTGTAGGTCCAGCGCCCGTAGTAGGTCATGGCCTGGCCGCCGAACCACTTCGGGTCGAGCCGCTCCGGATGGACCGGGTCGGGGATCGGCGGATCGTTGACCAGGATGACGATCGTCTTGCCCCGCACGTCCACGTCCCGGAAATCGTTCCAACCGTACTCCGGGGCGTCGATCCCGTAGCCGACGAAGACCACGTCGGTGTCCGCCAAGGAGATCCCGCCGTCGGGCCGGGGACTCCACGCGACGAAATCCTGCGGCCCGACCAGGGTCTCGCCCCCCAGGGTGACGCCGACCGACGACTTCACGCCGACGATGGGGACGTCCTGCGTCCAGGACCCGTCGGGCATCCCCGGCTTCAGGCCGGCGCGGCGGAACTGCTGGATGAGGTACTCGACGGTCCTGGCCTCGCCCGGGGTGCCGGGACCGCGCCCCTCGAAGGCGTCGCCGGCCAGCACGCGGGTGTGTTCGAGCAGGTCCTCGGACCGGATCGAGGCGCCGCCGCGGGAGCCGGCTCCACGGGGGTCTTCGGCACGGGCCAGCAGCGGCAGCAGCGTCGCCGTGACGGCGGCGGTGGTCCGGAGGATCCATCGGGTCAAGGACATGGTCCGACCAATGGAATCCCAACCGGTCCGGCTGGCAACCCGGCAAACCCGGGTGGGCGTCGAAGGCTCCCGGGACGCACATCGCCCGATCGCGGAGGTTTGACAGGGGGCGTCCGCCACCGTTTCCATGGACCACAGGTGCCGGATCGGTACCGGTCGACCCACTGGAGACGACACCCCACGCCGCCATGACCCCCGCTGACCACGACCCGCTCTGGAGCCGCCTGCTCGGCTTCGATTTCGACACGACCGGCGATGCGCTGACCTTCACCGGACGGCTGGCCCGGGAAAACGGCTGGAGGCCGGCCCATGCCCGGCGGGTGATCGAGGAGTACCGGCGATTCCTGTACCTCGCGGTGCGGGCCGGACACCCGGTCACACCATCCGACGCGGTCGACCAGGCCTGGCACCTGCACCTGATCTACAGCCGATCCTATTGGGACGACCTCTGCGCGCAGGTGCTCCAACGCCCCCTGCATCATGGCCCCACCCGGGGTGGCCGGTCCGAGGACGATCGCTTCCTGGCCGACTACGAGGCGACCCGGGCGAGCTACCGCCGATGCTTCGGGGTCGAGCCCCCGGCCGACCTGTGGCCGGAACCGGCCATCCGCTTCGCCCCCACGGCACGCTGGCAGCGCGTGGACGTGTCGGCGAGCTGGCTCCTGCCCAAGCGCGCGCTGCGTCGGACCTGCCTGGGATGGCTCGGGCTCGTCGGCCTCTCGGGCGCGGCGATGGGTTGCTCGGGGGTGGTGGACGGCGACGGCATCCCGATCGGAGTCTGGATCATGGCCGGCATCCTGACCGCCGGTGCGGGCCTGGGATGGCTGACCCTGCGCACGGCCCGCGGCGGCAAGCCCGGCAACGGATCCTCACCGACCGGCGGCTCGGGCTGCGGCGGCGGCGTGGGTGCCGGCTGTGGGGGCGACGCGGGCGGAGGCCACCAGGACGCCGGGAGCGGGGCCACCGACGGCGGCTCCTCAGGCTGCGGCTCCTCGGGTTGCGGGGGTGGCGGCTGCGGTGGCAGTTGACCCGGCGATCCCCCGACATGAGCCCGGACATGACCCCCCGTCCCCACGACGACTCCGACGACGAACGGCGCCTGCGCGAGCTGGGCTACCGCCAGGAATTGGCCCGCCGCATGGGTGGCTTCTCCAACTTCGCCATCTCGCTGGCGATCATCTGCATCCTGTCGGGCGGGATCACCTCGTTCCATGTCGGCTTCAACAGCGCAGGCGGGGCGAGCCTCGGCCTCGGCTGGCCGCTGGTGAGCCTTTTCTCGCTCGCGGTGGCCCTCACCATGGCCCAGGTGGCCAGCGCCTTCCCGACCGCCGGCGGCCTGTACCACTGGGGCAGCCTGCTGGGCGGACGAGCCTGCGGGTGGGTGACCGCATGGTTCAACCTGGCGGGTCTCGTCACCGTGCTGGCGGCGATCAACACCGGGACCTACGACTTTGCCACCGCGGCCTTCGGGTGGACCCCGGCGGCGGAATCGGCCGCCTGGATCCGCGTTGTCGCCGTGTCTGCGATGACGCTGTCGCAGGCGCTGCTCAACCACCACGGGATCCGCTGGACCACCCGGCTCACCGACTTCAGCGGATGGCTCATCCTGGTGGTCTCCTCGGTGATGACCGTGGCCCTGCTGGTGGCCACGCCCCACTGGGACGGGTCGCGGCTGTGGACCTTCGACAATTTCAGCGGGTTGCCGGAGGGATCGCCCGTGTTCCCCCGCCAGGGTTCGGTGCCGTGGCTCTTCTGCCTGGGTTTCCTGCTGCCGGCCTACACCCTCACGGGCTTCGACGCCTCGGCCCACACCTCGGAGGAGACCCGGGAGGCCGCGCGCAACGTGCCGCTGGGCATCGTGCGGTCGGTGGCCGTGTCGGCCGGATTCGGCTGGGTGATGATCGTGGCCCTGCTGCTGGCCATGCCCGACCTGAAGGCCGGCGCGGCCAAGGGCTTCGAGATCGTGCCGTGGATCCTGCGATCGAGGCTGGGCGACGGCCCCGCCCAGGGGCTGCTGGCCGGCGTGGTGACGGCCCAGTATCTCTGCGGGCTGGCCGCGCTCACCTCGGCCTCGCGCATGACCTACGCCTTTGCCCGTGACGATGGCCTCCCGGGCTCCGGGTGGCTCAAGTCGGTGGATCCGGCCACGCAGTCGCCCTCGGCCGCCGTCTGGACCAGCGCGCTGGCCTCGGTGGCGCTGGTGATCGTGCTGCGCTACGAGACCATCGCCGCGGTGTGCGCGGTGTTCCTGTACCTGAGCTACGTGCTGCCGGTGGCCGCCGGGGCCTGGGCGCATGGACGGACCTGGACCCGCTTCGGTCCCTTCCAGCTGGGCCGGGCCTTCCGGCCGCTGGCCGCGCTGGCCAGCCTCGGGTGCCTCTTCCTGCTGGTGATCGGCGTGCAACCACCCAACCAGCAGGCGCTGCCCATCCTGCTGGGGAGCGCGGCCCTGATGGCGGCGGTCTGGTTCGGCGTCGAGCGCCGGCGCTTCAAGGGGCCGCCGGGCGGGCGGTTGTCCTAGAGCCCGACGGATCAGGCGTTGGCCGGGAAGGCTCTCAGCGCTTCTGCGCCTGGTCGAAGGCGTCGGCCAGCGCGTTCCATCCGCCGGCACCGGGATCGAGGCCGGCTCCCGAAGCCGGCCTGCCCGACGGACGGCCCTGCCCACGGACCGCCGGATTGCCTCCAGGACGCCCGGACCCGGGCTGCGAGGCCCGAGGGGCGTTGGGAGCGGAGCGCTGCTCGCGCTGCCCGCCGATCTGGGGATTGGCCTTCATCGACAGGGCGATGCGTTGGCGGGCCAGGTCCACCTCGGTCACGGTCACCCGGACCTTCTGCCCCACCTTCACCACCTCGGCCGGGTCCTTCACGAAGCGGTCGGCCAGCTGGCTGACGTGGACCAGGCCGTCCTGGTGCACGCCGACGTCCACGAACGCCCCGAAGGCGGTGACGTTGGTGACGATGCCCGGAAGCTTCATGCCGGGCTGGAGGTGCTCGATCTTCTCGACGCCGGCCTGGAAGGCGAAGGCCTCGAAGCGCTGGCGCGGATCGCGGCCGGGCTTGGCCAGTTCCTCGACGATGTCCCTGAGCGTGGGCAGGCCCACCTCGTCGCTGACGTAGGCCTCCGGCCGGATCCGGGCGCGCAGATTCCCGTCCCGCATGAGGTCGCCCACGCCACAGCCCAGGTCGCGGGCGATGGCGTCGACCAGGTCGTAGCGCTCCGGGTGGACGGCGCTGGCATCGAGCGGGTTCCCGGCCTCGCGGATGCGGAGGAATCCCGCGCATTGCTCGAAGGCCTTCGGGCCCAGGCGGGGCACCTTCAAGAGGTCGCGGCGCGAGCGGAAGGGCCCGTGTTCGTTGCGGTGGGCCACGATGTTCGCGGCCAACGACGGCCCCAGGCCGGAGACGTAGCCGAGCAACTGCTTGCTGGCGGTGTTGAGTTCCACACCCACCCGGTTCACGCAGGAGACCACCACGTCGTCGAGGCCGCGCTGGAGGGCGTTGGGATCGACGTCGTGCTGGTACTGGCCCACGCCGATGGACTTCGGGTCGAGCTTCACCAGCTCGGCCAGCGGGTCCATCAGGCGCCGCCCGATGCTCACCGAGCCACGGACCGTGAGGTCCTCGTCCGGGAACTCCTCGCGGGCGACCTCGCTGGCCGAGTAGATCGACGCGCCACTCTCGTTGACCAGCACCACGGGGATGCCGGCCGGCAGGTGCAGGG
Organism: Verrucomicrobium sp.; assembly: GCA_021298285.1. Lineage (GTDB taxonomy): Bacteria > Verrucomicrobiota > Verrucomicrobiia > Limisphaerales > UBA9464 > SXXZ01. Next base: position 8,568 of record JAJTFN010000103.1, read on the forward strand.
AACGGATGAACTGCTCGGTCTCGCGGCTGGCGGTGCCGTTGCCGATGGCGATGGCCTCGATCGCGAAGCGGTCCACCAGGATCCGGACCTTCTCGCCGGCCTGGGCCACCTGCTGCGCCCCGCCCGCCGTGGCGTGGAGGACATCGTGGTGCAGGAGCTTGCCCTGGCGGTCGAGCACGACGGTCTTGCAGCCGGTACGGAAGCCGGGGTCGATGGCCAGGACGTTTTTCTGGCCCAGGGCCGGTGCCAGCAGCAGCTCGCGGAGATTCTCGGAAAAGACCCGGATGGCCTCCTGGTCGGCGCGCTTCTTGGCCTCGATGCGCACCTCGGCCTCGATGGCGAAACCGACCAGGCGCTTGAAGCCGTCGACGGCGGCCAGGCGCACCTGCTCGGCCCCAGGGGTGCCCCGCGCCTGGACGAAGAGCCCCTCAAGGATGGCGATGGCCGCTTCCTCCGGCGGCGTGATGCGCACCAGCAGGAACCCCTCCTCCTCGCCCCGGCGCATGGCCAGCATCCGGTGGCTGGGGATCCTGGAGACCGGCTCGGTCCAGTCGAAGTAGTCCTTGAATTTGGCCCCCTCGGCCTCCTTGCCCAGCATGACCCGGGAGCGGACCTGCCCGGATTCCCAATAGAGTTCGCGCAGGCGTGCCCGGGTGGCGGCGTCCTCGCTGAAACGCTCGGCCAGGATGTCCCGGGCTCCGGCCAGGGCCGCGGCCACGTCGGGCACCGACTTCTCGGCGTTCACAAACGCCTCAGCGACGGCCAGCGGATCGACCGTGGCCTGTTGGTTGAAGAGCAGGTCGGCCAGCGGTTCCAACCCGGCCTCCTTGGCGATGGTCGCCCGGGTCCGGCGTTTCGGCCGGAAGGGGGCGTACAGATCCTCGAGGGCGGAGAGGGTCTCGGCCCCGTCGACCGCGGCCTTCAACGCCTCGGTCAGGAGCTGGCGCTCGGCCAGCGACTTGAGGATGGCCTCGCGGCGCTGTTCCAGTTCGGTCAACTGGGCCAGGCGGTCCCGGACGGCGGTGATGGCCACCTCGTCCAGGCTGCCGGTGGCCTCCTTCCGGTAGCGGGCGATGAAGGGCACGGTCGCGCCCTCGCCCAGCAGCCGGGCGGTGGCCGAGACCTTGGAGGCCGCGAGGTCCAACGCGGCGGCGATGCGGGCGATGAAACGTTCGTGCAGGGCGTCCACGGGGGCCGCTGTTTAGAGCCTCGAGGGCCGCAAGGGAAGCTCCGTGTCCCCTCAATTTCCGGATTCCCCGCGGGCCGGTTCCTGCTCTCCTCGGGCCATGTCCACACCGACGAGATCCCCGCTTCGTTCCCGACGTCTCCGGACCCTGGCGGCCGGGGTCCTGATCGCCCTGCTCGGAGCCCCCACGGCAGGGGCCCTCGAGCGGGAACGGCTCTTCGGACCCGAGGTGAAGACCGGCGACTACAAGCACCCGGCCAGCTTCACCGAACTGCGCAACGGCGACCTGTA
>JAJTFN010000104.1 GCA_021298285.1 Verrucomicrobium sp.
CCGCCCGCAAATCGCGCCGACGATGAATGACCGGGTGATCCTGCCGACGCCGCCACCGATCCTGAGGAACCAGCAGGAGGAGGTGCGCGAGCTCTTCCAGCGCTTCGTGGTGCCGAGCTACGGGCGCTTCGACCTGGCCCTGAGCCATGGGGCGGGCAGCCACGTCTGGGATGTCGCGGGCAAGCGCTACCTCGACCTGGGCGGTGGCATCGCCGTGTGCTCGCTGGGCCACGCCCACCCCGAGATCACCGAGGCGCTGGTCGAGCAGTCGCGCCGGCTGGTCCATGTCTCCAACCTGTACTACCAGGAGCCCCAGGGCCGGTTGGCCCAGCGATTGGTGGGCCACCTGGCCCCGGGCAAGGTCTTCTTCTGCAATTCGGGTGCCGAGGCCAACGAGGGTCTCTACAAGACGGCCCGCAAGTTCGGCCACGACGAGGGCCGCTTCGAGATCCTCACGGCGGTGAACTCCTTCCACGGGCGCACGCTGGCGGGCATCTCGGCCACCGGCCAGGAGAAGGTGAAGAAGGGCTTCGAGCCGATGGTCGAGGGCTTCCGGCACATCCCCTTCAACGACCTGGAGGCGGCGCGCGCGGCCCTCTCGCCGGCGACGGTGGCCATCCTCATCGAGGGCATCCAGGGCGAGGGCGGCATCACGCCGGCCTCGGCCGAATACCTGCTGGGCCTGCGCCGCCTCTGCGACGAGAAGCGGATCCTGCTGCTGGTCGACGCCGTGCAGTGCGGGCATTTCCGCTCGGGCAGGTTCCAGAGTTTCCAACGGGTGCTCGAGGGGGTCGCCGGGGGCGCTGGGTTCGTCCCGGACGGCGTCTCCATGGCGAAGTCGCTGGGCGGGGGCTTCCCCATCGGGGCCTTCTGGCTGCGCGACGAGGCCCACGGCGTGCACCTGGGCAAGATCCTCGGTCCCGGCACGCATGGCACCACCTTCGGCGGCACCCCGCTCGGTTGTGCGGTGGCGTTGCGCATCCTCGACATCATCGAGCGCGAACGGCTGGCCGAGAACGTCCGGACCACCGGCGAGCGGCTGCACGCCGGGATCACCCGCCTGGCCGAGCGGTACCCGGGCGTGGTGCTCGGGGCCCGCGGGCTGGGCTTCATGCTGGGCATCGAGCTGCAACCACACACCCGGATCCCCGGCTTCCGGAGCGTGGACACCGCCGCCAGCCTGCAGATGGTCAACCGCCTGCACGAGGCCGGCGTGCTGACCATCCCCAGCGGCACGCAGATTGTCCGGCTGCTCCCGGCGCTCAACCTCTCCCCGGCCCAGGCCGACGAGGGCCTGCAGCTCATCGAGGCGGTCGTGCGGAGCGTGGCCTGAGAAAGGTTGGCCTCCGCACGGCCGGCCCGGATAGGCTCCGGCCCAGTCCATGAGCCAATCCCTGATCCTCGGCCGGTTCTCCCTCGGCATCGGCGACCGGTTCGCCCACCAGGCCCGCGCCCAACTGAAGGCCTGCCAGATGGCCCTGGAGCGGGGCGTCGAGGTGATCCCCGTCTGGAACAAGTCCAACCGGGAACACACGATCATCGGCTCCGATCCGTCGGCCACCCGCGCGGCCGCCGACGCGGCGGTCCGGGAGCTCGGTTGGAAAGGCGCCCACTTCCTCGATGCGGATCACATCCGCCTGGAGACCGTGGGGCGCTTCCTGCCGCACTGCGACTTCTACACCATCGATGTGGCCGACTTCATCGGACAACCCGCCGCGCCCGAGGCGGTGGAGGCCTTCCTCGACCGGCACCCGGAGCTGGTCGGAACCCAGGTGGTCCCTGGCATCGCCGAGCCGCTGGTCACCACCCGCGAGGAAATCCGGCGCATCGCCGCGCAGTTCCTCAAGGCCACCCAGGAGGCCGGCGCGCTGTACCGGCACATCGTCGCCGCCAAGGGCGCGGGCCGCTTCATCACCGAGGTGTCCATGGACGAGACCGACGCGCCGCAGACCCCGCCGGCCCTGATGGTCATCCTGGCGGCGCTGGCCGATGCCGGCGTGCCGGTGCAGACCATCGCCCCGAAATTCACCGGCCGCTTCAACAAGGGCGTGGACTACGTGGGCGACGTGGCCCAGTTCGAGCGCGAGTTCAACGACGACCTGGCGGTCATCGCCGAGGCCATCCGGCGCTACGGCTTGCCGGCCGAGCTCAAGCTCAGCGTCCACTCGGGCAGCGACAAATTCTCCATCTACGGGCCCATCGCCCGGGCGATCCGGCGCACCGGAGCGGGCCTGCATGTGAAGACCGCCGGCACCACCTGGCTCGAGGAGGTCATCGGCCTGGCCGAGGCCGGCGGTGACGGCCTCGAACTGGCCAAGGACCTGTACGCGGCCGCCCTGGAGCACCTCGACGAGCTCTGTGCCCCGTACGCCACGGTGATCGACATCGACCGGTCCCGGCTCCCCGCCGCGGCCGAGGTCGCCGGATGGACCTCGGCGCAGTTCACCGGGGCCCTGCGACATGATCCGAAGCACCCGGGATTCAATCCGAGCCTGCGGCAGCTGATGCACGTGGGCTTCAAGATCGCCGCCAAGAAGGGCGACCGCTACCTGCAGGCGCTGCGCACGCACGAGGCGGTCGTGGCCCGCAACGTGACCGACAACCTGTTTTCACGGCACCTCCGTCCGCTGTTCCTCGACTGAACCTCACCGCCGATCACCCGCCCGACCGATCCTTTTGTTCTCCCCCATGAAACCCACCCTGGCCCTGCTCACCGCCGCCGTGCTCGCCGCGGCCGACCTCCATGGCGCCGATGCCGACAAGCGCGCACACGCCCCCACCGCCCTGCCCGCCGCCGCCACCAGCGCCCGTCCGCAAGGATTGGCCAAACCGTCGGCCGGCGAGCGCATCGTCTTCATCGGCAACGGCCTGGCCGAGCGCGATGTCTACTTCAGCCGCCTGGAGACCGAGCTGCACCTGCGGTATCCGGAGCTGAACCTCATCGTGCGCAACATGGGCCGACCGGGTGACACCCCGGGATTCCGGCCGCACCCGGGCCGCGTCTCACAGTGGGCCTTCCCCGGCGCGGAGAAGTTCCACCCGGAGCTGAACTCGCACTTCGGCCGCGGATTCTATCCCACGCCCGACCAGTGGCTCACCCACCTGAAGGCCGACACGATCGTGGCCTTCTTCGGCTACAACGAGTCGTTCGACGGCCCGGACAGGGTCGCCAACTTCGAGGCCGAGCTCGACGCCTGGGTCGTGCACACCCTCTCCAAGGCCTACAACGGAGCGGCCGCTCCGCGAGTGGTGCTCGTCTCACCCATCGCCTTCGAGAACCTCTCGGCCCAACGCGACCTGCCGGACGGCAGGAAGGAAAACGCCAACCTCGCGCTGTATTCCAAGGCCATGGCCTCGGTGGCCCGGAAGCATGGACTCACCTTCGTGGACCTCTTCTCGGCCACGAAGGCCCGGCTCGCCAAGAAGGGCCAGCCACCGCTGACCATCAACGGGTTCGCACCCACCGAGTCGGGCTACCAGGAGCTGGCGGTGCTGCTCGCCGACGGCACCTTCGGCCGCCAACGCAAGGCCTCCAAGGCCGACCCGGAACTCGTCCACCAGGCGGTGCTCGACAAGGACTTCTTCTGGAACAACGACTACAACCTGGTCAACGGCGTGCACACGCACGGCCAGCGCTACGACCCCTTCGGTCCGCAGAACTACCCGGCCGAGATCCTCAAGACCCGCGAGATGATGACCCTGCGCGACGAGGTCATCCACGGCGTGGCCGCCGGCAAGCGCAAGGAACTCGCCGTGGACGACTCCAAGACCCGCGCGCTGCCGGAGGTGCCCACCAACTTCAAGCGCCCGGTGGAGTACCTCGACGGCGAGCAGGCCATCTCGAAGATGACCGTGATGCCCGGCTACAAGGTCGAGCTCTTCGCCTCCGAGAAGGAGTTCCCCGACCTCAAGAACCCGGTGCAGATGTCCTTCGACAACCGGGGACGGCTCTGGGTCGCGGTCATGCCCAGCTATCCCCACTACCGGCCCGGCGATGCCCGGCCCGACGACAAGCTGCTCATCCTCGAGGACACCAACCACGACGGGAAGGCCGACAAGCAGACGATCTTCGCCCGCGGGCTGCACCTGCCCATCGGCTTCGAGCTGGCGCCCGAGGGCGTGTACCTCTCGCAGGAGCCCAACCTCTGCCTGCTGGTCGACTCGAACCACGACGACCATTCCGACCGCATGGAGATCCTCATGCATGGGTTCGACACGCATGACACGCACCACGCGATCTCGGCCTACAGCGCCGACGCCTCCGGCGCGTTCTACCTGCTGGAGGGCCGTTTCCTGCACAGCCAGGTCGAGACGCCCTACGGCCCACAGCGCGTGAACGACGGCGGGGCCTGGCGCTTCGACCCGAAAAACTTCCGCCTGGAGCGGTACATCCAGAGCGACGTGAACAATCCCTGGGGCATCGCCTTCGACGACTGGGAGCAGGGCGTGCTGTCCGATGCGTCGAGCGGCGAGAACTACTGGGCGCTGCCCATCTCGGCCAAGATGCCCTACGGCGTGGAGATCCAGCGCGCCGGCGACTACGTGCCCAAACGATCCCGGCCGACCTCGGGCTCGGAGTTCGTCTCCTCGCGGCATTTCCCGGAGGACCGTCAGGGCCAGTTCATGACCTGCAACAGCATCGGGTTCCTCGGACTGAACTTCAGCGCGGTGCGCGAGGATGGATCGGGCTTCACCGGCTCCCTGGCCGGCGACCTGATCAGCTCCAGCGATCCGAACTTCCGCCCGGTGGACCTCGAGTTCGCTCCGGATGGCTCGCTGTACTTCCTCGACTGGCACAACGCGCTCATCGGGCACATGCAGCACAACGCCCGCGACCCGAAGCGCGACCATGACCACGGGCGCATCTACCGCGTCACCTACCCGTCGCGGCCGCTGGTGAAGCCCGCGAAGGTGGCCGGGGCCAGCCTGCCGGAGCTGCTCGAGAACCTGAAGTCGCCCGAGTACCGCACCCGCTACCGCACGCGGCGCGAACTGCGCGGCCGACCGGCGTCGCAGGTCATCCCGGCCGTCAAGGCCTGGGCCACGAAGCTCGACCGCAAGGACCCCCTCTACGATCGCCACCTGTGCGAGGCGCTGTGGGCCACCTGGGCCCAGAACAAGCCCGACGCGGGGCTCCTGCGGGCGGCCCTCAACGCGCGTTCCCACCAGGCCCGGGCGGCCGCGGCCCACGTGCTGCGCTACACGGCCCACCAGATCCCCGGCTCGCAGGACCTGTTCCGCCAGGCGGTCAACGACCCGCATGGCCGCGTGCGCCTGGAGGCCATCGTCGGCGCCTCGTGGCTGCCCGGGGACCAGGGCGCCCGCATCGTGCTGGAGGGCTTGCGCCACCCGCTCGACAAGTGGATGAGCCCGGTCACGCGGCAGATCCTCGAGAACACCTTCAAGCCATCGGTGGCCACGCTGGCCAAGGCCGGACCCGCGGCCTTCGCCGACAATCCCAACGCCCAGGCCTACCTGGCCGGCAACTTCAAGATCGGTGCGGCGCCGCCGTCGGCCGACCAGGTCGCCTACGGGCCGACGCGAACCCTCGGCGCCGCCGAGAAGCGCCTGTATGACCTGGGCAAGGAGGTCTTCCACCGCGACGCGCACTGCGCCACCTGCCACCAGGCCAACGGCGCGGGTGTCGCGGGCATCTATCCCCCGCTCAATGTGGCGGGCAATCCGTGGCTGGCCGACGACGAGCGCCTCATCAAGGTGGTGCTCAAGGGCCTGTGGGGTCCGCTGGAACTCGGAGGACAGCGCTTCGGCCCGAAGAACGGCGTGCCCCCGATGCTCGGCTTCGCCGGCATGATCAACGACGAGGAGGCCGCCGGCGTCCTCACCTACGTGCGCCAGTCCTTCGGCAACAACCTGCCTCCGGTCAGCGCCGAGCAGGTGGCCAAGGTCCGGGCCAAGACCGAGAAGCGTTCCGACTTCTACATGGTGGAGGAGATCCTCAAGGAGCACCCCATTCCCGGATGGGAGAAGTGGGGCAAGATGGCCCGGCCCGCCGGCGACATCTACGAGTGAGCCTGCGGCGTTCCCGGCCTGAACCTCCCGTCGCCTCCATGCAAACCCGACCCCTCGGAACCACCGGCCTGTCGCTGCCGGTGCTCGGTTTCGGCGCCAGCTCGCTGGGCCAGGAATTCCGCAACGTCACCGTCGACGAGGCGCTGCGCAGCGTGCGCGTGGCCCTCGACTGCGGGCTCAGCCTCATCGACACCTCGCCCTTCTACGGGCGGGGCATGAGCGAGGTGCTGCTTGGTGTCGCGCTCAAGGGCGTGCCTCGCGAGAGCTACACGCTCTGCACCAAGCTCGGCCGCTACGACCTCGGGCACTTCGACTTCTCGGCCCGCCGCGTGGCCGAGTCCATCGACGTGTCGCTGCACCGCCTTGGCACCGACCACCTCGACATCCTGCTCTGCCACGACATCGAGTTCGTGCCCATGCAGCAGATCGTCGACGAGACGCTGCCGGCCATCCGCAGGGCCGTGGCCTCGGGCAAGGTGCGCTTCGTGGGCTTCAGCGGCTATCCGCAGAAGATCTTCCGCTTCATCGCCGACCAGGCCCCGGTGGACTGCGTGCTGAGCTACAACCAGTACACGCTGCAGAAGACACGCTTCGCCGAGGAGACGCTTCCGTACCTGAAGGCCCGCGGGATCGGCGCCATGAACGCCGGCCCCTTCAGCGCGCGCCTGCTCACCAACGCGCCCCTGCCGGCGTGGCTCAAGGAGCCCGAGCCGGTCAAGGCCGCGGCCCGGGCCGCCGCCGCGCTCTGCGCCCAACGGGGCACCGACATCGCCAAGCTGGCCCTGCAGTTCTCCTGCTCGCATCCCGACATCGCCACCACGATCGCCGGCAGCGCCAACCCGGAGAACATCCGCAACTGGGCGCGCTGGATCGCCGAGCCCATCGACACCGGGCTGCTGGAGGAGGTCCGGGCGATCTTCCGGCCCGTGCACAACATCGGCCACGTCGAGGGCCTGCCGGAGAACAACTGAATCGATCGGGCCGCGCCTGGATTCCCAACGCCCACCCCGCCTCCCATGAAGTCCATCCGTCTCGGCCTCATCGGCCTCGGCAACATCGGCCGCCACCACGCCACCTACCTGCAGGCCGGCAAGGTGCCACGCTGCGATCTGGTGGCGGTGTGCTCCACGACGCCGTCGAAGATGGAGGCCTACCGTCCGCTCACTCCCTGGACGGACGCCCGTGCGCTCATCGATTCGGGCACGGTGGACGCCGTGCTCGTGGCCACGCCGCACTACCAGCACACCGACCTGGGCATCGCCGCCCTCGAGGCCGGGGTGCACCTGATGGTCGAGAAGCCCATCTCGGCCCACAAGGCCGACGCCCTGAAGCTCATCGCCGCCCACGAACGGAATCCCAAGACGGTGTTCGGCGGCATGTTCCAGCTGCGGGTGGAGCCTCGGTACCAGAAGCTGCGGCACCTCATCGACTCGGGCGAGCTGGGCCGGATCGTCCGCGTGAACTGGATCAACACCGACTGGTTCCGCACCGACGCCTACTATGCCAGCGGGGGCTGGCGCGCGACCTGGGCGGGCGAGGGTGGCGGCGTGCTGCTCAACCAGTGCCTGCACAACCTCGACATCCTGGCCTGGCTGCTGGGGATGCCGTCCTCGGTCCGGGCGAATGTCACGCTGGGACGCGACCATGACATCGAGGTCGAGGACAACGTCACCGCCTACCTGGAGTACGCCTCGGGGGCGACGGGCGTCTTCGTGGCCAGCACCGGAGAGGCCCCGGGGACCAACCGCCTCGAGCTGACCGGCACCCGCGGCCGGGCTGTGCTCGAGGACGGCAGGCTGCGCTTCATCCGCAATCTCGCCGACATGACCGAGTTCAGCCGGACCTCGAAGTCGGGCTTCGCCAAGCCCGAGTCCTGGAACGTGGAGATCCCCTTCGACAACGCGGACCAGCCGCACGCGCAGCTCATGACCAACTTCACCGAGGCGATCCTCGAGGGGAAACCCCTGATCGCCCCCGGCCGCGACGGCCTGGCCTCGGTCGAGCTGGCCAACGGCATGCTCTACTCGGGCTTGATCGGGCAGACCGTGCCCCTGCCCCTGGACGCCGACGCCTATGCCCGAAAGCCCCAGGAACTCATCGCCGGGTCCCGTTTCGTGAAGCGGACCGTGGCGGGCGACGCCTCCGACTTCGCGGCCTCGTTCCGCCGGTAGTCCGGGTCCGATGGGGGACCGTCGGTGGGGATCGTTGATCTGCGCCCTTCAGGCATCACCGAGGCATCACCGGCCGCCGAAGAGGCGTTCCCACAGGGCCGATCCGCCGAAGACCCAGCCGGTCGCCGCCAGGGCGATGTAGGGGCCGTAGGGCAGGCGACCCGACCAGTGCTGGCGACCCAGGGCGATGAGGCCCAGGCCCACCACCGCACCCAGCACCGAGCTGAACATCAGGCTGAAAAGCGTGGCCTTCCACCCGAGGAACGCGCCGATGGCCGCCATGAACTTCACGTCGCCCAGGCCCATCGCTTCGCGGGGCAGGGTCAGCGATTCGACCTCGGCGGCGAGGTACGGCTCGGCCTCCGGCTCCAGCACCTCGTCGCCAATGCGCAGGGACTTGGGCGACAGGCGCACCTCGCCCGTGGGGTAGCATCGATCGGCCAACTCGAGCCGGCGGCCCTCGAGCACCACCGTGTCGGACTCGCGGTAGAACACCTCGTCGAAGGGGATCTCACGGTCCGGCAGCCGGATGCCGGTGTCATGGAAGACCACCCGGCTCCCGGGCTCGACGGCCACGCGCTCGCGCCCGAAGAGCAGCTTGCCCAGCCGGAGCACGAGATAGACGACCCCGCCACCGACCCCGATGCCCAGGGCGCTGCTGCGGACCGACCCGAGCAACGTCTCCTGCCCGTGCAGCTCCGGCGCCGCCAGCGACAGCAGGATCCCGGCACCGATTCCCCCAAGGGTGATCTCGTCGGGAATGATGAAGTGCTCGAAGTCGATGAAGGTCGCGGCGACGAACCCGGCCAGGAGCACGCACGCCCCTCCCGCCGCCCACGGGGCGCTCTCGCCATGGCGGAGCCAGGCGGCCACGAAGAGCAACCCGGTGAGCACCTCGACACCGAGGTATCTGGCGGAGATGGCACCCCCGCAGGAGGCGCACCGGCCGCGCAGCAGCAACCATGAGACGACCGGGAGGTTCTGCCACATGGGGATGCGGTGCCCGCAGGACGGGCAATGGGACGGCGGGCGCACGATGCTCTCGCCGCGGGGCATCCGGTGGATGACGACGTTGAGGAAGCTGCCCGTCATCGCCCCGAAGATGCCGATGAACAGCGTCCAGAAATGGAACGGCAGCCCCAGCGGACCGTGGTGGCGGTAGAGTTCGTCGTCCCAGCTCATCGCGATTCCCCGGGGTACCCCTGCACCTCGCGGACCAGGGCGGACCGCATCACCTCGACCGGCGCCGGGCGCCCGGTCCACAGCTCGAAGGCGGCGGCCCCCTGGTACAACAGCATCCCCAACCCGTTGGCCGTGCGGCAACCGGCCTCCCGGGCCGCCCGGAGCAACGGGGTCTCGGCCGGCCGGTAGATCATGTCGTAGACCCCATCCGCACGGGCGAGCGGGTAGGAGGCCACGTCGAGCGGGAGCGGATCCTCCGCCTTGAGGCCGGACGAGGTGGCGTTGAGGAGGATCTCCACGTCGGTGTCGGGCAGTCCGACCCGGACATCCACTGCCGGGAAGCGGTCGGCGATCTCGGCGGCCAGCTCGACAGCCTTGGAGGCCGTGCGGTTCTGCAGCCAGAGGGTCTCGACCCCCTCGTCGGCCAGCCTGAGCGCCGCTGCCTTCCCGGCCCCGCCGGTCCCGAGCAACAACACCCGGGCGCCGCGGGGCTCGATGAGGAGGTCTTCACGAAGGGCCCGGACGATGGCATCGGCATCGGTGTTGTGACCGCGGAGACGGACCGGTCCGGGGACCCAGCGAAGCTGACCGACCGGGGTCCACACCCCTCCCCAGGCCCGGGCCGAGGCGTCGAGCTCATCCATGAGGTCCAGGGCCAGCCGCTTGTGGGGAACGGTCAGGTTGACCCCGCAGAAGCCCATCACCCGCGCGCCCTCGAGGGCTGCGGCCAGGTTTTCCGGGGCCACCTCGCAGGCGACGTATCGCCAGTCCAGGCCCAGGGCGGCGAACGCCGCATTGTGCATCGCCGGCGATGCCGAGTGCCGGATGGGCGACCCCCAAACCGCAGCCAGTCGCGTGGACGCGGTGACGGGCTTCGGCGCAGGCTCGGACATCGTCCCCGCAGGATGCCGCGAAGGCCGCCCGCGGGCCAAGCCTCTTCGGGCCCGGGGGCCGGGCGGCGGACGGGCCGACGACCCGGACCCTCAAGCCCCCCGGGTGCGCCGGAATCGACGGCGACGGTCCGTCCGGGTCGACCAGCGCGACCGGGAGGCGCGGTATGCAGCAAGATTTTGATGGCGTTCGCGCCGCCGACTGCTAGGGTTTCCGGCCCTCGATCATAAAATCATCGGGGAAGCAGGCTTCCGGCGGTGCGAGTCGTCCGCGACCGACTCGTTCCCGCGCTCCGCGGAGGCTTTCGCCCTGCACATTGGGAGACAAACGCCATGGCCAAGAAACAGGCACCCGCCTCGAGCAAGAAGGTCGTCCACCACAAGGTGGGCGCGGCCAGCGCAGCCGCCATCCTTGGAAGGCCCCTGGCAAAATCCGGCGGCAAGGCATCCCCGGAATCCCAAAGCTGGATGCCGATCTCCCGGGTCAAGCCCGAGTGGCAGAAGTTCTACCAGAACCTGCTGGACCTGCACGAGCGCCTGCGGGGTCAGATGAGCGGCCTGGCCAAGGAGTCCCAGTCCGAGATGGAGAGCTACAGCCTCCACATGGGTGATTCGGGAACCGACAATTTCGACCGTGATTTTGCGCTCAGCCTCCTGTCTTCCGACCAGGATGCCGTGTACGAGATCGAGGAGGCCCTCAAACGCATCGAGAAAGGCACCTACGGGGTGTGTGAACTGACCGGAAAGGTCATTCCCAAGGCCCGTCTGGAGGCGATCCCTTGGACCCGCTTCACGGTGGAATCCCAGGCCCAGCTCGAGAAGGAGGGGGTGCTCCGCCAGCGGAACCGGCTCGGTTCGCTGGGTTCCGTCGAGGCGGGTGCCTCGGTGGACGTCGAGGACGACGACACCGACGTCGATGAGAAACCCGCCAAGGAAAAAGAAAACTGACCCATAGCCACCTGATTTATGCCGCGCGAGATTGTAACCATTGAGTGTACGGAAGCGAAGAAGGAGGGCAAACCCGTCTCCCGCTACCAGACGACCCGCAACAAGAAGCTGCAGACCGACAAGGTGGAGAAGAAGAAGTTCAACCCCTTCCTCCGCCGCCACACCCTGCACCGCGAAATCAAGTAACCATGCCCCGCAAGACCAAGCTCGAGGAGAAGAAGAAGCGCCGATCGACCACCGCCCGGACCCCGCGTCCGAAGCCCAAGGTCGAATTCACGATCGACGCCATCGACTACAAGAACGTCGCCCTGCTCAAGCAGTACGTGACCGACAACGGACGCGTGCTGCCCCGGAAGTACACCGGACTCCCGGCCCCCTTCCAGCGCAAGCTCAGCCTGGCCATCAAGCGCGCCCGGCAAATGCTCCTGATGAAGTGACCGCCCGGGGCATGGCGGGGGCCTTCAACCCCCGCCAACCGGCCGTCACCCCTTCCATCGAAGGCAGGACCCAGGCCACGGGTCGAGGTTGCTCCGGCGGATTTCATCCGCGGTTTCCAGGCGCCCGGTCTCCGAATCCGAAACCCACCGTTTCCCGACACCGACCCGCCGGATTCCCGGCGGGTTTTTTGCCGTTGCCCGGGTTCGATCCATCCTCCCGCGACTCTCGGATGCAAGCCGTTTGCAATCTTCGGGTCGGATTCCTATCCTGCGCCCGTGAATTGCCCCGGCATCCTCTTCTTGGCGTGGTCCTTCGTCACGCTCTTCGCCCTCGGATCCAGGGCTGAGGTCCGTGTCTTGGCGACGCTGCCTGCCCTCCACTCGTGGGCGGCCAATGTCGCCGGCGACGACGCCGTGGTGGAGAGCCTGCTGCCCGCGGATGTCGGCCCCCACGACTTCCAGTTCAAGCCCTCGGATCTGCGAAAGCTCGCGGCGGCGGACGTGGTGCTGATGAACGGTCTCGGCGTGGACCATTGGCTGGACCGGGCCGTCTCCAGGGCGGGCAACAAGCCCTCGCGCCGCGTCGTCACCGTGACGCAGGGCCTCGGGCGCGAACTGATCCGGGACCTCACCCGGTTGTCCGTCGACGGGAAGTCGGGCAAGGCGCGGCACGACCACGATCATGGAGACCATGACCATGACCACGGCGACGAGGCCAATCCCCACGTCTGGCTCGACCCCATGCTCGCGGGCCATTGCGTCTCAAACATCGTCGAGGCGCTGTGCCTGGCCGACCCGGCACACGCCGCCGGATACCGCCTGCGGGGTGAGCGCTACCGTCAGGAACTGGCCGCACTCGATGCCGAGATCCGGGCCTCGCTCCAAGGTCTGAAGGATCGGAAGGTGGTGACCTTCCATGATGCCTTCCCCTACTTCTGCCGGCGATACGACCTCGAACTGGTCGGCGTGATCGAGGAGGTGCCCAACGTCGATCCGTCCCCCAAGTACCTTGCCCGCCTGTCCCGATTGATCCGTGACCGGAAGGTCCGGGTGCTGTTCTCCGAGCCCCAGTTCCATCCCCGCCTCCTGCGCCGGCTGGCCGACGACCTCGGGATCGGGGTCGCGGAGCTCGACGTCCTCGAGACCGGCAAGGCCTCGCCGGCCTTCTATGCCGAGGGAATCCGCCGGAACCTCCGATCGCTCGAGACGGCCCTCCGTTGAGGATCCATGGACATCGCCTTCCGATCCCGAAGACCGCCCGCCATCGAGGTGCAGGACCTGCAGGTCCGCCTCGGCGGCAATCCGATCCTGCGGGGGGTTCGGCTCCGGGTCGAAGCCGGGAGGATGGTGGCCCTGATCGGCCCGAACGGCTCCGGCAAGACCACCCTGCTGCGGTGCCTGCTGGGATTGCACCGGCCGGACTCCGGGTCCGTGCGTCTGCTCGACGAGGGCCCGCCGACACCCCACCTGCTGCGGCGGGTCGGCTACGTCCCGCAACGGCTGCAGCTCGACCCGAGTTTCATGCTCACCGTCCGGGAATTCCTCGCCATCCGCCGCCCGGGCTCGTCGGGATGGTTCTGGCGTCCCTCCCGGTTCGTGGACGAGCAGTTGCACACGGCCGTGGCCGAGATGGACGTGACCCGGCTCCTCGACCGACCGGTGGCCGGGCTGAGCGGGGGCCAGTTGCAGCGGGTGCTGATCTGCTCGAGCCTCCTCAATGATCCCGATCTGCTGCTCCTCGACGAGCCGACGGCCGGGGTGGACACCCCCGGCGAGGAAGACTTCTATGGACTCATCGCCGAGGTGCACCGACGGCGCGGACTCACCGTGGTGCTGGTCTCGCATGACCTGTCGATGGTGTACCGCCACGCCAGCCGGGTTTACGCCCTCAACGGGGTGATCTGCTGCGAGGGCGCCCCGGAGGAGGTCATGAACGCCGAATCGCTTCGGCAGGCCTACGGCATCCACTTCACGCCCTACCACCACCATCACCACCACCATCATCCCGCCGGAGGCGCCCATGGAGCTTGAACCCTTCATGCTGCGGGCCCTCCTGGCGGCGCTGCTGCTCGGCCCCCTCTGCGGATTCATCGGGGTGTTCGTCACCGCCCGGCGGATGTCCTTCTTCAGCGACACCGTCGCCCATGCCGCCTTGGCCGGGGTGGCCCTCGGCTTCCTGCTCGGACTGGCCGACCCGACCGTGCCGATGGTCCTCTTCAGCCTGTTCATCGCCGGGCTGATCCTCTGGCTCAAGGAACACACCGACCTGCTCAACGACACGATCATGGCGCTGCTGCTCAGCGGGTCCGTGGCGCTGGGCATGGTGATCCTGAGCTTCCTCAAGGGGTTCCGCGGGGAACTCGACCGGTACCTCTTCGGCGACATCCTGTCCGTCGGCTGGGGCGATGTCGGGCTGGCCCTCGGGGTGGGCGTCCTCGTCGGTTCGGCCCTGTTGTGGAAGCTCGACGCGCTGGCCCTCATGACCGCGCATGCCGACCTGGCACATGTGTCGGGGATCCCGGTGCGCGGGCTCAACTACGCCTTCGTGGCACTGCTGTCCCTCACCGTGGCCCTGAGCATCCGCTTGCTGTGGATCATCCTCGTGACCTCGCTGGTGGTGATCCCGCCGGCGGCCGCCCGCAACCTGGCGCGCAGCCTGCGCCAGCAGATCGGCCTGAGCCTGCTCCTCGGCCTGGTGGGCGCCGGAGGCGGCGTGGCCCTGTCCTACCCCTTGAACCTGCCCAG
>JAJTFN010000022.1 GCA_021298285.1 Verrucomicrobium sp.
AGGTGGTCGGCCAGCGAGGCCATCTGGGCCTCGTCCAGGATGCCCCCCTGCTTCAGGTCGAAGGCGGGCATCAGGCTGCCCGGTTTGCCGTTGCGGACCCAATGGGCCCAGTAGGCCCGGTCCGTCGGATGCTTCAGGGCGCGCAGGTCGGGCACCATCGTGGCCTTGTGCTCGGCGTCGTGGCAGATCCCGCAGGCCGTGGCGTAGAGTTCGGCGCCCTTCTTGCCCACCGTGGGGGCCACATGGCACGAGGCGCATTCGCCGCGGAAGACCGCCTGGCGGTCGGCCGCCGCCACCGCGAGGTTGCGCTGACGGTCGGCGTCGCGCAGCCGGCCGGGTTCCGGCGGTGCGATCTGCACCTTGACGTTGAGCAGGACCGACCCCACGTCGCTCAGCACGGTGACGGTCTTCACGACGGTGCCGGACTTGCCGGCCAGGTTCATGGTGCCCGAGATCTCCCCCCGCTGGCCCGGCGCGATGACCCAGGGGGTCTGGGGCAGCTTGGCGACGGTGCAGCCACAGCTGGTCCGGGTGCCGGTGATGGTGACGGCATTGGTCCAGACGTTGGTCAGGGCGAAGCGGAAGTCGACGGCCTGCTGGCCGTCCTTGGCCTGGAGCTCCCGGCTCTGGGCATCCCAGGACAACGCCTGCGGGTAATTCAACGGAGGGACCGGCAACGCCCGCTGGAACGCGGCCGTGTCGATGCCAGTCGGCGGGTTCGGGGAGGTGGTCTGGGCCAGCAGCATCGCGCCGCCGAGGGTCGCCACCGTCCACGCCGTCCAACGCATCCATCCCGATCTCATGGCAGAGGCAATACCAGAGCCTCCCCGGGGCGCGAGCCTGATTTTGCGGCCTGCCCCGGGCTCCGGCGCCGGCGGATCGGCGTCGATCGCATCGGGTTTCGGTTGGAACCCCGGCCCCGGGCGACGTATGCAGACGGCGACGACGATGGCGGGCACCTCCTTCCAGTGGCTCAGGACAGGTGACGAGGCCTTCTCGACGCTGCTTGCGGCGATCGGGGGAGCCCGGGATTCGGTCTGCCTGGAGACCTACATCTTCGCGGTCGGCGAGCCGGGGCATTCGGTGCTCGCCGCCCTGGTCCAGGCCGCCCGCCGCGGGGTGTCCGTCCGGGTCCTGGTCGACGGGCTGGGTTCCTCGTCGCTCGATGACGGGTTCTTCGACCCGCTGCGCGCCGCGGGCGGGGAGGTCCGCGTGTTCAACCCACTGACCCTGCGCCGCCTCCCGGTGCGCAGCCACCGCAAGCTGCTCATCGTCGACCGGCAGACGGCCTTCACCGGTGGCTTCAACGTCGCTCCCGAGTACCTCGGCGACGGCATCCGTTCCGGATGGCGGGACATCGGGGTCCGGCTCACCGGTCCGGTGGTCGACACGCTTGCGGACACCTTCGAGCCCCTCTGGGAGCGTGCCGGGTTGCGTCCACCCCGCTTCGTGCGGCTCCGTCGTCGCGACGCGGCGGCCTGTCCGCCCGAGCCGGCCCCGATGGACGGCCTGCGGGTGCTGCCGAGTGGTCCGGGTCGTGGCCGCAACGCCTTCCTGGCCGAGTTCCTGGAGTGCCTGGAAGGGGCTGCCGACGTGAGGATCGCCGTGGCCTACTTCCTGCCCGGGCTGGCCCTGCGCGCGGCGCTCCGCCGGGTCGCGGCCCGGGGCGGGAGGGTGCGCATCCTCGTGCCCGGAAAGTCCGACGTGGCCATCTCGCAGCGGGCGGGCCGCTTCCTCTATGGCCGACTGCTGCGCTCGGGGGTCGAGATCCGCGAGTACGGCCCGCAGGTTCTCCACGCCAAGCTGTACCGCGTCGACGACTCGGTCTTCGTGGGCTCCTCGAACCTCGACACCCGCAGCCTGCACATCAACCACGAGCTGATGGTGCGCATCCGGCACCCCCAGGCCGCGGCCGAGACCGCCGAATGGTTCGATGCCGCGGAGGCGCTGGCGCGGCCGGTGGACCCGGCCACCTGGGCGAGGTCACGATCCTGGTGGGAGCGCATCCGCGAACGCTGGAGCTTCCTGGTGCTCTCGCGGATCGATCCGTATGTGACCCGATGGCTGGCGGAAGATCCCCGCTAGGCCGGCCGGGACAGGACGCGCCGACCGGCCCGGGCTCCTCAGGCGGCTCCCTGCAACGCCCGGATGCGGTCGTCCAACGGCGGGTGCGAGGCGAACCAGTTGCCGTAGTTGTGGCTGATCTTGAAGGCCGCCAGGGCCGCCGAGCGGTCGTCGAGCACCCCGCCGCCCTCGTGGATCATCTTCAGCCGCTGCAGCGCCCCCACCATCGCGTCGCGGCCCTCGATGCGGGCGGCCATGGCGTCGGCCGCGAATTCGCGCCGCCGGCTGTAGGCCATGACGATGAGGGTCGCCACGAGGCCCAGGAGGATCTGCGCCACCAGCGAGCCGATGAAGAAGCCGATGCCGGTCCCGGACGATCGGCCCTCCTCGTCGCGACGGTTGCCCTGCAGGAAGGAGTCGACCAGCAGGCCGATCACCCGGGAGAAGAACACCACGAAGGTGTTCAGCACGCCCTGCAGCAGGGTCATGGTGACCATGTCGCCGTTGGCGATGTGGGCCACCTCGTGGGCGAGCACGCCTTCCACCTCACGCTGGCGCATCTGGTGGAGCAGGCCGGAGCTGACGGCCACGAGGGCGCTGTTGCGGGAGCGGCCCGTGGCGAAGGCGTTGGCCTCGGGGCTGTCGTAGACGCCCACGTCCGGCATGGGGATCCCGGCCTTGTGGGCCTGCTCCTCCACCGTCTGGAGCAGCCAGCGTTCGGTCTGGTCGCGCGGCTCCCGGATCAGCTCGATGGAGTAGGCGCGGATGGCCATCCACTTGGAGATGAGCAGCGAGAAGAGGCTGCCGGAGAAGCCGATGACCAGGGACATCACCATCAGGCCCGGGTAGCTGATGCCGTGGGCGCTGATCCACCGGTCGAGCCCAAGGGCCCGGACCACGATGGAGATGACCAGGAGGATCGCGAGGTTCGTCAGGGCGAAGAGCGTGATGCGTTTCATGGATCGGGTGTCGGTCGTGCGGGATTCCGATGGCCCCCCCGCAGGGGCTTGCAGGGGACAGATAGGAGGTTCGGCGGGCTCCTGCAACTGGGAGAACGGGCTCCGTTTTCGAATCGGGTCCCCGGGCCGGCCCGCCCGTTTCGGATCCTCGGGGAAATGTTGCCAACAGGCCCCCGCTCCCTTACCACACCGGCGTCGCCCTGATATGCCCCTGTTCGGCAAACCGAAGAATCCCGAGGAACACCGGTACTACCTGCTGCCCGGACAGGGCCGGGGAGCCCGGAAGAAGCATCGCCAGCAGGTCCTGGCGGGCATCGTCGTCGGGTGCATCGCCTCGGCGATCCTTGGGCTGCTCCTCTGGCAGATGAACCGGCGCTGAGCCGGTCGCCCTGATGAAAGGGCCCCCCGTCGGCCTTGGTGAACCGGCTCAGCGCCGGGTCTGCTCCCACTGCAACATCAGGTCTCCCAGGCCATTGAGCGGCGTTGGGGTCGTGGCGGGTGCCAGGTGCTGCCGGAGATACTGGACCGCCGACTCGTGGTCGTTCACCGAGCGGGGCAGCGTGGTTCCCGAGGCGTTCGGGTGCCCGCCCCCGTCGAAGCGGGCAGCGACCTTCAGGGCCTCCCCGTTGCGGCTGCGGAAGCTCACGATGAACGCCCCGTTGCCCTTCTTGAACAGGGTCGCCAGCACGGGGTGCGTGGTGGCCCCGCGTTCGAGCAGCTGGTGGACGATGACGTTGGTGTTGCCCACCACCGGCCGGACCAGCCCGACCTCCGGACTCAGCGCCTCGACATGTTCCCGGGCCCAGGCGAAACCGATGGGGTCTTCGACCCTCCGCCGGACCCGCATCACCTCGAGCAACGGGTGATCCAGCAGCGCCTCGATGCGCCCACCGATCAGGGAGTGCAGGTTCCAGAATCCGTAGCTCTTGACGAGGTTGGCATAGTCGCAAGCCTCCACGAAGTCGTCGTGCGTCTCCTCGAACAGGTCGCCGATGTCGGCCAGCTGGACGATCCGGTCGAGCTCCGGCGAACCCAGCCCATGCTCCCGCACCAGGTCGTGGCACAGCCGGCTGGCCGACTTCGACGGGTCATGGATCAGCCGGGCGGCCGACGGCCGGGTCTCGGTGGCGTGATGGTCCACCACCAGCCAGCCCTTCCGGTCGAGGCGCGCCTCGAAGGTGAAGTCGCTGACCCAGGCCGTGCGCTCGGAGAGCTGCCGGGCCTTCCAGCCCTGGTAATGGTAGGCCTCGAGGGGCACCTCCTTGCCGAACAGGTGCCGGGCCAGGCGCTGCAGCAGCAGGCCGGAGACCAACCCGTCGAGATCGCTCTCGTGGGTCAGCACCACCTGGGGTTCCGTCAGGGGATCCATGGGAGGGATGAAGGTACCGGCGATGGGATTGCCCGGAAACGCAAATGATGGACCGAAACCCTCATTTCGCCCC
This sequence comes from Verrucomicrobium sp., assembly GCA_021298285.1. Lineage (GTDB taxonomy): Bacteria > Verrucomicrobiota > Verrucomicrobiia > Limisphaerales > UBA9464 > SXXZ01. The sequence goes on from JAJTFN010000022.1 coordinate 4,466, forward strand.
GGGCAGCTGCTCCAGGTAGTCGAGCAGGGAGGCCAACTCGCGCACGGTCAGCCCGGAGGCCAGGCCCTCGGGCATCAGCGAGCGCTGCTGCTTCTCGCGGCGCGCGATCTGCGCGACCGGCAGGGTCTGCTCGACGGCGGCGATCGTGCGCACGGTGACCGCGTCGGCGGCCTCCCGCACCACGAACCCGTCGACCTCGGTGCCGTCCTTGAGCTCGAAGTGGTTGGCCACGAAGCCCTGCGCCAGCGTCTTGCTCGGCAGGAGGATCGCCTCGGCCAGTTCTCGCCGCTGGTAGACGGTGGCGATGGTGCCGAGGTAGGGACCCTTGAGCGGCTCGTCGGCCCGCACGGTGTGGCACCCGTTGCAACCGACCTGCCCGAAGAGCTGTGCCCCCCGCGTGGCGTCCCCGGAGGTCTTCTGGACCTGTGCCAGCGCGTCCTCGACGGCCAGGTCGCCGACCTTCGCGGCCCGGGACTCCGCACGGAAGCGTTCCGGGTCGATCTTGAGCCTGCCGACGGTCTCCTTCGCCGCCTTGGCGATGGTGGGGTCCGGGTCGTCCAGGGCGGCGACGAAGGCGGCCGCCCGGGAGGCGTCCCCGACCTGTGCCGCCGCCTTGAGGATCTGCAGGCGTCGTCTCGGCTGCGACCAGCCGGCGTCCAGCGACGCGTTGGCCGCCGCCCGGGCTTCCGGAGCCCCCACCTTGCGCGAGGCCAGGCGCAGCACCGCGCCCTCGGCCAGCGCGGAGGCCGGCCCATCGGCCTCGGCTGCCACCGCCTCGAACACGCCGTGGACCTGGTCGAGCTTCGGCGCGTTGCGGAAGGCGTTGCCGGCCTTCTCGGCCAGGTTGTTCTCGGACTTGGTGGCCTGCACCTTCGGCAGCGCCCGCAGCACGGCGCGCCAGGCCCCAGGATCCACGGTCTTGGTCAGGGCGATGACCGCCTGGGCTCGGGCGGCGTCGGGGGTCTCGGCGGCCTCGGCGGCCCGGACCAGCAACGGCACGGCCTTCGCGGGGACGTCCTCCGCTTCCGCCAACTGGCCGGCCACCGCCGGCAGCAGGGCCGGCTCCGAGGCCGCGCGCCCGATCAGGGTGTCGAGGGCGTCCCCGGCGGGGATGCGATGCCGGGCAAGCTCGCGCCCCAGGTGGGCGACCTCGGCGGCATCGGCACCGTTCAGCCGGGATCGAAGGGTGGCGGCGATCCGTGCCGTGCCGTCCCAGGCCTCGGGCTGGTAGTAGGGCCCGCGGGTGTCCGGGCGGGTGCCCCAGGAGTCGCCCTTCCAGGGGCCTTCGCGGAAGTGCAGGCGGCAGAGGGCGGTGATGAGGCCGGCTCGACGGGCGGCCTCCTTCTCGGTCGAAAGCCGCTGGATGAGCGCGTCCACCACGCGCGTCCGGTGCAGCGACTGCAGCACCCGCAGGGCGGCCTGCCGGGCGGCGTCGGTCGCCTTGGCCTGGTCGACGACCTTCAGGCAGGCCGCGTCGGCCTCGAGGTCGGTCAGCGCCCGCACCACGGCGTGGGCGACGATGGGGTCGGGATCGTCCAGGTGGCGCACGAGGGTCGAGGTGGCCGACGGCCCGGCCAGGCGGGACGCGGCGTTGGCGGCCGATCGGCGCACGACCGGGTCGCGGGAATCCAGCGCGCGGCCCAGGAGATTCGCCGGGACGAGGCCGAGCGGCTGCCGGGAACCGGCCAAGGCGTGCAGGATGGCCGGCGCGATCGTCTCGTCGCCCATCAGGCGGACCAGGCGCCCCTTCGACGCCTCGGGGAAGCCCAGGGCCAGGGTGTTCACCGCCGCGATGCGGGAGGCCTTCGGGGCGGTCTTGTCGGCGGCGAGGTCGCGCGCGGCCGCCAGCACCGGATTCCGGTCCACCCGGGCACCCGCGGTCCGGCGGAGCAGGGTCCGCTGGGCCTCGAGGCGGCGGCGGTGGCTGGGCGAACGCAGCGCCTCGACAAGCTTCTCCGGTGCCATCGACTCGAAGTCGGGCATCGCGGGCGGGGTGTAGCCCTTCGGGGCGACCCGGGCGATGAACCCGACCTCGGGCCCGACCCAGGTGAACGACGCGCCCTTCCAACTGGCGGCGTACACCGCGCTGTTGCCGTCGACGTCGAGGTCGGTCACGCGGGGCAGCCGCAGGAATTCCTCCTGGCTGGCGCTGACCGTGGCCCCCTTTGGCTTCAGGCCGTGATGGTAGACGCGGTCGCGGCCCCAGTCGGCCGTGAAGGGAGCGTGGTTCCAGGCCGCGGGCAGCCCGGGCTCGTCGATCCACGCCGCGCCGCAGCCGGAGCCCCCGCCGTAGTCGGCCAAGGGCTGGATGATCTCGTCGCCGAAGTTCTTGAAGAGCCGCGGATAACCGTGCTGGGTGCGTCCGCTGAAGTGGTGGAGCCGGATGTCCCAGCCGCCGCCGTCGTTGGTGTTGTCCCGCGTGAAGCCCTCGAGTTCCGGGCTCAGGGCCACTTCCAGGATGTTCCGCGTGCCGTCGGCCCAGGTCTCCAGGCCGCTGCCGTCGGGCCGGAACCGCACCACGCCGCCCCCGCGCATCTGCAGGCGGGTGCCGTCGGTGCCCACCGCCTCCAGGAAGCCGAAGTCGCCGATGGCCGCATACAGCCACCCGTCGATGCCCAGCGTCAGACCGTTGGAACCGTGGTCGGCCGGACGGTCCTTGAAGGTCCAGCCGATGCCGCGGATGAGCGTCTGCTTCTCGTCGGCCACGCCATCCCCGTTCTTGTCGATGAACACGCTGACATCGGGCGGGTGCAGCAGGTAGAGGCGGTCATGGTCCCAGACCAGTCCGCGCGGCGAGTCCACGTCGGCCACGAAGGCCTTCACCTCGTCGCCCTGGCCGTCGCCGTTGGTGTCGCGCACGCGCAGCACCCGGCCCAGGTGCGGCTTGCGGTCGAGCGAGCCGTTGCCGTCGCTCGACACGTACAGCGTGCCGTCGGTGGCCGCCGCCACGAACACCGGGTAGTTCACGGCCGGCGGCGTCGCGAAGATCGTCACCTCGAACTCCGGCGGGGCGCCCACCTCCCTCATCAGGGCTTCGACCTTCCCCGGGACGACCGCGGGCAGGCGCGAGAGCTCCTCCGGGGTCGGTTGGCGGTCCTTGGGCGTGAAGGTCTGGGCGCCCAGGGGTGGCAGGGCCAACCCGAGGGCGGCCAGCAGGCTGAGACGCGGGAGGACGGTACTCATGGCGGGACCTCATCCTGCCGTCCCAGCGCCCCCGCTGGCAATGGTCCGGGCGTCACCCGGCGAAGGTCACTTGGGGCGTGACAAACCAGGGCGATGGGAGCAGACACGGAACCATCCTCGACGTCTTGGCCGCCCCGCCCCGACCGACGCCATGAGCTCCCTGGCCCGCCATTTCAAGGTCCGCCGGACCCCGACCTCCCCGAGGCCTTGTCCGCGTGGGTTCCTGGCCTTCACGTTGATCGAGCTGCTGGTGGTGATCGCCATCATCGCGATCCTCGCCGGGATGCTGCTGCCGGCGCTCTCCAAGGCCAAGGAGCAGGGCCAGCGGACCCGCTGCCTTTCCAACATCAAGCAGATCCTCCTGGCGACGCAGATGTACACCAGCGACCACGAGGACTACCTGCCCTACACCTCCTGGAGTTCAGACACCTTCCATGTCGCCAACTGGTGCTACATGCGGGTGGCGACCAACCGGCCCGACCACACGGTCGAGCGCGGCCAACTGTGGAACTACCACACCTCGAAGGCCCTGACCTTCTGCCCGCTGGACCGCACCAACACGCCGCTCTTCCGCATCCGGCAGCAGAAGGTCTCCAGCTACATGATGAACGGGGCGGTCTCGAAGTACTCGACCGGCCCGAGGGACGGCTTCACCACCTACAAGCTCGCGCAATTCAACCCCGACTCGATGCTCTACTGGGAAGCCGACGAGAAGCAGCCGTCGAACTTCGACAACGTGGCCAGCCGGCCCGACGAAGGGGTGACCCAGCGCCACAACACCGGCACGGTGATGGGCATGTTCGGCGGCCAGACCGAGTACATGCGCTTCCGGACCTACTACCAGGAGGCCGGCATCGGCGGCTTCCGGGGCATGCGCCCCGGGCGCTTCTGGTGCGTGCCGGGTTCCCCGACCGGCGAGTGATCCCCACCTCGGAGAGACGACCCATGAAGATCCCCATCTGCCGGACGGTGCCCGGAATGATGTCGGCACTGGTGGCCGCGATGACGCCGCTTGGCTGCGGCGCCCGCGAGGAGCCCGACCTGAAGACGTCGGCCACGCCGGCCGAGGCGGCCAGCCAGATGGAACGCGCCTTCGCCGGGGCGCCCGAGGACACCCGGCATGCCGCCGGTGTGGCCGCCGAGGCGTTGCGCCGGGGAGAATACGAGAAGGCCGTCGTGTCGCTCACCACCGTCCGCGCGGCCACCAACGCCACCCTGGAGCAGGGGATGGCCGTCCACCAGTCGACCGTGCAGCTCGAGGCCCGCCTGGCCGCCGAGATCGCCGCCGGCAACGAGGCGGCGACCCGGGCCTACGGGCTGCTCAAGGCCATGAAGGCCAAGTAGGTCCGGGATCGCCTCAGATCTCCCAGCCCTTGCGGCTGTCGCGCTTCACGAAGCGGTCGGCCTCGCGCAGGTTCGTCGAGCGCATGTTGGGGCCGTCCCAGTCCATCACGCGGCCCTCGCCGACCCGCACGGCGATGCAGCCCAGCAGGATGATCTCGGTGAGGTAGGCGGCGATGTCGAAGTTGGAGTAGGCCGGCGTGCCGTCGCGCATCATGCGGAACCACTCCTCGTTGTGGCCCGGCGAGCGGGGGATGCTCTGCGGCACCGCCTTGGCCGCCTCGTGGGCGTCTCCCGGCTGGAACCCCTTCTCGGAGCCGACCATGAGGAAGAACTGCGAGCCGTAGTCGTCGGGCGAGAACAGCCTGCCCTTGTCGCCCACCAGCAGGCAGCCGCTGGCCGGGAGCGACCCCTTGAGGGTGACGATCTCGCGGGTCAGGTCGGCGCTCGGGCGCAGCGGGGCGAGGTCCTTGTCCGACGGGTTGCCGTCGTACCACCAGAACTTCAGCGGGGGCAGGCCGTCGCGTTCCGGGAACTCGAAGCGGATGCGGGAGGTCTTGGCGAAGGTCTCCGGGAACGACTGGGAGGTCAGTTCGGCCACCACGCGGGTCGGGTAGCCCAGCTTGAGCGCCCGGAAGGGCATGTTGACGGTGTGGCAGGCCATGTCGCCCAGGGCGCCGGTGCCGAAGTCGTTCCAGCCACGCCAGGCGAAGCCGTGGTACACGCCCTTCTTGAAGGGCCGGTGCTGCGCGGGTCCGAGCCACAGGTCCCAGTCGAGCGACTCGGGCACGGGATCCGAACCCTCGGGGCGCGCCAGTCCCTGCGGCCAGACCGGCCGGTTGGACCACACGTGCAGCTCGGTGACCTTGCCGAGGATGCCCGACTGGATGACCTCGACGGCCCGGCGCAGGCCGCTGCCGGCGCTGCCCTGGTTGCCCATCTGCGTGGCCAGCTTCCCGTCGCGCGCCAGCTGCCGGAGCACGCGCGCCTCGTGCACCGTCTGGGTGAGCGGCTTCTGGCAGTAGATGTGCTTGCCCAGGCGCATGGCCGTGGCGGCGGCGATGCCGTGCACGTGGTCGGGCGTGGAGATGGTCACCGCGTCGATCGATTTGCCGATCTGGTCGAACATCTTGCGGAAGTCCTGGAACTGCTGGGCCTTGGGGTACTTCTGGCCCTTCTGGGCCAGGGTGTTCCGGTCGACGTCGCACAGGCCGACGATGGTGCCGCCGCAGCGCGCCGCATCGTCGGTGTCACTCGAGCCTTTGCCGCCGACGCCGATGCAGCCGACCTGGATCCGGTCGTTGGCGCCGAGCACCGATCCCACGTAGGGGAAGGCGAACGCGGCGGCGGTGGCGGCGGCGCCGCGGCGGAGGAAACGGCGACGGTCAAGGCCGACGGGGCCCGGTGCGACAGGGGAGGGCGTGGGATTCATGGGGGAGGACAAGGGGCTAACAGGCCACGCCGGGTCCGTCAATTCCGTGCCAGCCATCCCGGATGGCGCCGGAGAACCCTGCCGAACAGGCGCTTGACCGGCCGATCCGGCGATCCGTAGTGTCCCGACTCTTTGCCGGAACTCGGAGCCTCCGTGGACCGGCACCATCCCATCGCAGCAAGAAGCACATGAACGTCTCCGTCGAGAACCTGGGTCCGTGCAAGAAGCTCCTCCGCGTCGAGGTGCCCGTCGAGCAGGTCAACGCCGCCTTTGACACCGTGACCGCCGGCTTCCAGAAGCAGGCCCAGTTGCCCGGTTTCCGGCCCGGCAAGGCCCCGAAACACCTGGTCGTCAAGTCCTACGAGGGCCAGATCAATGACGAGGTCCGCAAGAAGCTCTTCAGCGATTCCTACGGGGCGGCCTCCCAGCAGGAGAAGCTCCGCATCCTCGCGACCCTCGACGTCGAGGAGCTCTCCTTCGGACGCGGCCTGCCCTTCTCCTACACCGCCACCCTCGAGCACGCCCCGCTTTTCGACGTGCCCGAGTACAAGGGCCTGAAGGCCCAGCGGCCGGTGGCCCTGCCCACCGACGCCGACGTGGAGCGCGCCCTGAACATCCTGCGCGAGCAGCAGGTCCGCTACAACGACGTCCAGCGCGCCGTGCAGGCGGGCGACATCGCCGTCGTGAACTACAAGGGCACCTTCGAGGGCAAGCCCCTCACCGACGCCTTCCCGACGGCCCGTGGCCTGACCGAGAAGCAGAACTTCTGGGTCCAGGTGAACCCGGAGTCGTTCATCCCCGGCTTCACCACCCCGCTCGTCGGGGCCAGCGTCGGTGACAAGCGCACCGTGCCGCTGACGCTGCCGGCCGACTTCGTGATCGCCGGCCTGTCCGGCAAGGACGTCGTGTACGAGGTCGAGGTCGTCGGCGTGAAGGAGAAGCTCCTGCCGACCGTGGACGACGAGTTCGCCAAGGGCTTCGGCGCCGAGGATCTCGCCAAGTTGACCGAGGGCATCCGCGGCGACCTGAAGAACGAGCTGGAGTTCCGCGGCCGCAAGGCGCTCCGGGACCAGTTGCTCAAGCAGCTGCTCGACGCCGTGACCTTCGACCTGCCGGAGAGTGTGGTCGCCAACGAGACCCGCAACGTGGTGTACAACATCGTCAACGAGAACCAGCAGCGCGGGGTCGCCAAGGAGATCATCGAGGAGCGCAAGGACGAGATCTTCGCCAGCGCCGCCGCCAGCGCGAAGGACCGCGTGAAGGCCTCGTTCATCCTCGGCCGCATCGCCGAGAAGGAGAACATCAAGGCGGAGCAGAAGGAGATGACCCAGCGGATCATCGCCCTGGCCGAGCAGAACAAGGTCGCGCCGGAGAAGATGGCCAAGACGCTGCAGGAGCGGAACGCCTTCCAGGAGCTGGCCCAGGAGATCGTCATCGGCAAGGTGCTCGACTTCATCGAGCTCAACGCCCAGGTCGAGGAGGTGGCCGCGCCGTCGCCTTCCGAGGCCAAGGCCTGAGTCATCGGGGGACTGCGTTCCCCCGGGAATTCCTGACGATCCAAATCCTGACGATCCAAAGCATGACGGCGGCCCTGGTGGCCGCCGTTCTGCTTCGGGGGGCCCGGCCGGGCGCACCCTCCGTGGATCCGTGCCGGCTCAGCGGCAGCGCTGGGAGAGCAGTTCCACCAGCATGGCCAGCACCTCTTCGCGGTCCCGGCCCGCGAGGTTGAGGGCCAGTTGCGCGGTCAGGAATCCGTGGCGTGCCCCGAGGTCGTAGCGCCGGCCTGCCGTCTCGAAGGCGAGATAGCGCTCCCGGCGGGCCAGCGCCCCCAGCGAGGTCGACAGCGGCACCGCGCCCCCGGAATCGGCGACCTCACGCCCGAGCAGGTCCATCAGCGAGGGGGTCAGCACATGCATGCCGAAGAAGCAGAGGTAGTGCGCCGCCCGGAGCCCGGGGATCACCAGGCGCTGCTCGGCCAGCGTCGGGGTGGGCTTCTCGAGGACCTCCGCGATCTCGTGCAGGGCCTCCCGTCCGGCCACCCGCCGGCCTCCGATGGCCCCGAAGTAGGGCAGCTTGCTCTCGTGGGTGGCCTGCACGGCCGAGACGGCCGAGCGCTCCGCCACGGCGACTTCCACGAGTTGCCGGGCACAGCTCACCGTCGTGGCGCTCACGTAGACGTGGTCGCCGACCAGCAGCAGGAACGGCTCGTCGCCGGTGAAGGCCCGGCCGCAGGCCACGGCGTGCCCGTAGCCGCGCGGTTCGGCCTGCTCGATGAACCGCAGCCGACGGCCGTGGACGCCCGCGGCCCCGGCATAGGCGGCCTGGTCGCCCGGATGGACGACGACGGCGATCTCCTCGATCCCGGCCGAGAGGGCCTCCTCGATCACCACCCCCAGCGCGCTGCGCGACTCGCCGTCCTGCCCGACGAGGGTCTGCAGCGGCAGGGTCCGCTGGTTCCGCCCGGCGGCGGTGATGAGGGCTTTCTTGATCTTCATCCGGCCGCGCACCCTGGCAGATCGGGGGGCGATTGTCAGCAGGCGCGGCGTGCCCGGGACTCCGGCGTGGCCCGATCCCGTTGGCGACGGTCCGCGACGGCACCGGCGTCGCCCGTCTCGACAGATGGCCGGCCCGGGGGTAGGAGTCCCTCCCGAGAGCCACCGTGAACCTGATCCAGATCACCCCGGGAGCCGGGGGCATGTACTGCGGGAACTGCTTCCGCGACAACGCCCTCGTCGCGGAGCTGCGCCGGCAGGGCCACGACACGGTGATGGTGCCGCTCTACCTGCCGATGACCCTCGACGAGGCGCCGACGGCGGGCGCCACCCCGACCTTCTTCGGCGGGATCAACGTCTTCCTGTCCCAGAAGATGGCCTGGTACCGGCGCGCACCGGCCTGGTTGCGGCGCGCGGTCGATGCGCCCTGGCTCCTGCGGTGGGCCGCCGGCAAGACCGCCAAGACCCGGCCCGAGGATGTCGGCGAACTCACCGTGTCGATGCTGCGTGGCGAGGAGGGTTGCCAGACGCGCGAGCTGGACGACCTGGTGACGTGGATGGCCCGGCTGCCGCGGCCCGACGCCGTGTACCTCTCGAACGCCCTCCTGCTCGGGTTCGCCCGTCGGCTGCGCTCGGGCCTGGGCACCCGGGTGATCAGCTTCCTCCAGAGCGAGGAGTCCTTCCTCGACTCGCTGCCGGAGCCCTTCCGCGCCGAATCGTGGAGGCTCCTGGCCGAGCGCGGCCGGGAACTCGACGGGTGGATCGCCCCGACCCGGTACTTCGCCGACCGCATGACCCGCCGCCTGGGCCTGCCGCCCGACCGGGTGCGGGTGGCCTGCAGCGGCATCTCGCTGGACGGCTACCGCGACCTGCCGGGGCGGCCCGCCGGCGGGTTCCGCGGGGCCGATCCCGTGCTGGGGTTCTTCGCCCGGATGTGCCCGGACAAGGGGCTCGACACGGTGGTCGACGCCTTCCTCCTCCTGCGCCGGCAGGGGCGCTTCCCGCGCCTGCGTCTCAAGGTCGGCGGCGGCTGCGGCCCCGGTGACCTTCCGTTCGTCGAGGCCCAGCGCCGCCGGCTGGCCGAGGCGGGCCTGGCCGACAGCGTCTCCTTCCACCCCAACCTCACGCGCGCGGACAAGGTGGCCTTCCTCGCCTCCGTCGACGTGCTGTCGGTGCCCTCGCGCTTCAGTGAGGCCTTCGGGCTCTTCGTGGTGGAGGCCCTGGCCGCCGGCACGCCGGTGGTCCAGCCCGACGTGTGCGGCTTCCGCGAGGTCGTCGAGGCGACGGGCGGCGGTCGCCTGTGCCCGGAGAACACGCCGACCTCGCTGGCGACCACCCTCGCCGAGGTGCTGTCCGACCCCGACGCGCTGCGGCGCATGGCCATCGACGGCCGCCGGGCGGTGTCCGGGCGCTTCAGCGACGTCGCCATGGCGCGGGAGGTCCTCGACGCCACCCGGTCCCTGCTGGCCCCCGGGCCCGCCACGCTCCCGACAGGACACTGAACCCGCCAGAATGGATCCCCGCCCCATGCCCGCCTTCGAATTCCGAGCGACCCGACGGGTCGAGTTCAACGAGACCGACCTCGCCGGCATCGTCCACTTCTCCAATTTCTTCCGCTACATGGAGACGGTCGAGGGGGCCTTCTACCGGTCCTTCGGCCAGTCGGTGCTGCTGCGCGGGGCCGAAGAGCCGCTGGGTCTGCCCCGGGTCCATGCCGACTGCGACTACCTCAGGCCGCTGCGCTTCGAGGACCTCGTGGAGATGCACCTGCTGGTGAAGGAGAAGCGCGAGAAGACCGTGACCTACCAGATCCGGTTCTGGCGCATCGAGCCGGGTCCACCGGAGGAGGTCGCCGTCGGGCATGTGACCGTGGTGTGCGTGGGGCGCGAGCCCGGCGGGGCCCTGAGGTCGAGGCCTTTCCCGGCCGACTTCGCCGCCCACCTCGAGACGGCTCCGGCCTCGGCCCTCCGGCCGCCGCGGGCCTGAGGCCCCCGGGTGATCCCTCCCGCCGTCCGGTCCATTCTGCCGATTGCCGTCGGGCCCGCCGGACGTCAGGGTGGCCGCCGTGAAGCATTGGCTCGTCCTGCTCTGGTGCGTCGGGTGGTTGGGTTGCGGCGGACCCACGCCACCGCCACCCCCGAACCCCGCGTCCCCGGCGGCCACGGTGGCGTCCAACGCCCCGTCCGCCTCGTCTTCGTCCGACTCCGAGCCGGTGTTCCACCTGGCCACCGCCCAGGTGAACCTGCCCCGGGTCCGGTTGTGGATCGGAGCCCGCGAGATCGTCTCCGAGGTCTGCGTCACCGTGCCTCAGATCGCCACGGGGCTCATGCACCGCCCGTCGATCGGTCCGGAGGAGACCATGCTCTTCGTGTTCGGCTCGGCCCGCGAGCGGTCCTTCTACATGAAGAACGTGCCCTTCGACATCGACGTGGCCTACATCGACCCCGAAGGGGTCATCCAGGAGGTCGTCCGCCTCAAGGCCAACGACGCCAAGGGGGTGCCGTCCAGGTCGTCCCGCATCCAGTTCGTCCTGGAGGCCGCCCCGGACTACTTCACCCGCAACGGCTTCGGCCCCGGCACGCTCATCGCCACCGACCGCGGGGGCCTGGTCCAGACGCTGGCTCCGCTGGCCCAGCTCCAGTGATCGCCTCCGGGGCCCGGGTCCTCCGGGGCCCGGGTCCGGGTCCGGGTCGCCCCTCGCCGTCCGCCGAGCCTCCGCCCCTGATCGTCCACCTTCCCGTTCCATCCTGTCGTCCATGAGGATCGCCCTGGCCCAATTGAACACGACCGTCGGTGACATCGACGGCAACGAACGCCTCGTGCGCGAGGCCTACGCCCGCGCCGTCGAGGCCGGTGCGGACCTGGTCGTCACCCCGGAGCTGTCCCTCACGGGCTACCCGCCCCGTGACCTGCTGCTGAGGGAATCCTTCCTGAGGGCCAATCGCGAGGCCCTCGCGCGACTGGCCTCGTCGGTGGCCGGCGAGGCCGGCCTGGTCGTCGGGTTCGTCGGCGAGAACCCCGGCCGCCCTGGCCGCCCGATCACCAACGCCGCCGCGCTCCTGCACCGCGGCCGGGTGGTGGCGGTCCGGTCCAAGACCCTGCTGCCCACCTATGATGTCTTCGACGAGGACCGGTACTTCGAGCCGGCCTCCGACAACACGGTGATCCCCTGGCAGGGGCGTCGCCTCGGGTTGACCATCTGCGAGGACCTCTGGAACGAGGCCGAGCACGGGGTTCCGGGACGCTACCGGCCGGATCCGGCCGCCGCGCTGGTCGCCGGCGGGGCCGATCTGCTGGTCAACCTGAGCGCCTCGCCCTGGCACCTGGGCAAGGAGCAGCGTCGGCGCGGGCTGCTGACCAACGTGGCCCGCCGCCACCGCGTGCCGGTGGTCTATTGCAACCTGGTCGGCGGCAACGACGAGCTGGTCTTCGACGGGGGCAGCCTCGCCATCGACGCCTCCGGGGGCTGCCTGGCCGAGGCCACCCGCTTCGCCCCGGATCTCCTGGTGGTCGATGTGGGCGCCTCGGCCGCCCGCCCACCGGCCGGGATGGCCGACGAGGCCCTGCTCCACGACGCGCTGGTGCTGGGCACCCGCGACTACGTGCGCAAGTGCGGGTTCTCGTCGGTGGTCCTCGGGCTGTCGGGCGGCATCGACTCGGCCCTCGTCGCCGCGATCGCCGTGGAGGCCCTGGGCCCCGGGAATGTCCGGGGGCTGGCCCTGCCGACCGAGTTTTCCAGCCGGGGCAGCGTCGACGACGCCCGCGCGCTGGCGGCCAACCTCGGGATCCGCTTCGACGTGGTGCCCATCCAGGGGGCCTTCGAGGCGCTCAAGCGCCAGATGGGGCCGCTCTTCGAGGGGCGGGCCGAGGACACCACCGAGGAGAACCTCCAGGCGCGACTCCGGGGCGTGACGCTGATGGCGATGTCGAACAAGTTCGGGTCGCTCCTGTTGACCACGGGCAACAAGAGCGAGCTGGCCGTCGGCTACTGCACCCTCTACGGCGACATGTGCGGCGGCCTGGCCGTCATCAGCGACCTGCCCAAGACCTGGGTGTACCGCGTGGCCCGCTGGGTCAACCGGCATCGCGAGATCATCCCCGTCTCCTCGATCACCAAGGCGCCCAGCGCGGAACTCCGGCCCAACCAGACCGACCAGGACAGCCTGCCGCCCTACGAGGTCCTCGACGCCATCCTCGAGGCCTACGTGGTGGAGGATCGGTCTCCCGCCTCGATCATCGCCGCCGGCTTCGCCGAGGCGGACGTGCGCCGGGTGGTCCGGCTGATCGACCTCTCCGAGTACAAGCGCCGGCAGGCCGCCCCGGGGCTCAAGGTCACCTCCCGCGCCTTCGGGGTCGGCCGACGCCAGCCCGTGGCCCAGCGGTGGCGGGAGATCTGAGCAGCCGGGGCGGGGTGGCCGGGCCGCCGATCCGGGCCGCCGAAATCGTTCCTAAGGAGCTTCACGCCGGCGCGTTGTCAGGATGGAATGCGGGAACACCGTCATGAATCCGCCGAGCAGTTCCAGCCAAGCCGATGAGCGGGTGGAGTGGGTCCGCGCGACGATGGAACGCCACGAGGCGGAGCTGTTGCGGTATGCCCTGTCTCTGGTCGGCGACCTGCCGAGTGCCGAGGACGTGGTGCAGGACGCCTTCTTCAAGCTCTGCAAGCAGGAGCCCGCCTCTCTCCGGGGCCATCTCGTGCCCTGGCTCTTCACCGTGGTGCGCAACCAGGCGCTCGACCGACATCGCCGCGAGAGTCGCTGGTCCCGGGCATCCGAGGCCGAGGCGGCCGGGATGCCGGGGGATTCCCCATCGCCCTCCGAGTCGGTCGAGGCCCGGGATGATGCGAGCCATCTGCGGACGATGCTGGCCACGCTGCCCCCGAACCAGCGCGAGGTGGTGCGGCTCAAGTTCCAGAACCAGATGAGCTACCGCGAGATCTCGCAGTTGACCCGCCTGACCGAGACCAACGTGGGCTTCCTCCTCCATACCGCCATCAAGACCCTGCGCCGCCGCTTCGATCGACTCGACGCCCGGCCGGGATCCCCGACGGATCCGTCGACCCCACGCCCATGAAGACGCCCCCCGAATCCTCCCCGTCGGACTGGACCACCGACTCGCCCGAGTTCACGGCCTTCGCCCTGAAGGATGGCCCCTTCGATCCCTCGGTCCCCGGATGGGCCGAGCGTCGGGCCGAGGCCGAGCAGGTGGTCGCGAGGTCTGCGGCCTTGCGTTCCGAGATCGGCGAGATCCGCCGCGTGGCCGACGACGTCGAGACCGATCTCGCCCGCGAACCGATCCATCGCCTGAGCACCGACCGGCGGGAATCGGTCCTCGCCTATGCCCGCAATCCGGGGCGCGGACTTCCCCGTCGGTCCACCGACGACTCCCCGTCTGTCGGGGGGGGTGGCTGGCATCGGATCTGGTCGGCCGTGACGCGGCCAGCCATGGGCTTCAGCCTTGCGGCGGCCACCGCATTGAGCATCGCCCTGGCCCTCTGGAGCCCTTGGTCACGGCCGTCCCCCGAGGCGGCCGGCGAGGCCGTCGCCGACCGACGCCCCAAGGTCGCCAAGGCCGCCAAGAACACCCGGAACGCCCTGGCATCCGATGCCTCGACCCGGGTCGAACCGGGCCCGATGTCCGGGACCGCCGAGGCGGTGGCGGCTTCCGCGCCGCCGGACGGTGCAGGTGTGTTCGACCAGGGTGGCGACACCGCGCGGCTCGGGTCGACAGATCCCGTCAGCGATCGGCCCGATGCCGCGGCGGACGTCCCGGTCCCGGCGACCGGCCTGGCATCGGGTTCCGCGGAGGATTCCCCCCGCGGGGACCTCGTCCGGGGCGAGTCCCAACTCCGATGGCAGCGCCAAGGGCCCGTTCCGTCGTCCGGGATGGGCTCGGCGACGGCAAAAACCCCGGCGCCGCCCTCTGCCTCCCGGGCCGCTCCCGTCGCGAGGGCCGAAGGCCGGTTGGCGTCGTCGTCCTCCGGGGAGGAGCGGGCGCCATCCGGGGCGGAGGCGGCTTCCCGACCAGTTCCCGGATCTCCGGGATCCGCACCCCGGCCGGGTGCCTCCGGCCGGTCCGACCCGATGACCGAGGCTCCGTCCGTGGCCGCCAAGGAGGTCACGCCGGGTCGCCCCCCGGGATCGGCCGATCCCGTGCCCCGGCGTGCGGCCCGGACGACCCGGGAGCTGCCGTTCCAGTCGGCGGCCGTCCAACCGCGCTCGACCTTTCCCTTGAAGCCGGGGGATGCCAGCTATCCGGACGTCCGAAGGGCCCTCGAGGCCGGACATCTGCCGGACCCGGACTCGGTGCGTTTCGACGAGTTGCTCAACCACTTCGCCTACGAGCATCCGATCCCCGCCGGGACGGAGGCCCTCTCGGCGAAGGTTGAGGTCGCCGACTCGCCGTGGAACCAGGACCACCGGTTGGTCAAGATCGGCCTCAAGGCCCGGTCCTCGGACCCGGCGTCCCGACCGCCGGCCAATCTGGTGGTCCTGGTCGGCCTGCGTCCCGGGTCCCTCGCTCGCCTGGCGTGGGCCCAGCGCAGCCTCCATGCCCTGGTCGAATCCCTCGATGCCCGCGATTCCCTGGCACTGCTCCTCGACGGTCCGCAGGGCCGCCTCGTCCTGTCCCCGACCTCCGGCCGTGAGCGCAACGCGCTCTCCCGGGCCGTGGCCACGCTCCGGGCGGAGGGCGCCCCGCAGGGCCTCGACGGCCTCCGTCGGGCCTACGCCCTGGCCTCCCAGCGTCGGATTCCCGGCGGCGTGAACCGCGTGGTGTGGATCCTCGACGGCGAATTCACCGCCGAGGCAGGCACGCGCGGGGCCCTGACGGACCTGATCCGGGAGCAGACCGAATGGGGGGTGTTGCTCACCGTCCTCGGCCTCGGCGCCGATGGCCTGCCCGCGTCGGGTGACCGGCGGTGGATGCCGACGCCGGCCGGCGGGACCTACGCGCCTGCGGCCGGTCCGGCGGAGACCCGCGATCTGTTGCACCGGGAACTCCAGCCCCTGTCCCGCCCGGCGGCCGAGGACGTCACCGTGGATGTCCGTTTCAATCCGGACCGCGTCGACCGCTGGCGGTTGCTCGGACAGGAGGCCGTCGAGCCCGCCACCCGTGCAGTTCCGAGGGGAACCGGCGACGATCGCAGCGGTGTCCGGCTCGAACCCGGGGAATCGGTCACCGCCCTGTACGAGATTGTGCCCACACGGCCCGCGGTCCCGGGCCCTGCGGCGACTGTGGTCCCTTCCGGCACCGCCCCGTCCGACGGCCGTGCGCGACCGGACGAGTTGCTCAGCCTCGAGGTCGGGTATCGTCCACCCGTCGGTGGCGCGGTTGCCGATCCCCGTGCGGGTGTCCCGGGGGCTTCCCGGGCCGCGGAGGTCGGTCGGACTCCGGCGTCCCCCGCCCGTTCCCTGAGGGTGGGTGTGCCCGACGCCCCCCGTCCTGTCGATGCGGCCACCGCCGACTACAAGTTCGCCGCGGCGGTTGTCGGCTACGGCCTGCTGCTGCGCGATTCGCCCCACAAGGGCGACCTGACCTGGGACAAGGTCTTGATCCTTGCGGAGGAGGGACAGGGTCCTGATCGGGAAGGGTACCGGCAGGAGTTCCTGCAGTTGGTGCGACGCGCCCGGGCCCTGCAGGGTGGCGGTTCGGGGGGGGCGTCCGGGGGAGGGCAGGGACCGGCGGCTGCGGATCCTGCGGTCAGGCCCCGGCCTTGAGGCTGCGCACCCGCTCCCTCACCTTGCCGAAGGCGGGATCCTTGCGGGCGGCGGCGAGGTCCGGATCCTTGAGCATCCAGTCGATGTCCCGATAGCCGGCCTCGAGTGCCCGGAGCAGTTCGTCGATCGCCGGCTCAAGCTCGCCGGCCAGGCTCAGGCTGCAGGCGAGGTTGAAGAGCACCTCCGGGTCCCCGGGGCGGAGCGTCTTGAGCTGGTGGTCGACCCTCAGGCCGTCGGTGATCCGGCCCCGGCGGGTGTAGTCGTCGGCCAGGAGCTGCAGCGCCTCGAAGTAGCCGGGGTCCTTCGACACCAGCCCCTCGAGGAAGCCGATCTCGATGTCCAGATCGCGGGTCTCCCGCTTCCCCAACTTGGTCTTTTTGGCCTTCGGCATCCGGGGACCAATCTCGAAAGGCCCGACCGTCCCGTCAAGCGATGGTCGTGATGGTGTGCCGGACCGCGGTTCCCGGCCCACCCCGGAGGTCGGACGTCCGCTTGGGGGGTTGCGCGCCCCCGGCCCGCCGGGCCAGCCTTGGCCGCATCATGTCCGAGGAATGGTTCGACGTGGTCGATGAGCAGGACCGGGTCATCGGCAGGGCCCCGCGCAGCGAGGTGCATCGGCTCAAGCTGCGGCACCGGGCCGTGCACATCCTCGTGTACAACCGTCGCGGGGAGCTGTTCCTCCAGCAGCGTGCCCTCTGGAAGGATGATTTTCCCGGGGTGTGGGATTCGTCGTCGGCCGGTCATGTCACCGCCGGCGACGGCATGGACGAGACGGCCCTGCGGGAGGTCGCCGAGGAACTCGGGGTCGAGCTGGCCGAGGCGCCGCGCCGGATCTTCGACCTGCCGGCGACCGCGGACACGGGATGGGAGTTCTGCGCCGTGTACCGCGCCTGGCATGAGGGGCCCTTCGTGCTGCAGCCCTCGGAGATCCGCGGGGGGGGCTGGTTCACCCCCGAGGCCGTCGACGAGTGGGTCGCCCGGCGTCCCCAGGATTTCGCCAGCGCCTTCCGGGTGATCTGGAGCCGCCTGGGAGGCAACGGTTCGGTGCCACCGGCGGGGGCGCCCCAATAGGCGTCCTCGGGAGGCGTCGTGCCGCCACCGGGTCCAAAGGTTCTCCGGGCTGGGTTTTTCGACCGATCCAGTCCAGGGTCCGCCCAACACCATGAAGTCGAACTCCCCCGGGGTCTTCTGGACCATCTTGGCCTCCTTCTTCGTCTCCGGTCTGGCCGGGCTGCTCTACCAGGTCGTCTGGACGCGCTACCTGGCGCTCTTCCTCGGCAGCACCAGCTACGCCGTGGTGGCCGTGCTCGTGGCGTTCATGGGCGGGCTGGCCGCAGGCAACGCCCTGCTGGGGACCCGGGCCGACTCGTTGCGCCGGCCGCTGTTCTTCTACGCCTGCCTCGAGGCCGGCATCGGCCTCTTCGCCGTGGCCTTCCCGTCCTATTTCGAGGCCGTCCGGCAGGCGTTCCTGGCGACGGTGCGCTCGGCGCACCCCGAGGGTTCGGCACGCCTGGCCCTGCAGTTCGGGTTCGCCGTCCTGACGATCCTCCTGCCCACCGTGCTCATGGGCGCGACCCTGCCGGTGCTGACCAAGTACGTCACCCGCTCGCTCTCGGAGCTGAGGGGCCGCGTCGCGGCCCTGTACTCGATCAACAGCGCCGGCGCGGTGGCCGGCATCATCCTGGCCGACTGGTGGTGGATTCCCGCCCTCGGCCTCGAGGCGGTGGTTCAGCTCGGTGCCGTGCTGAGCCTGGGCATCGCGCTGGTGGCCTATGTGCTGAGCTCCCGCAGTGGGGAGGGACTCGACGCCGCGCCGGCGCCGGTCGCCCGCGCCGAGACCGACGAGTCGTTCACGCCGCTTGAGTGCCGGGTGGCCCTGGTCGCCGCCGGGCTGTCGGGCTTCGTGGCCATGCTCTACGAAGTGGCCTGGACCCGCCTCCTGGCGCTGGCCCTCGGCTCCAGCACCCACGCCTATTCGCTGATGTTGGCCACCTTCATCAGCGGCATCGCCGTGGGCAGCGCCCTGGTCTCGGCCCTGCGTCGGCGGGTCGACACCCTGGTGGCCTTCGCCGTCTCCGAGTGGGCCCTGGCCGGCACGCTGCTGGTGTCGATCTTCTTCTATGACCTCATCCCCTACGCCTTCGCCCACCTGGCCGATGTCATTGCCCGGCGGCCCGCGGCCTACCCGGTGTATGAGCTGGCCCAGACCCTCGTGTGCTTCGGGGTGCTGTTCATCCCCGCGGTCTGCCTCGGCATGACCCTGCCGCTGGCCAGCCGGGTGGCCACGGCCGATTTCCGCCGCACCGGCGGGTCGGTCGGACGGGTCTTCGCCGTGAACACCCTCGGGACCGTGCTTGGGGCGGTCCTCACCGGGCTGGTCTTCCTGCCGGTGCTGGGGCTTGCCACCACGCTGGCGCTGGGCATCGGCATCAACGGGTTGATCGGGTGGGTCACCCTCGCCTCCCGCCGGGGCGCGGTCGCCAAGGCGGCGATCCAGGGGTTGGTCGCCACGGTGCTGCTCGTCGGGCTGGTTTCGGTCACCCTCGCCGACCGCTGGTCCCGCGCCTTCGTGCTGGGCCTGTGGCGCGATGCCAAGCCGCCGGCCAGCATCGAGGAGTTCCGCCGTCGGGGGGAGATCTACGAACTGGCCTACCATCGTGATGGGGCCGGCTCGACCGTGGCGGTGCTGGCGGTCACCAACCTGGCCGGCCAGCGCAACATCAGCCTCAAGGTGAACGGCAAGGCTGATGCCAGTTCGGGTGAGGACATGAGCACCCAGATCCTCGCCGGCCAGCTGCCCATGCTGCTCAAGCCCTCGGCCGAGACGGTGCTGGTGGTCGGCGCGGGCAGCGGCGTGACCGTGGGCTCGGTGCTGCAGCACGGCACGGTGAAGTCCGTGGACCTGGTGGAGATCTCGCCCGAGGTGGTGGAGGTGGCCCGCGACCACTTCGCCCCCTTCAACCACGACGGTCTCCGCAACCCCAGGTGCCGCACCCACATCGAGGACGCCAAGACCTTCCTCCAGACCACGTCCGAGACCTTCGACGTGATCATCACCGAGCCGTCCAACCCGTGGATGGCCGGCGTCGCCGCCGTCTTCAGCCGGGAGTACTATCAGGATTGCCTGTCCCGCCTGCGGGACGGGGGGCTCTGCGCCCAGTGGGTCCAGACCTACGAGACCGACGACGAGACCTTCGCCACCGTGGTGGCCACCTTCGGCTCGGTGTTCCCGCACCTGAGCCTCTGGCAGACCTCGACCAGCGACCTGCTGCTCATCGGGGCCGCCCGCCCGTTCCGGGCGGACCTCGACGCCCTGGCCCGCCGCCTGGCCGAGCCCGCCGTCGCCGCCGACCTGCGCCGCATCGAGATCACCCGGCCGGTCAACGTGCTGTCCTTGCAGATGGTGGCCTTCGACGACGCGTTCTTCCTCGCGCCCGACGGCACCCCGGTCCACAGCGACTTCCACCCGGTGCTGGAGTACCGGGCGCAGCGTGCCTTCTTCATCCGCGGCATGGCCGGGCTCCCCTACCGGCTGAACGAGATCAAGCGGCCCCGCCCCCGCACGCTGCTGGGCGAGCACCTGGCCGGACATCCGCTGGATGCCGCGGATTGCCGGGCCCTTTCCCGCCAGTTCGCGCGGTTCGGCGTCCCGCAGCTCCCGGTGTTCCGGTCCATCCTGAGGCGGTGGCAGGAGCTGGAACCGCGTGACCCGACCGTGATCCGGCTCCTGTCCACCTACGCGGTCCAGAACCCGGCCCCGGACGGCGAGGTGACCACGCTGGTGGCGCATCCGGCCTTCTCCGACGAGGAGCAGTTGCGCAACCTGGACCTGACGAGGCAGCTGGCCGACCTGCTCCTGCTGCGGCACCGCACGCAGCGTTCGGCCTTCCACCTCCCCGATTCGGTCCGACTCGAGGTGTTCCTCGGCGCGCTGTCCAACCTCGACCCGCAGCGCCAGCGGGTGCACCGCATGCGCCTGGCCGAGGTGAGCTGGGATCGCGGCAACGACGCCCGTGCCCGGAAGCTCTTCGAGGAGGCCCTCGACCCCGACGAGGCCCGATTCGGCCCCCTGGACTTCTCCGCCGACCCGACCTGTCCGGAGGGCATGATGGCGCGCCTGATCGACGCCGACCTGCGGGCCGGCGACCTGAAGGCCGCCCTGGAGAAGGTCCTCCGCTTCGGGCGGCTCGGGTATGTCCATCCCGATCGCATGGGAGGCGAGGATTCCCTCCAGATGCTCGCCCGCCGCGTGATCGTGACCAGCCAGGCCTCGCTCCGGAAGTGAGCCCGTGCCGTGGTGGGTGCGGCCACCTGGCCGAGGCCCACGCTCGACATCGGATGCGTCTGCGGTTTTCTTGGGGGCCTGTCCGCGCGGGCCGGGGCGCGGAACCGGATGACCGAGTTCCTGCAACAACTGCTCAACGGAGTGCTCCTGGGGGCCATCTACGCCCTCATCGCGCTGGGGTACACCATGGTCTACGGGGTCTTGCGCTTCATCAATTTCGCCCACAGCGACGTCTTCATGCTCGGGGCCTTCGCGGCCTGGGTGTCGGTCGAGAAGCTCGGCCTGCCCACCCGGTCCGTCCCCGGCGGCCTCGCGGCGCTGCTGGCGGCCATGTCCGTCTGCGCCGTCCTCGGGGTCGTCATCGAGCGCCTGGCCTACCGGCCGCTGCGCCAGCGCTCGACCCTCACCGTGCTGATCACCGCCATCGGCGTGTCGCTGCTCATCCAGAACGTGGCCCAGAGCCCGAGGCTCGGGTTCGGACCCAACCCCCGGGCCTTCCCGGAGCTGTTCCCCTCCAGCCAGCTCCATGTCGGCGGCCTGACGGTGTCCACCCACCAGCTGGTGGTGCTGGCCGTGGCGCTGGTCCTCCTGGCCGTGCTCTACTGGATCGTCCACCGCACGCGCATCGGCACCGCCATGCGTGCGCTTTCGTTCAACGCGACCGCCGCCTCGCTGGTGGGGATCGACAACGACCGCGTCATCTCCTTCACCTTCGGCCTGGGCTCGGCGCTGGCCGGGGCGGGTGGGGTGCTCTACGCGATGAACTACCCCAGCATCGATCCTCTCATGGGAACCCTGCCCGGCCTCAAGGCCTTCGTCGCCGCGGTGTTGGGCGGGATCGGCAACCTGCCGGGCGCGGCGCTCGGGGGGCTCGTCATCGGGCTGGTCGAGACCTTCGTCTCGGGCACCCGGCTGTCGACCTTCCGCGACGCCATCGCCTTCGGCATCCTCATCGCCATCCTGCTGTTCCGTCCGGCGGGCCTGCTGGGCAGGCCCAGGGTGGAGAAGGTCTGACCATGGCGATCCCGAAGGCCCAACGCTGGTTGCTCGTCGCCCTGGTGCTCTCGGGGGCCGCTTCGGCCGTTTCGGGATCCATCGACCCCTACTTCCTCGACGTGGTGATGGGCGTCGGCGTCGGCGTCGTGCTGGCCTCCAGCCTCAACCTGATCAACGGATTCACCGGGCAGTTCTCGCTGGGGCACGCCGGTTTCATGGCCGTGGGAGCCTACACCTCGGCCATGCTGTCGACGGTGGTGGCCCCGCGGATGGGCTGGGGCGCGGGCGCGTTGCAGTGGGTGTTCTTTCCCGCCAGCCTGGTCGCCGGCGGACTGGTCGCCGCACTGGCCGGCCTCGCCGTCGGGGCGCCGTCGCTCCGGCTCAAGGGCGACTACCTGGCCATCGTGACGCTGGGCTTCGGCGAGATCATCCGGGTGGTCCTCCAGAATGTCGATGCGGTCGGCGGTGCCCGCGGGCTCACCGGCGTCCCCACCCACACCAACCTGCTGTGGACCTTCGGCACGGCCTCGCTGACGGTCTACACGGTGTGGGCCCTGCTCGAGTCCACCCGCGGGCGCGGCTTCCTCGCCGTGGCCGACGACGAGGTCGCCGCCGAGGCCATGGGGCTCGACACGACGCGCTACAAGATCACGGCCTTCGGCATCGGATCGTTCTTCGCCGGGGTGGCCGGCGGCCTGTACGCGCACCTCAAGGGATACCTCAACCCGGGCGGCTTCTCCTTCGAAAAGAGCATCGAGATCGTGGTCATGGTCATCCTCGGCGGCATGGGGCGTCACGCCGGCGTGGTCTTCGCGGCCATCCTGCTGACCTTGCTGCCGGAGGGTCTGCGGGAGCTCGGCAGCCGCTCGATCCCCAACCCCTTCGGCGGCCCGGCCTGGTCGCTCGACTGGATCAAGGACGCGCGGATGATCCTCTATTCGCTGCTGCTCATCCTGCTGATGCTCCTGCGTCCCGAGGGGCTCTTCCACCGGCGCCAACCCCGGAGGCCGTCGTCATGAGCGCGTCAGCCTCGCTGTTGCAGCTCACGGGAGTCACCATCCGCTTCGGCGGGTTGACGGCCGTGTCATCGGTGACGGCCGACGTCCGGGAGGGCGAGCTGGCCGGGCTCATCGGTCCCAATGGCGCGGGCAAGACCACGCTCTTCAACCTCATCACGGGCGTCTACCAGCCGACCGACGGCCGGATCGACTTCGCCGGGTCGGGCACCGCCGGCCGGAGGCCCTTCCACCTGACCGGCCTGGGCATCGCCCGGACCTTCCAGAACATCCGGCTCTTCCCGAGCCTCTCGGTGGCCGAGAACGTCCGGGTGGCCTTCCACCGGCACCTGCGGCATCGCGCCTGGCACTCGATCCTGCGCGGGCGGGCCTTCCTGGCGGAGGAGGCCGAGCTGGCCGAGCGTGCCCTCGAGCTGCTGGGCATCTTCAACCTCGAGCGCTTCCGGGACGCCCCGGCCCGGAGCCTGTCCTACGGCGACCAGCGCCGGCTGGAGATCGTCCGCGCCCTGGCCACCCGGCCCAGGCTGCTGCTCCTCGACGAGCCGGCCGCCGGCATGAACCCCTCCGAGAAGGACGAGCTGATGCGCCTGATCCGCTTCGTGCGCGACCGCTTCGGCCTGGCGGTTCTGCTGGTCGAGCACGACATGAAGGTCGTCATGGGCATCTGCGAGCGGATCCATGTGCTCGAGTACGGCCGGAAGATCGCCGAGGGATCGCCCGCCGAGATCCGCGCCGATCCGAAGGTGATCGCCGCCTACCTTGGGGACTGACCCCGCAACCCCCGACCCGCCGCCGCCGTGCTCGAAGTCCAGAACCTGAGTGTCCGATATGGGGCCATCACGGCCCTCCACGGCATCTCCTTGAGCGTGCCGGCCGACGGCATCGTCACCCTCATCGGGGGCAACGGCGCCGGGAAGACCACCACCCTCCGGGCGATCTCGGGCATGGTCCGACCCGCCTCGGGGCGCATCGTCTTCGACGGGCGGGACATCACCGGCCTGCCGCCGCACGAGATCGTGCGCCTCGGTCTGGCCCATTCACCCGAGGGCCGGCTGGTCTTCGCCAACCTGACCGTGATGGAGAACCTCCGCATGGGCGCCTACCTGCAGCGCGATGCGCGCTGGATCGCCTCGGAGCTGGAGCATGTGTTCTCGATGTTTCCCCGGCTGAAGGAGCGCCTCGCCCAGCCCGCCGGCACCCTCTCGGGCGGCGAGCAGCAGATGCTGGCCATCGGCCGCGCCCTGATGAGCCGCCCGCGCTTCCTCATGCTCGACGAGCCGTCGCTGGGCATCGCGCCGCTGCTGGTGAAGGAAATCTTCGCCCGGCTGGTGGAGCTGAACCGGGAGCGCTCGCTGCCCATCCTGCTGGTCGAGCAGAACGCTCATCTGGCGCTGGAGGTCAGCACCCACGGCTACGTCCTCGAGACCGGGCGGGTGCTGCTGTCCGACCGCTCCGAGGTCCTGCGCGACAGCCCGCAGGTCCGGGGTGCGTACCTCGGCGGCTGAGCCCGAAGGTCAAGGGGTCCATGCCGGTTGGCTGGGCAAAAAGATTATAAATGTAAACAAACTGGAAACCTGCGCCTTCCGCACGACGTCCGACCGGATCGCATGGTGCGTCTGCGGAAGTTCATCCCCCCGGCCCTTCATCGGTGTCTGCTGTGGTCCGCACTCTGCGGGCTGGTGGCGGCACCGATCTGCCATGGCTTGGAACGGCAACCCTGGGATGGTGGTGCGATCCCGTTGGAACCCGCCGCCGGACCGTGGGTGCTGGAGGAGGCCTTTCCCGCGTTGGGCTACATGCCCGCCATCGTCGGCTTCGCGGTGCCGCCGGGTCAGACGCGGCGGATCGTGCTTCTGGGCATGGGTGGGGTGGCCCACGAGGTGAGTCTGGGCAGTGGGGGCGCCGGAGGTGGCCCGGTCACCAACCGTGTGTTCCTCGACCTGTCGCAACGGGTGTTCTTTGAGCAGGAGGCGGGCCTGCTGGGCATGGCGTTCCACCCGGGGTTCCAGACCAACGGCTGGGTCTTCGCCTACTGGTCCTCGACCGGGCGGCCCGGGGACCCGAGCCCTTCCTTCAACCGGCTTTCCCGCTTCACGGTGCCGCCGGGCGGGGACGGGTTACCGGACCCCGCGTCCGAGACGGTGCTCTTCCACCAGCCCGATCCGGGGCCCAACCACAACGGAGGCTGCCTCGCCTTCGGTCCGGACGGCTGCCTGTATCTGTCGGTCGGGGATGGCAGCCTCTGGGAGAACCGGGTCACCCAGCGCCTCGATGCCGGTTTCTTCGGGGGCATCCTGCGGCTCGATGTCGACCGCAAGCCCGGCAATCTCCCGCCCAACCCCGGGTTCGGGGTCAACCCGGAGGCCTATTCCATCCCGGCCGACAATCCCTTCGTCGGGATCACCCGGTACGAAGTCGGGGGGAGGGTCGTCTGGGACGGGTCGAACCCGTCGGCCCTGCGCACCGAGTTCTTCGCGCTGGGTCTGCGCAATCCCTGGCAGTTCAGCTTCGACCCGCTCACCGGCGAGCTTTGGTGCAACGACGTCGGCTTCGGCTCGCGGGAGGAGATCAACCGGATCCGTCCCGGCGGGAACTACGGATGGCCCGCGTGGGAGGGCACGATGCCGACGACCGATCCGCCCGTCGCGGGCATGTCGTTGCCCGAGTTCGAGTACACCCACCTCTCCGGCAGGACGGCGATCACGGCCAGCCGGTTCCATCGCGGCACGCGCTACCCCTCGCTCGACGGGACCTACCTCTTCGCCGACTGGTCGGGGGACATCGGCGTGCTCCGTCCCGGCTTGCCGGGGGAACCGGAGGTCGAGTGGATCGCCAACCTTCCCGGGGTGATCGCCTTTGGCACCGACCCTCGGGACGGCTCGTTGCTGCTGACCACGGGCTTCGGGCGCATCCACCGACTGGTCCACCGTCCGGTCACCGACCGCCGGCCGTGGCCCCGCCGCTTGTCCGAGACCGGGCTCTTCTCCGATCTCCGGGCACTGGTCCCGAGGCCGGGGTTGATCCCCTACGACATCAACGCGCCCTTCTGGTCCGACCATGCGATCAAGCGGCGCTGGTTCGCCCTTCCCGGGGACGACGCGTTCATGACCTTCGCCCGGGACGAGCCGTGGACGTTTCCGAAGGGGACGGTCTGGGTGAAGCACTTCGACCGGCCCTATTTCCGGCCCGCCACGATGCTCCTGCGCACGGAGACCCGGATCCTGGTCCGGACGGAGGACGGCGTCTCCGGCGCGACCTACCGCTGGAACGACGAGGGGACCGACGCCGAACTGGTCCCGCCCGAGGGGGCCAACGCCACCTTCCATGCCTGGACACCTGCCGAATTGACCACGCAGTCCTGGCGGTTTCCGTCCCGGGGCGAATGCCTTTCCTGCCACACCCGGGCGGTCGGCGGGCCGGCCGGATTCAACACCGCCCAGCTCAACCGGCGCACCCGCCAGGGCGTCACCATCGTCTCCCAGCTCGATGCGTGGTCCGCCGCCGGCTGCTTCGAGGAGCCTTTGGTGCGGACCCACCAGATGCCGGCGCTGGTGTCCCCGGCCGACGAAGCCCAGGACCTGGAGAAGCGGGTGCGGGCCTACCTCGACTCGAACTGCGCGTCCTGCCACCGCCCCGGTGGCCTCACGCGCACCCCGTGGGATGCCCGCATCGGCACGGCCCTCGACCGGATGGGATTGATCGGGGTGGCCCCGTCGGCCTCGACGGTGGCCGGTGCGCGGGTGTTGGTCGATCCGGGGCATCCGGAGAATTCCGTCCTGTTCCAGCGCGTGGCCCGCCCTGGGGAGTTCCACATGCCCCCGCTGGCCACCTCCGAGATCGATGCCGCCGCGGTCGACCTGCTCCGGCGGTGGATCCTCGAGGCGCTTCCCGCCCGGCGCGGTTACGACGCGTGGGCCGCCGGATGGCTCCCCGAACCCTGGGGTCACCTGCGCTCCCCGATCCTGGACCCGGATGGCGACGGCCTCGACAACTTCACCGAATACCTGCTGGGGGAGGGGCCGATGACGCCCGTCCGGAGCTGGCGCCCGGAGATCGTCCGGAACGGTGTCCGCCTGGCGTTGCGTTTCGACCGGCGGGCTGGCCGTCGATTCGAGGTGCAGTGGGCCCCGGATGTCGGCCCGACGGCCCGATGGACCCGCCTCGAGGTGGAGGAGAACGACCCCCGGGCACGCCCCGTGGACGCGCAGGCGATGATCCCGTTGCCCGACGGGCCCACCCGATTCTACCGGGTCACCGTCGCCGGGGAATGACCGCCCGGGTTCCGCCCGTGGACGACTCGGGGGCACCGCGGTGCCGTCGCGTGCGGTGGCGTGGTGGCGGGCCGCAATGATCCCTTGTGTTGGGCGGGAATCCGGACAGAAGATGCCTGAAAACCTCCCATGCGATTCGGAATCAACACCTTCCTGTTCACCTCCCCGTTCACCACCGACTCGGTCCGTCTGTTCCCCAAGTTCAAGAAGTGGGGCTTCGACACCCTGGAGCTGCCCATCGAGGCGCCCGAGCACATCGACCCGGCCAAGGTCCGCGCCGCCGCCGACAAGCACGGCCTGGCCATCGGCAGCCTCTGCGCCTGCATGGGCCCGGGTCGTGACTTCCGGGGCACGCCCGAGGAGCAGGCCACGGCCTCGACCTACGTGCGCACGCTCATCGACCAGGCGGTGATCCTCGGCTGCCCCTCGATCATCGGACCGATCTACTCGGTGGTCGGACGCATCGGCGCGCACACCGACGCCGAGAAGAAGGAGCACTTCGCTCTGGTGGTGAAGAACCTCAAGCCCCTGGCCAAGTACGCCGAGTCGAAGGGCGTGACGCTGTGCATCGAGCCGCTCAACCGCTTCGAGACCGACTTCCTCAACACCTGCGACCAGGGCCTCAAGCTGGTCAAGGCCGTCGGTTCCAAGGCCGTGAAGCTGCACCTCGACACGTTCCACATGAACATCGAGGAGAAGAACCAGGCCGCCGCCATCAAGAAGGCCGGCCCGCTGCTGGCGCATTTCCATGCCTGCGGCACCGACCGCGGCACCCCGGGCAACGACTCGCTCGACTGGAAGCCCATCGTGGCCGCCCTCAAGTCGATCAAGTATTCGGGCGACGTGGTCATCGAGAGCTTCACCACCGACGTCAAGGTCATCGCCCGCGCCGCGGCCATCTGGCGTCGCATGGAGCCCACCCGGGACGAGATCGCCGTGAAGGGCCTGCAGAACCTGCACCGCCTGTTCGGCGCCAAGAAAAAGAAGTGACCCGGCCCGGTCCGGACCCGGTGGGTGGGTTCTCCTCCCCCGGGCCTTCCCGGAGGCCGTTCCACCCGCCGTCGGCCTTTCCCCGCTTCGGACCCGGGCCTGTGCCCCGGGGTTGGGGCGGATCGTCGGCCCGGCCTCAGTCCACGTAGACCAGCAAGACGGGCGCGAGGGTCCCGATCTGGTGGTGATTCCGGATCGCCTCCACCTGCGCCTCGGTGAGGATCTGCCCGGCGGGTGCCAGCAGCATGCCTCCGGTGGTCTTGACCCCTGACGCCAGCGTCATGCCGGGGGCGAGCTCTCCGGGTGGAATCTCCCGCTCCTGCCGGGGCAGCGAGGCCTGGGGCAGCGCCCTCAGCAGGGTGCGGACGGCCTCGGGGTCGAAGCGCCAACCGCTTCCGAGCGTGACGCCCTCGACGGCCTCGGCGTGGGGCTTGGGTTGTTCGGCGTAGGCCACCGCCACGGCCAGGATGCGCGACAACCACGGGATCTCCTTGCCGGCCAGGCGGTCGGGATAGCCCCGACCGTCGAACTGCTCGTGATGCCCGCGGATCACGCGTCCCACCGGCTGGAGGTGCGCCACGAAGTCCACGAGCTCCTCGCCGAGGACGGGGTGTTGCTCGATCTGGGCCTGTTCGGTGGGGGTGAGCTTGTCGGTCCGGTTGAGCCACTTGCGGATGAGCGCGCGCGGCGTGCCGACCAGGCCGATGTCGTGCAGCCAGGCGGCCAATTCCAGCGTCTGCCGTTCCGATTCCGGCAGCTTCAGGGTGTCGGCCATCGCCCGGCACAGTCCGAAGACCCGGCGAGCCTGCGTGCCCAGGGTCGGGTAGAACGACTGGAGCACCTTCAGGCAGAGCTGCACCGAGTGGTGCAGGTTCAGTTCGAGGGCCGAATTGAGCTCGACGAGGCGCTGTCGCTGCGCCGCCTCGGCCTCCGCGCGGGACTCCAGGGCCTTGTTGAGCGCCACGAGCTGCTCGTTCATCGCCAGCGTCGTGGCCTGGAGCACGGTGTTGCGGACGATCAGTTCATGCCGCTGGACCGCGTTGCGGACGGTCGCCAGGAGCTCCTCGCGGATCCATGGCTTGACGATGAAACGGTAGATCTCCCCCTTGTTGATCGCCTCGATGACCGTGTCCAGGCTGAGCACCGCCGTGATGAGGATGCGGGTGGCGTCCGGCTGCGCCTGCTTGGCCCGGGCGAGGAAGTCCAGGCCGGTCATCCCCGGCATCTGGTAATCGGAGATGATCACCGCGAAGGCTTCCTCGTGCAGCGCCTTCAGCGCCTCCTCGGGGGAGGCGCATGCGGTGACCCCGTAGCGCTCACGGCGCAGGGTCTCGCGCAGGGCGATCCGCACGATGTCCTCGTCGTCCACGACGAGGATCTGCTTGAGCGACGGTTCGAGGCTGGGCTTGCCGGGAAGGTTCATCGGCCGGGTGGGTGGTCGAACAGGTCCTTGAGCCGTCCCTGGATCTCGGTCTCCTGAAGGTCGGAGGGCAGGGTGAGGTGCGCGTCCTTCAGCCAGTCCACGGGGATCTCGTCCTCGTTGCGGCCAATGATCTGCAGGATCGAGCGCACCGGTGGCCGTCGCTGCCGGACCTCGCGGAGAAGTCGGCCGATGCGTTCCGGGGCGTCCGCCGCCACCTGCACGAGCACGCCGTCGAACTCGTAGTCCATCGACTCGAGGGCGCCGAGCGCCTGGTCCTCGCGGTTCTCGGCGACCACGAAGAACCCGGCCCGCCGGAGCGTGTCGACCGTCGTGTCGAGCGAGCGACCCGCCGGTCCGACCACCAGGAGGGTGCGTCGTCGTCGTTCGTCGTCCTCCTGGATGCGCTCCTCCTCGGAGAAGTCGGCCTCGGGCAGCCAGATGCGGAAGGTGGTCCCCTGGCCCTCGACCGATTCGACGGAGATCGCCCCGTGGTGTTTCTCGACGAACAGGCGGGCGTTGTAGAGGCCCAGGCCGGATCCGCGGTTCACCGGCTTGGTGGTGAAGAACGGGTCGAAGATGGTCCCGAGGTGACGCTCGGGGATGCCGACCCCGTTGTCCCGGACCGCGACGCAAACGGCCGGGAGCCGCGGGAAGGCCCCCTGCAGGTGCCCGGGGCTCTGGGTCTCGGTGATCCGCTGCGTGGTGCACCACAGGTGACCATTGTGGGGCATGGCGTCCGACGCGTTCATGATGAGGTTCAGGAACACCTGTCGCAGCTCCACCGAATCGACGTAGACCGGGAGCGCCTCGGGGGTGAGCTCGGACTCGAAGCGGATGCGTCGGGGCAGGATCTTGCGGACCAGTTCGAGCAGGTCGCCCACCTGCTGGTTGAGGTCGTGGTAGCCGCATTCGCCGAGGCGGCCCTGGTGGAGGCTCAGCACCCGGCGCACCAGCGCGCTGGCCTGCAGGGCGTTGCGCTTGATGAGGCCGAGGCTCTCGTGCAACGGATCGTCCGCCCCGTCGGCGGGTTCGAGGGTCTCGGCCAGCGCGTGGATGCCGGCCAGGATGTTCCCGAAATCATGCGCCATGCCCATCGTCAGCGTGGCCAGGGTGTCCCGCCAGGCCGTCGAGCTGAGGCGCCGCTCCGCGATGGTCTGCCGCGAGACGTCCATCCAGGTGCCCTCGAAACCGAGCAGCAGGCCGCTCTCGGTCCGGAGGGCCTGGCGGTGCTCGAGGATGTAGGCCACGCGGCCGGTGCGGGCATGCCGGATGCGGAAATGGGTGCTCAGTCCGCCCTCGCTGCGGAGCGCGCGGCGGATGTGGCTCTGCACCTCGGCGAGGTCGCCCTCGTGGATGGCATTCCAGAACACGTCGGACCGGTGGAGGAACTCCTGGAGTGGAACCCCGGTCAACTCCTCCAGCCGCGGGCTGGCGTAATGGAAGGACATGTCGCTGCGCTGGTTGAAGATCACCCCCGGCCAGCGCCGCATGAGGTTGTCCACCTCCGCCTCGGCCTTGAGCAGCCGCAGCCTCAGCTGCTGGGTGGCTTCGTCGCCGGATCCGGCCTGTGGCCAGGAATCCTCCTCGAGACGCGGCAGCGGCGGCACGATGGACTCGATGTGGACGAAGAGTCCTCCCGGGGTGCGGCCCCCCGAGAGGCGCACCCATCCGTCGGGGTGGTCGGGGTGACCCGGGAGATCCTCGGTGCGGAATTCCTGGTCCGATCCGAGCCAGGCCCCCACCGGCGCCTCCCATTCGGTGCGACGATGGGACAGGATCTCCACCCATGGCCTGCCGACGAGGGTTTCCGGGGTTTCCCCGAGCCAGCGGGCCAGGGCGTCATTGGCCGACAGGAGCCGCCCCGCACCGTCCAGCACGGCCAATCCCCCGGTCAACCAGTCGGATCTGGGCCGGTCGGGAGGGGATTCGGTCATCGGTTCCATCGGGAAGCCATCGGAAGGCTGTCAGATGACCTTAGGGAGGGTTTTCCTGATTGTCAGTCGGGGAATGCGCCGCCTGCCGGAATGCACGGCTTGGATCGGCTGGGGCTTTCCCCGGGAAGCCTTCGGGCGCAACTTTGTGGCAGGGCCGGTTTTACCCTGAGGTCGACACGCCA
>JAJTFN010000105.1 GCA_021298285.1 Verrucomicrobium sp.
GCTGCTGCAGTATGCCAACTTCGAGAAGTTTGCGGCCGTCGAGCAGACCGAGAAGGAGACGGGCTTCGTGCAGGCCAATGAACGCCGGCGTGCGGCCCGCCAGTCCTATGGTGGATGGCAGGCCAACCGGATGTTCACCCAGACCTCCCCGGGCGCCTTCACCGAGAACGCCTGGATCCTCGGGGTGGCGGTGACCGAGGACTGCCGGAATGTCGTCGCCGCCGATCTCGACGGCGACGGCCGGATGGATCTGGCGGTGACCACCTACGAGCAATGGCCCGTCGCGCGCCAACGGTTGCTGATCCTCCGGAACACGACACCCGGGTCCGGCCGCTGGATCGGCTACCGGCTCGAGTCGCCTGCCCCGGGGTCGCGGGTCGAGATCGCCACAGGGGACGGGATCCGCCGCCATTGGTGGATCCAGGGGGACGGGTACCGCTCCCAGTCGGACCTGCAGGCGCACTTCGGCCTCGGGCCCGGCACCCGGGTGTCTCGGGCCGACTGGGTCCGCGCCGACGGATCTCGGGTTGCCTTGCCGACGGAGCCCGATCGATGGCACCGCGTGGTTGACAAACGTTGACGAAACCTGTCCGAACCTTGGGAGGACGGGTTTCGGCCGCGTTTCCACGGATCGCCCGGCCCCGTCAAGCCGGCGTTTGGCGGGCGCATTTCCGCGCCTTTCCCGGTGGAGTGATTCCTATTGACCGCAAAGGCGTCCCTTGTGGACAACCTTGG
The DNA here is from genome assembly GCA_021298285.1 of Verrucomicrobium sp. GTDB lineage: Bacteria > Verrucomicrobiota > Verrucomicrobiia > Limisphaerales > UBA9464 > SXXZ01. The sequence continues at coordinate 736 of JAJTFN010000105.1, forward strand.
GGACGTGATGGATCCGATCCGTCGCGACTCACGGAAAACACATGGCGAGAACAGCGAGGAAGGCGGCGCCCGCGGTCAAATCGGCGGCCAGCTCCAAATACGACGCGCACCACAAGGTGCTCAACACGACCTACGGCTCCTTCGCCGACCTGCGACGCGAACTGGCCGACTCGAAGGAGAAGGTCGCCGAGCGGGAGAACGTGCTGAAGCTCTTCGCCGCCTGCACCGATCCGCAGCGGGCGTTCCTGCTGCTGGACGACTACCTGGAGAAGCTCTCGCTGAGCCGGAAGGACTTCGGTCAATCCGAGTGGTGGCCCCGCATGCAGTCCTCGACCGGCAGGCCCCGCCTCGAGGAGGTGGCCATGCTCTTCCTGCGCAACAACCGGTCGCTGCCGACGGAGCTGCTGCAGTATGCCAACTTCGAGAAGTTTGCGGCCGTCGAGCAGACCGAGAAGGAGACGGGCTTCGTGCAGGAGCTCGAGAACTGGCTGTTCCCCCCGAACCACAGCCACCTCGACTCGCCCCGCGCCGCCCTGAGGGTGGTGTGCGAGCCGCGCCGGGACGACGAGAGCGTCAACCAGTGGCGTCTGGTGGTGCATTTCTTCCTCTTCCGCTCGCGTTCCGGCGAGAAGGAGCGCCACGTCTCCGACCTGTGCGACCTGCGCACCCGGGCGGCCCATGAGGCCGAGCTGTTCCCGGCCGAGGACTGGCAGGTCATCGACTGGCTGCACGGCCACTGGTCCGAGAAGGTTCCCGAGGGCGAGGTCATGGTGCTCGATGGGTCCGACCTGCTGATCTGGCTGGCGAAATGGGCCCATGGCAACCGCCTCGAGCTGCTCGGTCAGGCCACGAGCCTCGGGTTCGTGGGGCGGGTCGCCGAGCTGAAGCCGCGCCTTGAGACCCTCGACGGGGAGATGAGCTTCACCCACGTGCTGTCGCTGCCCGACGGCTCGACACGACCGCTGCCGGAGTGCCGGTTCTTCGTGGGCGAGCCGCCCCTGGTGCTGGTGGACAACGAGTTCCTCGTGCTGCGCCACGCGCCGCCGGCGAGCCTCCTGGGCCCGTGGGCCAACCGCCCGGTGGTGCCGGTGAAGCGGCTTTCCCAGCGGCTCCTGACCGAACTGCGCCGCACCCAGGCCTCGGAACAGCCCAATGCCAACTGGAGCGAGCTCTGCGAGACCCATGCCGCGAGACCTCAGTTCACCTTCGAGCTGGCAGACGAGGTGGTCCGCGTCCGTCTGCTGGCGATCAGCGAGAAGGACCGTTCCGAATGGCAATGGAACGGCCACGAGTGGTCGCGGGTGGTCGCGCGGCCGGGCGGTGAGCACCGGCCCGAGCTGCTCGACGACCCCCGGCTCCAGCCTGCCATCCACTGGCTCCAGAGGGCCGACTGGTTCACGCCAGAGCCCGGGTTGTGGGTGCTCGATGCCAACGAGCATTGCCTCTCGCAACTGGCCTCCGCCTGGGCCGACCGCCCCAAGGAGGCCGACTACCTGGGCAACCCGAGCTTCCAGCGGCTCTTCCTCAACCGCCGGCTGGTGAAGCCCAAGCTGGTGCTCAAGGGCTCGGGCATCGACTGGCTCGCGGTGAGCGCCGAGTGGGAGGCCGAGGGCATGAAGCTCTCCAAGGCCGACCTCGAGCGCCTGGCCTCGGCGACCTCGCGCTTCGTCAAGCTTCCTGACGGCGGCTGGGTCGAGCTCGACATCGACGCCAACCGCAAGGCCCACGAGACGGCCGCGACGCTCGGACTGGACGGCCTGTCGGCCGACGCCCAGAAGACCTCGCTCATCCACGCCACCCAGCTGGACGAGTCGACCCTCGACGGGCTCGGGGCCAACAAGGCGGTGGCCGAGCTGCGGGCCAAGCTGGCCAACTTCAAGGGGGTGCCCGAGACCGCGCTGCCGCAGAGCATCTGCGCCGAGCTGCGCCCATACCAGCAGGACGGGTTCAACTTCCTGGCCAACCTCACCCGGTTGCGCCTCGGCGGCATCCTGGCCGACGACATGGGCCTCGGAAAGACCCTCCAGACGCTGGCTTGGCTGACCTGGCTGCACGAGAACGCCCCGAAGAAGGACAAGAAGCCCTCGCTGGTGCTCTGTCCGGCCTCGGTGCTGCACAACTGGCGCCGCGAGGCCGAGAAGTTCGCGCCGAGGCTGAAGGTGCTGGTCCTCCAGTCGGGCCAGCAGCGGCACAACCTGCGAAAGCAGATCCCCGATGCCGACCTGGTCGTCACCAACTACGCCATCCTGCGGCGCGACCTGGAGGAGCTGGGCAAGTTCCGCTTCCGGGCCCTGGTGCTCGACGAGGCGCAGTTCATCAAGAACCCGACCGCCCAGGTCACGGTCGCGGTGAAGGAGATCGAGGCGGATCACCGGCTGGCACTCACCGGGACCCCGCTGGAGAACCGCATGCTCGACCTCTGGAGCATCGTCGACTTCTCGCAACCCGGTTACCTGGGCAACCAGCAGAACTTCAACGAGTCCTACGAGGCCAAGGGGGACGGACCCGAATGGGATGGCTCCGCCAAGCGCCGCCGCCTCAGCGCCAAGCTGCGTCCGATCATGCTCCGACGCGTCAAGAAGCAGGTGGCCAAGGACCTGCCCGACCGCATCGAGGAACGCCGCGACTGCGAGCTCGACGACGACCAGCGCAAGCTCTACCTGGCCGAGCTGCGCCGCAGCCGTGAGCAGGTCATGAAGACGATGCAGGAAAAGGGCGTCGCCAAGTCGAAGATGCACGTGCTGGCCGCGCTCACCCGGCTGCGCCAGATCTGCTGCCATCCGAGGCTCGTGGGCAACGACTGCGTCTCGGGCAAGACCGAGACGCTCTTCGAGTTGCTCGAGCCGATCCTGGCCTCCGGCAACAAGATCCTGCTCTTCTCGCAGTTCGTGGAGATGCTCAAGCTGCTCGAGGCCGCCTGCCGCGAGCGGGGCATCAAGACCCACATCCTGACCGGCGAGACCAAGGGGCGCATGGAGGTGGTCAACGCCTTCCAGGCCGACCCCGAGCCCTGCGTCTTCCTGCTCTCGCTGCGCGCGGCCGGCACGGGTCTCAACCTCACCAACGCCAGCTACGTGGTGCTCTACGACCCGTGGTGGAACCCGGCCGTCGAGGCGCAGGCCATCGACCGCTCGCACCGCATCGGCCAGACCCAGACGGTCATGGCCTACCGGCTGATCACGCCGGGCACCGTCGAGGAGAAGATCTGGGACCTCCAGCAGCGCAAATCGGCCACCATCGCCGACGTGCTCGGCGAGGAGGGTTTCGCCAGCAACCTGTCGAAGGACGACCTCGAGTACCTCTTCAGCGAGGATTGATCCGCGGGCGGGGGCGTGTGCCGGTCTCCCCGGTTCGCCCGGACCGCGCCGTCGTCGCTGGGTGTCGCGGGTTGCGGGGGGGCGGGGGCCGGGCGTTTTGAGCCCCCAAGGCCCCGGCCCCGCGGGTGGCCTCAGGGCTCGTACAGGCCGGCTTCCCGGAGCTGGGCCTTGAAGGCCTCGACCCGGGCCGGGAAGTACCGGTGGATGATCCTTTCGACCTCGGGTTTCCAGTGCCCGTCGACCGAGTAGGTCTCGTAGGGGCCCTCTTTGTAGCGGTGGATCCCGTTGCGGTAGTCGCCCCAGCGCAGCGCCTCGGCGAAGAGCGCCGGCTCCAGGCGCAGGGCCATGGATCGGTACCGCGCCGCGGCCGCATCGGCCGACAGGGCGGCTCCGGGTGCCAGGTGCCGGCGGGCCCGCGTGGCGAACTCACTCCGGAAGGCCGGCGACTGGCGCAGCCTCTGGAACAGCCGCTTGGGCGACTGGTCGTCGTCGTCGTCCAACCGGTTGTCGGCCGGATCCTCGAGGGTGCGCTCGCCATCCCAGACAAAGAACCGCCAGGGCTCCGCGGGCTGGCGTCGGCGGGCCGCGTACCAGTTGGAGGATCGGTCCCAGTCGGCGTTGGCCCCGTAGAGGTTCAGCAGCATGAAGTCGATGAAGGCCGGCACGTCGAGCTGTGCCCGCAGCGCCGACTCGCTGGCCGCGTTGGTGATCCCGGCGTTGGCCAGCGTCATCAGTTGGTCCCAGGCGACCTTGTCGCCCGACAGCACCTTGTCCGCATTGCGGGCGTCGAAGTCCCCCGGCCAGCCGCCCCAGGTCCGGGCCGCGAACCCGGCATCGGGCCGCTCGCACAGGTCATAGACCCCCCAATAAAGCCCGTTGAGGTGCAGGTGCACCGGCCGGCTCCGGGCCGCCGGGTGGCCCATCACCGCATGCGTGGCCCGCATCCAGGGGTCGCGGAGGAAGTCGGCGCTGCGGCGCTCCTTGCCGTCCCAGTGCAGCCACGAGTGGTTGTTGCCCGCCCGGAGGATGAACTGGTCGAGCCCGCCCGGGTGTCCCGGAAAGAGCGGATCCTTGAGCGATGATTGGCCGTAGCGGGATCGGAACACCACGCGGAAGGAATGTTTGGGCGACTCCTTGGGCCGGCGATTCCAACCGCCCTGGATGCGGAGCCCCGCCCGGACCCGGAAGCCTGGCCCCGCGGCGGAGTTGCGCCAGGTGAGGTCCACGGGCCGCTCCCAGGCGTCGCCCGATTCCTGGGTGTGCAGGTACAGCCCCTTCTCCGGGCCGTAGAGGTCTTCCCGGTCGAGGTCCAGGAACAGATGCGGCAGGGCCTCGAGGGCCTGGCCGAGTCGCTCTTCGACCCCGGCCGGATCGGCTCCGGAGGGAATCGCCAGGCGGTACCACGCCGGTGCCTCCCAGCCGTCCTCCCGTCCCCAGGCGGTGGGCAGCCCGGCACCATCCTGTCTGAGGATCGCTGGCACCGACACCCTTCGCCCCACCGGCGCCGGTCCGGGGGGAGGCGCGGCCGTCGATCGCATCGTGGGCAGGATCGTCAGGAGCCAAAGGAACCGGCCAAGGCGGAGGAACGCGGACATGCCGGTCAGCCTGCCGCGCTTCCGTCCGGAAGGCACGCCTGGAGCTGGGCACGGTCGGATCTTCCGGCCGTCGGTCGGGGGCTTCGGTGCGGAAGGTGGGTGGGTTTCAAGCGGCAGGGGAGGTTGTGTCAAAAGTGAGGACCGACCCCTTTGGGGGCTCGACAGGGTGGAGGTGGGGGGAGAGCTTGCTCCGGTGACCGTTCGGGAGGCCTTGTCATGGATCGCCGGCACCCTCGGAGCCGCCGGGATCGATTCCGGGGAGGCCGAGGCGGGCTGGATGCTCTGGCGCCTGACCGGGCTCAGCCCGGTCCAATTGCGGTTGCGGGGCGACCAGGAAATCCCGGCCCAGGATCTTCTTCAGCTGCAGTCGTGGGTCGCGGGCCGTCGCCGTCGTGTGCCCCTCCAGCACCTGATGGGCACGGCCCCGTTCCTGGAGTGGGAGCTGGAGGTGTCCCCGGACGTGCTCGTGCCCCGGCCGGAAACCGAGGTGCTGGCCCTCAGGGCCCGGGAATGGCTCCGGAAGTCCCCGTCAGGTCCCGGCCCGGGAACGCTGCAAGCGCTCGACATCGGCACGGGTTCCGGATGCTTGGCGATCGCGATGGCCTCGGTTCCCGGGGTTGCCGTCCGGGCCATCGACGCCTCGGAGCCGGCGCTGCGGGTGGCCCGTTCCAATGCCCGGCGCCTTGGGTTCGAAGGGATCGGATTCCTCCACCGGGATGTGTTCAGCCTCGGGGAATCCGACTTCTCGGGCCTCGACCTGATCGTCTCCAACCCTCCCTACATCCCCACGGCCGAGATCGAGGGCCTGGACCCCGAGGTGCGGGACCACGACCCCCGGATGGCCCTCGACGGTGGTGGGGACGGCTTGGAGTTCTACCGGTTCCTGGCGCTCCGGGCCCGCCGGTGGTTGAAGGCCTCCGGCGGGATGTTCCTCGAGTTCGGGGACGGACAGGCTCCGGAACTGTGCCGACTTTTCGTGGCGGCTGGTTGGGGCGAGATTTCGACAGAGAAAGACTTGAGCGGGCGCGAGCGGATTCTCATCGTCCACCCAACGGTTGCCTGCAGGTCCTGAGGCCCCTTCCCGGATCCTCCCTCGCGCGCGTCCGGGCCCCAACTCCATGGACAGTTTCCTGATCGAAGGCGGACTCCCACTGAATGGCGAGGTGACCATCAGCGGCTCCAAGAACGCCGTGCTTCCCATCCTCGCGGCGACGTTGCTCACCTCCGAGACCTGTGTGATCCGGCGGGTGCCCGACCTCAGCGACGTGGGCTTCATGCTCAAGATCCTCCAGTCGCTGGGGGCCGAGGTGACGCGCGACGGCGGCACCCTGACCATCCGCGCCGCCAACATCTCGGGCCGGGGCGACTATGAGCTCATCCGCAAGATGCGCGGCTCGATCTGCATCCTGGGGCCGCTCCTGGCCCGACTCAACGAGGCCGTGGTCTCGCTGCCCGGCGGCTGCGTGATCGGCACCCGCCCCATCGACCTGCACCTCAAGGGCCTGCGCGGCCTGGGGGCCGAGGTGGACGTCGAGGGCGGCTACGTGCGCGTGCACGCCCCGCGGCTCGAGGGCCAGATGGTGTTCCTCGGCGGGCGGGTGGGACCGACGGTGCTGGGCACGGCCAACGTGATGATGGCGGCCACGCTGGCGGCGGGCATCACGGTCATCGAGAGCGCCGCGTGCGAGCCCGAGGTGGTCGACCTGGCCGATTTCCTCATCGCCATGGGGGCCCGGATCACCGGCGCGGGCAGCCCGACCATCACCATCCACGGCGTGAAGGAACTCCACGGGGCCGATCACGAGGTCATCGCCGACCGCATCGAGGCGGGCACCTTCGCGGCCGTGGCGGCGGCGACGGGCGGCGAGGTGGTCCTGCGCGGGGCGCGGGCCGACCACCTGGGTGCGGTGCTCGACAAGCTCCAGGAGGCCGGCGCGGAGGTCCGTCGCTCGGCCGGCCTGCTCACGGTGCGGGGCACCGGTTCGGTGAAACCCGTCGACATCACCACCATGCCCTACAGCGGATTCCCGACCGACATGCAGGCCCAGCTCATGGCGCTGGCCTGCCAGGCTCCCGGCACGAGCATCCTCACCGAGCGCATCTTCGAGTCGCGGTTCATGCACGCCTCCGAGCTGATGCGCCTCGGGGCCGACATCGCCATCGAGGGTCCCACCGCCATCGTCAAGGGTGGCAGGCCGCTGAGCGGGGCCCCGGTGATGGCCTCGGACCTCCGGGCCTCGGCGGCGCTGGTCATCGCCGGGCTGGCCGCCCGGGGCAGCACCCAGGTCCACCGGGTGTACCACCTGGACCGCGGCTACGAGCGCATGGAACTCAAGCTCCAGAAGCTCGGCGCCCGGATCCAGAGGGTCCCGGGCGAATGACCCCGGCGCATGCGCCATGAAATTCCTGCTCCTCTTCCTGCTCGTGGCCTCGGTGGGGTTCGCCGTGTACCGGATCTCGCTGATCTACCGGTCGGTGCCCTCCGAGGAGCGGGTGCGGGAGCAGGCGGTGCCGGCCGGTGTCGACGAGTCGCTGCCGCCGCTGACACCCCCGCTGGAGGCCTCGCTGGCAACCGCCACCCAGGCCGGTCCGCAGGCGCTGGGCCAGTGGTTGCGGCAAAACGGGGCCTGGGTGCCGGAGCCCCGGCTCTCGGCCATCCAACTGGACCTGGCGCAGATGCTCGTGCGCAACAACCCGGCCGAGGCCCGGCGCCTGTACGCCGCCGTGAAGGCCCGCACCCCCGCCGGATCTCCCCTGTCCTCCCGAATCAAACAACTCTCAAGGACCTTCGAGTAAGCCCATGGACATCGTCTTCAACTGCCCCCACTGCAACCTCGAGATCGAGGTCGATCAGGAGGCCGCCGGCCAGGAATTCGACTGCCCGACCTGCCAGAAGACCCTGACGGTGCCCGACGCCTCGGGCCCATCCGGCGGCGGCCTTCCGGCCGCCTCGCCGGCCAATCCTCCGCCATCGGCCAAGCCGTCGGTGCCCCCGGCCACGACCGCACCGATCCGGGAGGACAAACGCATGGCGGTGCCGGTGACCGCCAAGCCCATCGAGTCGCTGATCCAGAAACCGAACAAGTCGCTTGAGACGGCGGCCAAGGAATCCAAGCCCGGGATGCGCGTGAAGACCATCCGGCACTCCGACTGCAAGGAGGTCGGCAAGGACAAGTTCGACGAGATCGTGTCGGAATTCCTGAACAAGATCGGCGACCAGGCCATCGTGAGCATCACGCCCATCAACTACAGCTACCTCGACATCGGCACCCAGAAGCTGCTGACCGACTTCGGGGTCATGGTGATCTACCGCGGCTGAACCGTCCGAGGGCTGCAGCGCCCCGATCCCCATGGGCGAACCCTCGTCGTTTCCGTGGCTGGCGATCGCCCTTCGGGTGGTTTCCAATCCGTGCTCCAACGCGTTCCAGAAAACCCTGGGGACCGCCGGTTGGCCCGCCCCCGTGCTTTTGGCCTTCACCCACGGACTGCTGGGTCCCGTGGCGATGGTGATCCTGCTCAGGGCGGGGGACACGCTGCGGCGGGAGTTCTGGATGTGGAGCCTCGCCTCGGCCGTGCTGGCGGTGGCGGCCAACTGGTTGATCCTCGAGGCCGTCCGTCGCTCCGACCTGTCGCTGCTGGGCCCCATCAACGCCTACAAGCCCTGGGTCAGCCTGCTTCCGTCCTGGTTCCTGCTCGGTGAACTTCCCCGCGGCACCGATTGGGTGGGCATGGGGTTGGTGCTCCTGGGCAGCGTCGTTCTCGGCGGGGGCGGATCGGCCGCACCGGGACGAGCCTGGGGTTTCCTGTCCGATCGCGGGGTTCAACTGCGCTTCCTGGCGCTGGTGGTCTCCTCGGCCGAGGCCGTGACCCTGCGGCGGGCCATCGCGGCCTCCGACCCGGCCCGCGCCTTCTCCGCGTGGGCGCTGCTCGGGTTCCTCGTGGCCGTCCCTTTTGCCTGGAGGGCCCGGGGGGCCTGTCCCCGGGATGCGCGCGATGTCCGGCGTCTGCTGCCTGTCGGCGTCGCGCTGGGGGTCACGACGGGCCTGATGCAGGCGAGCACCCTTTCGGTGCTGGACCGCCTGTCGACCGGGGTCGCCCTGTCGTTCTTCCAGTTGTCTTCGGTCCTGAGTGTCTTCCTCGGGAGGGCCTTCTTCCGCGAGCCGCAGTTCGCCCGGCGCCTTGCCGGGGCCTGCGTGATGGGTGCCGGTGCGGTGG
>JAJTFN010000106.1 GCA_021298285.1 Verrucomicrobium sp.
CACTCCGGCCCGCATCAAGGAATTGACCGTGTGCCAGGCCTCTGAGTTGGGGGAGGGGCCAGCCGGGCTCATGGGCGTCTCCCCGGTGCTCAAGTTCTCGATCAACACGGCGACCCCCAGGCCCGACGGTTCCATCGTCGCGACCCTGATGCTTTACCAACCTCATGCCTTCGATGTGGTGTACAAGTTCGGGAGGCGAACTCCGACCGACACGGAACCGTCGTTCTATCCGTTCACCTGGGACGGCAGGACCGGTGGCCAGTTCATCGACACCAATCGCGACGGCGTCGCGGACCTGCTGCGCCTGGTCTATCGCGACGGCGAACGCGGCGACGACGACTGGACGGTCAACGGCGTGGTGGTCGACCCGGTGTTCCTGGCAACCCGGGACGACCAGGCGCCGGGGGCTCCGGTCTGGATCACGCAGTCCGGCAGCGTCTCGTTGCCGCGACCCCCGCTGGCCGGCACGGCCGAACCGCTCTCCACGGTCCGGCTCTATCTGGGTTCCGAGCTCATCGGCACGGTCCGCGCCGACGAGTCCGGACGCTGGGCGCTGCGCCCCGACCGGGACCTGCCCGAGGGCCGGTACCTCTTCGAGGCCACGGCGACCGACTCGGCGCGCAATGTCAGTCCCCGGAGCCGTCCGCTGGAAATCTGGATCCAGACCCAGGTCATCGCCGTGGACGACACGCTCACCCGGGTGCCGGGCAAGCCGATCAAGATCCCGGTGGCCTTCCTGCTCACCAACGACTTCTCCAACCTGGGGCCGCTTGCGGTGAAGCAGGTGGACGCCCGGTCCAGTCGCGGAGCCAGGATCACCCTGGAGCGGGGATGGATCGTGTACACGCCGCCTCCGGGGTTGGCCGACGACGTGATCGACACCTTCGGCTACACCGCCCACAACGCCAGCGTCTCGGCGACCGCCCAGGTCCACCTCATCGGCGAGACCTGGCGGGTGGGTGCGGCCAAGAGCCTGATCCGGATCATCCCCATGTCCGTGGGCGTCGGCCTGCGGTTCTCCGTCATCCCGGGTCAGCGGTACCTGGTCTCGGCCTCGGACCGGATTGGTGCCGGTGAAGACTGGAAACCCGTCGGCCTGGCGTGGTCTGATGACGAGGGGCGGCTGGAGGTCCGGGATCCGGACGCCCTGGGCGCCACCCGCTTCTACCGCGTCGAAGAACATCCCTGAACCAAACGACCCAACGACCATGAGTCCCTTGATTCCAAGCGGTTTCGTCCGGGTGGCCCTGCTGACCCTCCTGCTGGCGGGTGGCGCGCGGGCCCAGTCGGCCACGGGCTTCGTCCTCGGGGAGCGTTCGCTGCAACTACCCATCCCGGACCTGGACCCGTCCGGGGTCGCCCGCAACCTGGTCGCCACGGGGCTCGAGGCCGGTCCGACCTATGACCTGAGCGTGCGTCTGGTGATCGCGGGCACCGGCTTCGGCGCCTTCAACGGCGACTACTACGCCTACCTGCGCCACGAGACCCCGAGCGGGTCGCAGTCGCAGTTGGCGGTGCTGCTCAACCGCGTGGGCCGGTCCGTGGAGGCGCCCAGCGGCTACAGTGAGTCCGGCTTCGACGTCACCTTGTCCGATGCGGCCGTGTGGGACATCCATCATTATCAGGTTGCCCTCGGCGGCGTGATCGACACGCCGCTCACCGGCACCTGGCAGCCGGATGGACGACGGGTGAATCCCACGATCAGCCTCGACACCTCGCCCCGGACCACGTCGCTGGAGCCGCTGGGCAGGATGGATCCGAACGGATCGTGGACCCTGTTCCTCGCCGACATGGAGGCCGGCGGCACCGGCAAGCTGGTCGAGTGGGAGGTCCGTGGCACGCCGAGGGGGGTCATCCCCGAACCTGGGTCGACGGCCCTGCTGGCGGTCGGTGCCTTCGTGCTGGGATGGGTCCGCTATCGTCGCGGCACAACGCGTCGCTGAGCAGCGCACCCGGGGGGCGGTCGGCGGCTTCCCCGCGATCGGCAGGGGGGTTCCCCGACACTGCGGTCGGTCGGGATGATCCCATGCTCCGGGGATGTCATTCCGCTTCCGATCCGGCGAGTCCCCGGCCGACGCCATCCAGCGCCTGGTCGTCGAGCGGACGCGTTCTGCCCGTTCCCGGTTGAAACGCGCTCCCGACGGGGATGCGGTCCATGAGGCGCGTCGGGATCTCAAGCGACTGAAGGCATTGCTGGAATGGGTCCGTCCTGCGGTTCGCGGGCGGGACCTCCGACGCTGGCTCCGAGCCGTGGACCGGTGCTCCCACCCGTTGTCCGATGTCCGGGATGCGCAGGTTCGCCTGCGAAGCCTGTCTTGGGTGACGACCGGCCCGCGTGACCAGGTCCTGCCGGCAGGCTCCTGGAATCGGCTGGCCCGTCGGCTGCGGCAGGAGCTCTCCCGCCATGTCCGGCTGGCGGGACGGGGGCGGCGGATTCGTCGGCTCCGGGAGCGGCTCTCCGGATGGCTCCGGGAGTTCCAAGCCCGGGGCCCATCGGCATGGGATTGGCAGATGGCCCAGGCCGGGCTCCGTGCCAGCTATCGGCGTGCCCGTCGCGGCTTGGCCCGCGCGCAGGCATGCTCCGATTCCGCGACCCGGCACCGTTGGCGTCGGCACATCCAGATCCTGTCCGACCAGTTGGCCCCGCTCGGGCCCGCGGCTTTTCCCGCCATGGCCGCCTGGGCCTCGGGCCTCGAAGCGTTGCGCGCGTGCCTCGGCCTGGACCATGATCTCTGGCTGCTTCGGGAGTTCCTCCGCGGTCCCGGCAGGGACACCTTGCCGTCGGGGGAACGGGATCGGCTGCTCCGGGTCCTCCGGGTCCGGCGCCGGAAGTTGGCTGCCGACGCCCTCCGCCTGGGCCGACGATTGTTCCTGTTGCGGTCCTCGAGGTTCCTGCCGGCCTTCCAGCGCCTTGGGCAGGCCCGGCAGGCAGCCTTCGAGGACGTGGACCTGACGGGTGACACGTGGGCAGGTCGGGAACCGATGACAGGGCCGGAGCCGGCAACCCTCGCGGACGGCAACGGGGTCCGCTTCCCCGGTCCAGACGAGCCGCTCAGGCGCCGATGAGTTCCCGCAGGGCCACGCCGCCGTCGGTCACCGGGCGGGGGCGGCCGAGGGGATCGAGGAACTCGGTGCTCGGCGAGATGCCGAGCAGGTGGAAGAGGGTGGCGGACAGGTCGCGCGGCCGGACAGGTCGCGAGTCGGGATAGGCCCCGATGCGGTCGCTCGAGCCGATGACCTGACCGCCGGGCACACCGGCTCCGGCCATGGCCACCGAGAAGCAGGCGCCCCAGTGGTCGCGTCCACCCACGGCGTTGATCTTCGGGGATCGGCCGAATTCGCCGAGGGCCACGACCAGGGTCTCGTCGAGCAGGCCGCGGGCGGCCAGGTCGTCGATCAGGGTGGCGAAGGGCCCGTCGAACTGCGGGCAGAGCACGTCGCGCACGCGGCTGGCGTTGTTCGCATGGGTGTCCCAGAGAGGGCTTCCCGCGACCTCCGCCTTGCCCTCCCGGGGCCAGTTGACCTGCACCAGCCGCGTGCCCGCCTCGACCAGGCGGCGCGCCAGCAGCAGGCTCTGGCCGAACTTGTGGGGACCGTAGGCCTCGCGGACCGCGGCGGGCTCGCGTTCGAGTTCGAAGGCCCGGCGGCTGGCGTCGGCGTGCAGCAGCTCGAAGGCCTTCTGGTGGGAGTGGTCCCAGGAGGCCACGGCTCCGCTGCCCATGCCCTGGCGGAAGCGGGCGTCGAACTGCTCCAGCAGGCTTCGGCGATCCTCCAGGCGGAGGTCAGACACCCCCGGTTGCCGGCTGAGTCCCTCGATCTGCATGGGCAGCTGCGTGGGGTCGCAGCGCATGAGCATCGGGTGCCAGGCAGGGCCCATGAAGCCCCCGTTCTGCCCGGGCCAGAGGATGTTGCCGTCGTTGGCCAACGGTTCCGGCAGGACGACCGAGGACATCGGCGAGCGGGTGCTCGGCTTGAGCATCCCCACCATGGAGGCGATGCTGGGCCAGTCCTGCGGGCCCGGCGGCACGTTCTCCGCCTTCGTCTGGGGTTCGTACCCCGTGAGCATGAAGGCACCGCTGGTCGAGTGGGCATCGATCTCGGTGGTCATGGACCGGAGGATGCTGAGGCGGTGGGCGATGCGCGCGGGCCGCGGCAACGTCTCGCAGAAGTGTGTCCCGGGCACGCTGGTCGGGATCGACCGGAAGGTGTCGCGGATCTCCGACGGGGCCTCGGGTTTCGGGTCGAAGGTCTCGTGTTGGGGCGGACCACCGGCCAGGAAGATGAGGATGCACGACTTGGCTTGCCCGAAGCGGGATCCGGGCACCGGGTTGCCGGCCGCGGCCGCCCCCCTCAGGCCCGGGCCCAGGAGGTGGGCCAGCGACAGCCCGAAGGCACCCAGCCCGCCAACCCTCAGCCATTCACGCCGCGTGCTCAGCGGGCCACTGCAGACGATCCTGGGGTTGCTCATGGCGTCGGTCGGGAGATTCCGAGGTCAGGCTGCCACGGGCACGGGCCATGGTCCAACGCGTTTTGAGGCGCCCGGGCTCACTGGGCGGGGCCTTGCGAGCCCGTCCCCGACGATGAGCTGTTCCCGGGTTCGGGGGCGTTTTCCGCATTTCCGACGGGGCCGGGGCCGCCTACGGTCGACCGCATGGTACACGTCGGCATCGGATACGATGTCCATGGATTGGTCGCCGGCCGCAGGCTCGTGCTGGGTGGCGTCGAGATTCCCCACTCCAAGGGATTGGACGGGCACTCTGATGCCGATGCCCTGCTGCACGCCATCACCGATGCGATCCTCGGCGCGGTGGGCGAGGTGGACATCGGTCACCTCTTCCCCAACACCGACCCGGCCTGGAAGAACGCCCCGAGCCGGATCTTTCTGGAGGAGGCCGCCCGGCGGGTGCGGTCGCGGAACGGCCGGATCGTGAACATCGATGCGACCCTGATCGCCGAGCGGCCCAAGATCTTTCCCCACCTCGCCGCCATGAAGGCGCACATCGCCGAGGCCCTGGGCATCCCCGTGTCGAAGGTCGGGGTGAAGGCCACGACCAACGAGACGATGGGGTTCGTGGGGCGCGAGGAGGGGATCGCCGCGATGGCGGTGGCCTCGGTGGACTTGCCGGAGAATCCCAACCCCGGAACCTGACCAAGCATGGGAGCCAAGGCCGACATCGGGTGGACCACCCCGGGACCCGACGGGATCAAGCGCCACGTCTACGCCCAGCACGTGGGCGACCAGTGGAAGTTCTTCGAGCGGCCCAAGCGGCGCGGTTCGGACATCGAGTGGACGCCGATGCCACAGCCGCCGCTGGAAGATTGGCTCGAGCTGCTCGACGCCCTCGAGCGGGGCTACGTGCGCCGCCGCTACCCGCCCGAGCACATCGAGGCCGTGCGCAAGCGCATCCGGGAGCTGTTTCCCGAACACCGGTTCCGCTGAGGAGCTCCCCGGGGTGGCCGGGGTGTGGGCGCGGTTTGGGGAGGCCCCCCGGGGAGTCTTTGGCGGTTGAATCGTCCCGGGTTCGGGACAGAGTTTCCCCGTGAGCCGTCCGATCATCCTGGTGACGCCCAGCACCCACGCGGCCGGGGCGGAGTTCCCCGACCACTCCATCAGCGTGAGCAGCCGGTACCTCGAAGCGGTGCTCGAGGCCGGGGGGCTGCCGCTGGCGTTGCCGCAACTGACCCGGCGCGACCGCCTCGCCGGCTACCTCGAGCGTGCCGACGGCGTGCTGTTGACCGGGGGCGACGACATCCACCCGAACCTCTACTGGCCCGGGGTGCCGGCCGACCTGGTGGCCCGTTGCGAGTTCCCGGAGCCCGACCGGGACCTGATGGAACTGACGCTGCTGGACGAGTTGTTCCGACGCCCGAAGCCCCTGCTGGCGATTTGCCGTGGGCACCAGCTGGTGAACGTGGCCCTCGGCGGCACGCTGTATGTGGACCTGCCCACCCAGCGACCCGGCGACATCGCCCATGCCCAGATGGACCGGCGCTTCGAGCCGGTGCACCCGGTCGAGGTCGCCCCGGACAGCCAGGCGGCGGTGATCTACCGGCTGCGGACCCTCGGCGTGAACAGCACCCACCACCAGGCCATCCACCGCCTGGCCGATCCGCTGCGGGCGACGCTGACGGCGGCCGACGGCGTCATCGAGGGCACCGAGCTGCAGGCGGCGAGCGCCGGCCTGCTTCCGTGGTTCGCCTCGGTGCAGTTCCACCCCGAGCGCCTGTACGCCGACCATCCCGAGCACGCGCGGCTGTTCCGGGCGTTCGTCCGGGCTTGCGGGGGCGCGGGGTGAAGGCCGATGGTCGGGAACGTTCCCTCCCGACGCCCGCGACGCTTGCCCGAGGCCGCGCCACCCAGTCTGCCCGGGGCGCCGTGGCTCGAGCGCCAGGAGCGGGAACTCGAGGAGGCGCCCGCCCGCCTGGTCGCCGCGCTCGGTCTGAAGCCTGGGCAACGGGTCGGTGATGTCGGCGCCGGCAGCGGTTACCTGACCTGGCGCATGGCGCGGGCGGTCGGGCCCACCGGGCGGGTGTACGCCAATGACATCCAGCCCGAGATGATCGCCATCCTGAAGACCAACCTGGCGGTCCGGGGCATCACGAATGTCGTGCCGGTGCTGGGCACCCCCACCGATCCCGGGCTGCCCGACAACAGCCTCGACCTGATCCTGCTGGTCGACGTGTACCACGAGTGCGACCACCCGTGGGAGATGGCCCGGCGCATGACCGACGCCCTGAAGCCCGGCGGCCGGCTGGTCTTCGTCGAGTACCGGGGCGAGGAGCGATGGATCCCCATCAAGCCCCTGCACAAGATGACGGCGGCCCAGGTGCGCCGGGAGATGGCCCTGCATCCGAGGCTCGAATTCACCGAGAACCTCACGAACCTGCCACGCCAGCACATCCTCGTGTTCCGGCGCAAGGCCGTCGACGGACCGGCCGGCACCGCCGAGGGGTCGGCGCCATCGACGGCGCCTGCGCCTGCGGCCTCGGCGGTCGCGGATCCCCGGGCCCCCTGAGAGTCGGGGTGCCCCGGGCTCACATGAGCTTGAGCTTGGGCAGGTCCTGCGAATCCACCAGCCCGACCGGGCGTCGGCGGGCGTCCACCACGATCAGGTCGTCGATGTTGCGCTCGTTGAAGATGCGCAGCGCGTCGACGGCGAGCGCGTCCTCGCGGAGGGTGATGGGCTCGCGGGTCATGACCTCCTTGAGCGGACGCTGCAGGATGTCCTCATGGGCGGCCAGGCGCCGCCGCAGGTCGCCATCGGTGAACACCCCCACCAGCCGCCCGCGGCCGTCGACCACGCTGACCGAGCCGGTCCTGGCCCGGGTCATCGTCAGCAGGCCGTCCTGCACGGTCTGGTCCTGCCGGGCCACCGCGTTGCGCTGGTCCCGGCGCATGATGTCGCCCACCTTGTAGAGGAGTGCCCGCCCGATCGCGCCGGCCGGGTGGCGTTTGGCGAAATCCTGCTTCTTGAACCCCCGGGCCGTCATCACCGCCACGGCCAGCGCGTCGCCCATCACCAGCGCCGCCGTGGTCGAGGCCGTCGGGGCGAGGTTGAACGGACAGGCCTCGCGCGGCACCCGGACGTCGAGCACCACCTCGCTGTGGCGTCCGAGCGTCGAACGCGGGTTGCCGGTCAGGGCGATGATGTGCACCGAGAAACGCTTGAGCGCCGGCAGCAGGTCGTTCCACTCCGACGACTCGCCGGAGTAGCTCAGGGCCAGGACGGCGTCGCCATCCTGCACCAGGCCCAGGTCGCCGTGCAGGGCGTCGACGGGGTCGAGCACCACGGCCGTCGAGCCGGTGCTGGTGAGGGTGGCGGCGATCTTGCGGCCGATGTTCCCGGATTTGCCGATGCCGAGCACCAGGAGCTTGCGGCGGGCGGCCAGGGTCGCGCAGACGAGGTCCACGGCCCGG
This sequence comes from Verrucomicrobium sp., assembly GCA_021298285.1. Lineage (GTDB taxonomy): Bacteria > Verrucomicrobiota > Verrucomicrobiia > Limisphaerales > UBA9464 > SXXZ01. The sequence continues at coordinate 7,919 of JAJTFN010000106.1, forward strand.
TCGAAGGCGTCGTCGAGCGCGCCGCGGACGGCACGCAGGGCCGCCGTCTCGATGTCGAAGACCCGGCGGGCGAGGGTGGCATGGCTCACGCCGGGACGGTGTCACCGGCCCGGCCGCCGATCAATGGCCGGGCCGCCGGACCCCGTGACCCGGCCCACGTGCTCGCGCAGGATGTCCATGAGGGCGGACATCGCGTCGGTCGGGGCCCCACGCCACACGGCCCCGAGCCGCAACGGCGGGACCCCCTCCACGGGCAGCACCCGGAGGTCCCGGTCGGCCGGCCGCCCGGGGATGGACAGTCCGAGCCCGATGCCGAACCCGTGCCGGACATAGGCGTCCACCAGCTCGAGGTCGGTCACCTCCACCCGTCCCGCCCACTCGAGGGACAGGCCCTCGAGGTGCTCGCGGAAACGCCGGGGCGCCGCCTCCGACGGCCCCACGGTCACCAGCGGCTCGTCGAGGCTCTCGCCGGCCAGGGCCTCGAGGATATCCTGGTAGCGCCGGAACCGCGATGCCTTGGGCACCAGCAGCACCAGTGGCAGGTCCAGCAGGGGCTCGTGCTGCAGTCCCTTGGCGGCCTGTCCCTCCAGCAGCGTGATGGCGAAGTCGATCTCCTGCCGCTCCAGCCACGATTCCACCTGGGGCTGCGTGCCTGAGCGCAGGCCAAGCTGCAGCCTCGGGAAGCGCGCCCGCACCGCCTGCAGGACCCGGGGGAGGTGGTCCCGCAGGGCCATGACGGGAGCGGCGATCCGCAGGCTCTGGTCCGCCCCGGTGCGCAGGCGTTGCTCCATCGGCCCGAGGCCTTCGAAAAACGGGCGGATGAACCCGTAGAGCTCGGCCCCGGGCGGCAGCAGCTCGAAGGGGCGGCGACGGAAGAGCTTCACCCCGAGATGGGCCTCGAGCTGGAGGAGTTGCCCGCTGACGGCCGGCTGCTGGATGCCGTAGGGCATGTGGCGCACCGCCTCCATGATGCCGCCGTGGCGGGCGACATGGTAGAAGAGCTCGAGGTGGTGGATGTTCACGCCGCCAACCAACCACGGCGCTGTCCGGGCGGCAATCGTCCCGTTTATTCCGCGCCCGGGCCGTCTTTGGGATTCCCTTCGTTCCCCGGGACGTTGAAACTGGCGGTGAAGCCTTCACCACAACGTTTCGTCCAACGACTTCGCATGAAGATCCTTTCCTCCACCGTCCTGATGGCCGGTCTGGCGGCCTTCACCGCCCGGGCCGCCGTCGATTTCTCCAAGGACATCGCCCCGATCCTCACCGAGAACTGCCTCAAGTGCCATGGCACCGAGAAGCAGAAGGGCAAGTACCGCATCGATTCCAAGGAAGCCGCCTTCAAGGGGGGCAAGAGCGACAAGCCGGCGATCGTCGCGGGCGACGCCGACAAGAGCGAGATCATCCACCGGGTCAACCTGCCCAAGGACAACGACGAGCTGATGCCGCCGGAGGGTGGCCCCTTGGCCGAGCCGCTCCGGGCCAAGCTCCGGGAGTGGATCAAGGAGGGTGCCAAGTGGCCCGATGGCGTGGTGCTGGCGGCCGCCGTCGCCGCGCCGGCCCCGTCGGCCAACCCCGCCCGGCCCACGCGCCCGGTGCCGCCATTGCCGCAACTTCCCAAGGAGTTCCAGCCCGCCTCGTCCGAGGCCACCGGGATCGCCTCGCTGGCCAAGGCGGGCGTCGAGGCGCGCCCCATCGCCCTCGGGGTGCCCTGGAAGGAGGCCAATTTCCGGCTCAAGGGGCCCGAGGTGACCGACGCGACCCTCGCCCCCGTCTCCGGCATCAACAGCCTGGTCGAGTTGCGCCTGGGCAACACCAAGATCACCGACGCGGGCCTGAAGCAAATCGCCGGCCTGACCCACCTGCAGACCCTGGGCCTCGAGTTGACCGGCATCACCGATGCGGGCCTCGACCATGTGCAGGGCCTGCAGAACCTGGTGTACCTGAACCTCTACGGCACCAAGGTGACCGACGCCGGGTTGGCCAAGCTCGCGGGCCTCAAGCACCTGCGCAACCTCTACGTCTGGCAGACGCAGGTCACCCCCGAGGGCGTCAAGAAGCTCCAGGAGGCCCTGCCGGGACTCGACATCAACACCGGTTGGGTCGCGCCGCCGCCCGAGAAGAAGGACGAGCCCAAGAAGGACGAGGCCAAGAAGTAGCCTCCGGGCCCCGCCCGCCCGATAAAACGGGCATCCATCGGCGACAACCCACCCCCGCCTCCGTCACTGGAGCGGGGGTTTTCCGTTCCCGAGCGACCCGGCGTCGGAACGCTCGCGGGCTGCTCGCCGGACTCCGGCCGCCCGGATCTCCGGGACGAGGAACCCGCAGGCGCCGACGATCATCGCCGAGGCGATCCAGCCCATCGTCGCCGGGGCCAGTGACTGCACCGCCTGGAAGGCGCACAACGGCGCCAGCACGCCCCGGATGCCGGTCGCGAAGGTGTGCACGGCCATGTAGTCGGTCACACGCCCGGGAGGGGCGATCTTGGTGACCCACAGCCCCCACGCCACATCCCCACCGGCGGCCGAGATGCCGTAGACCACCGCCCCGAGCATCAGGCCGGTCGGCGTGTCGCTCATGAAGAAGGTGGCGATGCCGATGGCGAAGCCGGCGTTGAGCGTCGCCCGGAGCCGGAAGAAATCCATGCGGTCGAACAGTCGGCCCCAGACCGGGCTCATGACCCAGCGCGCGGCGTTGGGGATCACCAGCGTGAGCCACGCGATCTCGGCGGCTCCGAGGCCGAGCCCGAAGCGCGGGTTGCCGAGGTATTCGACGCGGATGGGCAGCATGGCGAGGTTGGCGAAGCCCATCAGCATCCAGGCCGCCAGCGCGTTGCGGAAGACCGGGTCGTCACGCACGAACCTCAGGCCCTGCAGCGGGTGCACGGCCGTCCCGGCCTCCAGCGGACGCGAGGGGATCCGTCGGACCGCGGCGGCCGCCGTCAGGTAGGCCAGGGCGAAGAGTCCCAGCATCCAGCGCCACCGCTCCGAGACGGGAGAGCCATCCGGCGCCGGCGCCGGGATCGCCGACACCTGGGTTCCGGGCCCTCCGCCGAGGATTTGTCCACCGATCCAGCCGAAGGCCAGCGCCGCGGCGATGCGCACCATGAAGGCCCTGGAATACAGGCGCCCCCGCTGGTCGGCCGGGTAGTTGTCGTGGTAGATCTGCGTCATCAGCGGGATGGCGCAGGTCGAGGTGAGCAGCGCCAGCACGCATCCGGCGGTGTAGACCCCGCCGTGCGGCACCAGGCCCACGACGAGGCAGCTGCCGCCCCCCAGCCCCAGCAGCGAGGACACGGCCCGGGACGGCGACAGGCCGAGCGCGCGTGCGCCGTTGACCACCAGCGGCGAGAGCAGCAGCCCGACGGAGGTGCCCGCCGCGATCAGCGCCTTGGCCCAGGGGCCCAGGTCGAAGACCCGCGTGGCGATGAGCAGGAGGAAGGTGTTGGCCGCCGTCTCGATGACGCCGCCGGAAATGGAGCGCCACCGCTCCATCCGGAAGGTGATGCGGGCCCGTTCGGAGGCTTCGGTCATGGTCCGGGGAGGTGGCATCCGCGGCCACGGACCCGGCAGGGCGGGGGATCCCGGCGGGTCATTGGGCCACGGTCTCCGGCGACTTCACCGCGTCGGCGATCCGGCGCAGCCACTCCCAGGTGTAGAGACCGGTGGCATGCCCGTCGCCCCAGGCCGGCTGCACGGCGTAGTTGCCCACGTGCGCCAGGCGCCGCAGGACGAACGACTCGGCCGCGTAGGGGCGCTCGGGCGGGCGGTAGGTCTTCCCGAAGATGTCCGTTTCGCCCAGGCAGGCGGCGCACGGACAGAATCGGCGCAGGCTTTCCAGGGGGATGAAGTCCTCGCGGCCATCGTCCCAGCGGATGGCCAGTTCCTGGGCGAAGGCGGTGATGTCGGCCGGTTGCATCCGGCCCACGGTGGTGCCGGTGGGCGGTCGCGTCCAGCGGCATCCGGGCAGGGTGGCGTCCCCGCCGCCAGGGGCGTCGTTGCGCCGGGCGCCGTTCGGGCCAATCCTAGGGCCATGTGGCGTTGCGTGTGGTGTCTCCTGCTGTGGATCGGGGCGACGGGCTGGGCCCGGGGCTCCGGTCCGGCGGTCCCGTCGGCCGACGAGGTGGTGCGCTCGATGGTCGAGCGCCTGAAGTCCCTTCCCGAGCGCCACCAGGGCCGCGCGCAGGTGTGCCGGCGGGTGGCCGTCATCGAGACCCTCGAGGCGGACGGCCGCGTGTCCGAGCGCAAGACCAAGGAGTACCGGGTGGCCATGACCAACGGCGTGGAGACCGTCCGGTTGCTCCGGGTGGACAACCAGGAGCCGCCGGAGGCCGACGCCCGCAGTGAGGAACGCCGGGACCGTGAGGCCCGCGAGCGGTACGGCCGGTCGAGTTCGTTCAAGAAGCGTCGTGGCGTCGAGGTCATCGACGAGGCGCTCATCCGGCGCTTCGAGTACACGTGGGAGGGTTTCGAGGTGATCGCCGGCCGCACCAACCACGTGCTGCGTTTCGCGGCCAGCACGACCGATTCCGGTCGGGGCGCGCCGCAGGGGTTCGCCGACCGGCTGATGTCCCAGCTCGAGGGACGGTTGTGGGTCGATGCCGAGGAGCATGAGTTGGTGCGTGTCGAGGCCGGGCTGGGCAGGAGCTTCGACGTCCTGGCCGGGGTGGTCGCCTCCGTGCAGCGCCTGAGCCTGTTGATCGAACGCTTCCGGCTGCCGGACGGACGCTGGGTGGACGGACGGTTCCACACGGCGCTCGAGGGGCGGAAGTTCTTCAGTGCGCTCCGCATGCGGCTGCAGGTCGAACAGGACCGCTACGAGACGGGGCCGGCCGACCCCGGTTGAACCCGGACCCGCAATGGGTCATTGCCTCGGTGGATTTCCCTTGGATAGAACAGGCGGCCGTGTCGTCCCAGCACACCCTCAAGCAATCGGTCTCCTTTGCCGGCATCGGCCTCCATGGCGGCAACCGGGTCTCGATGAACCTCCTGCCGGCCCCCCCGAACTCGGGCCTCCGGTTCCGGCGCATCGACCTCGAGGGCTCCCCGGAGATCGAGGCCAGGGCCGAGCATGTGGTGGACACCCAGCGGTCGACCACGCTGGGCAAGGGCCCGGTGAAGGTCCACACGGTGGAGCATGTGCTGGCGGCCTTCGCCGGGGCCGGCATCGACAACGCCATCATCGAGATCGACGCCAACGAGCCGCCCATCGCCGACGGCAGCTCGCGCGAGTTCGTGCGGTTGATCAAGGAAGCCGGGCGGGTGGCACAGGCCGACCCGGTCGAGGCCTGCCGGATCACCGCGCCGATCGAGCTGAATGTCGGGGAGTCGCACATGGCGGTCTTCCCCCATCCGGGCTTCAAGATCACCTGCACCAGTTCCGACAAGGGAGGACGCTTCACCCAGTTCTTCAGCCTTGAGGTCACCCAGGCCAGCTGGGAGAAGGAGCTGAGCCACGCCCGGACCTTCTGCTTCTACGAGGAGATCGAGTTCCTCATCAAGAATGGCCTCATCAAGGGTGGCAGCCTCGAGAACGCCATCGTCATCCGCGACGATGCGGTGCTGACCACCGAGCCGCTGCGCTATCCCGAGGAGTTCGTGCGGCACAAGATCCTCGACATCGTCGGCGACCTGGCGCTGGTCGGGCGGCCCATCCAGGGCCACGTGATCGCCACGCGCCCGAGCCACCGCGCCAACACCGAGCTGGCCAAGGCGATCCTCGCCCAGATGCGGCGTCCGCTGGAGGCCGCGCAGACCTTCGCCCCGCCCCCGTCCCCGGCTCCGGCCGCGGCCACCCCGCCGCCCGTGCCTGCCGCCGATGCCAAGCCCGCCCCCGCCAAGTCCGCCAAGACCGCCCCCGCGACCGTGAATTCCCCGACTTCCACCGAGACCCTCGTGCGCGACGGCGCCACCCTCGACATCATGCAGGTGATGCAGATCCTGCCGCACCGTCCGCCCTTCCTGATGGTCGACAAGGTCACCCTCATCGACGGCCCGCGGATCGTCGCGCAGAAGAACGTCACCATGGGCGAGCCGTTCTTCGAGGGCCATTTCCCGGGCCACCCGATCATGCCCGGGGTGCTGCAGCTCGAGGCCATGGCCCAGGTGGCCGGCATCCTGATGATGCGGCAGGCCGAGAATGCCGGGAAGCTGGCCTATTTCATGTCGGCCGAGGACGTGAAATGGCGCAAGCCGGTCCGACCGGGCGACATCCTCATGATCGAGGTGGAGATGACCAAGGCCCGGGGCAAGATCGGCAAGGCCAAGGGCCGCTGCACCGTCGACGGCGAGGTGGTCAGCGAGGCTGAGGTCACTTTCATGCTGATGGACCGGTGAGCCCAGGCGCCATGATCCATCCCACCGCCATCGTCCACCCCGGGGCCCGCCTCGGGTCCGACTGCCGCATCGGCCCCTATTGCCTTATCGGCGAGCGGGTCGTGCTGGGCGACCGGTGCCACCTGCACGGCCATGTGGTCGTCGACGGCCACACCACGCTGGGCGCCGACAACGAGGTCTACCCGTTCGTCTCGCTGGGCCTGAAGACGCAGGACCTCAAGTGGAAGGGCGGGGTGACCCGGGTCGAGATCGGCGACCGCAACGTCTTCCGCGAGTACGTCAGCGTGCACAGCGCCACCTCCGACGGCGGCGTCACCCGGGTGGGTTCCGACAACCATTTCCTGGCCAACACCCACCTGGCCCACGACGTCCAGGTGGGCAACCGGGTCATCATGTCCAACCTCGCCACCCTGGCCGGGCATGTCGTCGTCGGCGACCACGCCATCATCGCCGGCTTGGCCGCCGTGCATCAGTTCTGCCGGATCGGCCGGCATGCGATGGTCGGAGGCTGCTCGAAGTTGGTGCAGGATGTCCCGCCGTTCATGATGGCCGATGGGAACCCGGCCGAGACACGCTACATCAACAAGGTGGGCCTCGAGCGGGCCGGCTTCGCACCGGCGACGATCGCGGTGCTGGCCAAGGCCTACAAGACGCTCTTCCGGGTCGGGCTCACCCTCGAGGCCGCCCTCGCACGCCTTGAGGAGGATCGTGCGGCCCATGCGGAATTGGGCGAACTGGTCGACTTCATCCGCGCCAGCCAGCGGGGCATCGCCCGCTGAGAGCCTGTCTACAAACTCAGAGGGGCCCTGTTTCTGAGAAAACCCTTTGGGCGGCGGGTCTTTTGCCGGTGGCCCGCGTTGACTCGGCCGTTGCAGCCCGCTTCGGGGATGCTCCGGCCTCGCCGCCTCGGCCACCGCCAAATCCCCTCGCCGCAGGACCCCTCTGAGTTTTCAGACAGGCTCTGAGCCGGGGGCCTGCGGGCGATGTCGGGCGATTGCCGGGGGGACCGGGCTCAGGCGGCCTTGGCCCGGGTCTCGGATGGGGGCTGTGATCTGGCCTCCAAACGGGATCGGCAGGACAAAGCCCGCAGGGCCGCCTCAACCCCGTCGATCACGGAGTCTGGCGTCGAGGTGCCGGCGGTGATCCCCACCGTGTCGCCCTCCCGGACCCAGGCCGGGTCGAGGTCGGCCGCCGACTGCAGCCAATGCACCCTCCCGCACCGGCTTCGGCAGGTGTCCACCAGGCGTCGGGTATTGTTGCTGTGGGCGCCGCCGACCACCAGCACCACGTCGCACCGGCCCGCCAGCGCCTCGGCGGCGGTCTGGCGGTCCTTGGTCGGCTGGCAGACCGTGTCGGTCCAGCGCACCTCCGAGGCGGGGAAACGTGCGGCCAGGCGATCGACCAGTTGGCGCACCCGCGAGACCGGTTGGGTGGTCTGGGACACCACGCCGTAGCGCGGGCGCTCGGGCAGGCGGTCCACCTCCTCCTCGCTCAGCACGACCTCGCAGCCGGGATGATCCTCGGTGAGGCCCCGGACCTCGACGTGGTCCGCCTGGCCGACGACCACGGGATGGAACCCGGCGTCGACCAACCGCCGGAGCGCCTGGTGGGCCCGGTGGACCAGCGGGCAGGTGGCCTCGAGGACCCGGAGGCCCGAGGCCTTCAGGCCCGCGATGCGTCGGTCGGAGGCCCCATGCGCGGTGATGACCACGTCGCGGGTGGGGACGTC
>JAJTFN010000243.1 GCA_021298285.1 Verrucomicrobium sp.
CCGCCTTGAGGGAGGGAGACCTTCCCTACCCCGAGAGCTTCACCAAGGCTTTCACCGCGAGCCGGAAACTCGTGCTCCCCGTGGATCCGTCGGAGCTTTCGGGAACCGCCGCGGAGTCCTACCTCTCGGACCGCTCGTTGCTTCCTCCGGGATCGACGCTCCAGATGCTCCTCGGTGAGGACGACTACCTCGCCGTCCAGAACCTGCTGGGCGGACTCGGGTTGCCACGTGACAGCCTCCTGCAGCATCGCCCCTGGTTCATGCACCAGGTCCTGTCCCAACAGCTCCTGGCGAGGTCCGGATTCGACCCGGCCCGGGCCATCGACACCTACCTGTTGGGTCTGGCCAAGACCCTGTTCAAGCCGCGGGTGTTCCTCGATTCCTATCAGCAGGCCATCGACACCGCCTCGGGGATCGCCGACAGCGCCTGGGTGGACCTGATCCGGGATCGGGACCCTCTGGAGCCGCTGGAGTCCCTCACCGACCGGACCGGGTTCACTGGGAACCTGGTGGTGAACCAATGGCGACTCGGGGACGTGTCCGGGATGACGGCCGTCATGGAACGGCTCGCCCAACGGCACCCCGCCGTGTACGGGACCCTGGTGGGCAAGCCCCTGGATCGTTGGCTGCCGCTCATCGAGACCCAGCTCCAGGGCGGACAGTCACCATTCGTGCTGCTGCGGGCTGGTCACCTGCTCGGGGCTTCCGGACTGCTGCAGCGCCTTCGGGACCGGGGCTGCCATGTCTCACGGCTGCCGCTGTCTCCGCCATTCCTGGTCTCCCATCCGGCCGGCAAGGCAGGGGCCAAGGGGGGCGAGGTGGAGTTCTCCGTCACGGCCGAGGGAGCCGAGCCCCTGACCTACCGCTGGTACAAGGACGATGTCGCCCTGCCCGGGTCGAACACCAACCGATGGAGGGTGCGGAATCTCTCCGCCACCCAGGCCGGACGCTATCACGTCGTCGTGTCCAATGAACTCGGCAAGGCGACCTCCACCATGGCGACCCTGAGCCTTGTCACCGAGACGCCCCGGATCGTGGTGCAACCGCAGGGCGGCACCTTCCGGGAAGGTGACCGCGACATCCTCCTGAAGGTGGAAGCCTCGGGAAGCTTCCTCGAATACCAGTGGTTCCGGGATGGGACGCCGATCGCGGGGGCCACCGACGCGTCGTGGGTGATCCGCCTGGCAAGACGCCCGGATCGCGGAAGCTACCTCGTGCGCGTCAGGAACCCGGCGGGTTCCGTGATGAGCCAACCGGCGTCGGTGGATGTGACGCCCATGCCGCCGGGCGGGAAACTCTGGGACCTCCCGATCGGTGATTCGCCGTGGATCTCGCGCCCGGCGCTGGGACCCGCCCATACCGTGGTTGTCTGGACGACCAGCACCGAGTGGCGAAAGGAGAACAAGGTCGTCGCGGTGGACGCAACCTCGGGGACCCAACTCTGGCAAACCGACATGGGACCGGCCGTCTGGGAGGGCCCCATCGACCACCGCCCGACGCCGCCATCGATCGGTGCCGATGGAACCATCTTCCTCGGGGGAGGGACCCGGAAGGTGTTTGCGATGGACGGTGGGACCGGGGCGATCCGGTGGGAGTTCAACACCAGTGTGACGGAGTCGTCCATGTGGCCGGCACCGATGGCCGGATCTACGCCCTCCGGGCGGCCACCGGGACCGCGCTTTGGCAGGTTTCCCTCGGGAACCGGAACACGGAAATGTCGCACCCGTCGCTTGCGGTCGGCAGGGATGGGACACTCTATGTCTCAGGCACCGACCGGGTCCATGCGCTGGACGGGAAGACCGGAGCAAGGCTGTGGCAATCTCCCGAGATCATGACCATGGGACAGGGGGCCAGCCTGGCGATCGGCGCGGACGACACGGTCTACGTCGGTGGCACCTCCCTGTATGCCCTGGAGCCCGGGCGCGGGGCGATCATCTGGTCGGCGTATTCGACCGCATTCGGCGGTGTCGACACGGTCATCGGATCCGACGGGACCCTCTTCAACGGCAACACCGCCTTCGCGAGCCTTCGAGGACGGACCCGATGGACCGCCACGGCGGATTCCGAGAACCCGGCGCTCCGGTTCCCGGTCATCGGAGCCCTGGGATCCGACGGGACGGTCTACGCCATGACCGAGGGGGCGGTCGTCCTCGCACTGGATGGAAGGAACGGGGAAAAACTCTGGGAATCCACCACCGCCGGAGGAACCCCGGGCACCCCCATCCTGCCGACCTTGGGCGGCGACGGAACCCTCTATGTGGCCAGCGGCGGGCGCCTGATGGCGCTGGCCACCGGTTCGTCAGGGCTCATGGCATCCCCTTGGCCACAGCACGGCTCGCTGGGCTCGATCCAGAACCGCATCGCCTCCTCGATCCGGGTGACCACCCTCGACCAAGAGGTCCCTGCGGCGGCGGGAGAGCGGATCGTGTTGGAGGTGCCGGCCCGCTCGGACTCCCCGATGACGCTCCAGTGGTCGCGGAACGGAGTCCCCATCCCGGGAGCGACCAACTCGACGCTCGTCCTGCCCAGCCTCAACGCGGCGAGTGAGGGCATCTATCGTCTGTCCGCCGCCCTCGCAGACGGACGATCGACCGTGGTCACCGCCCGCGTGCGCATCCCGACGGCACCACCCCGGATCCTCCGCCAACCCGAAGGCCACCTCCCCGGTCTCATGGATTGGCTCAAGGAACTCTCGGCCTCGGAAGGAGCGACGAACGCCGTCCTCCGGGTCACCGCGGGCGAGGCTCGGCAACTCCAGTGGCACCGGAATGGTCAGGCACTGCCCGGGGCCACCAATTCGACGCTCGAACTGCCGATCCTGCGACCCTGGCATGAGGGTTCGTACACGGTGGAACTCCGCAATCCGGCAGGTTCCGTGACCAGTGAACCCACCGTGGTCCGGGTCTTCCGCGGCACGCCGGAAGCGCCCATCGTCCGTTTCCCCGCCGGTGCCGCGATCTGGTCCTCGCCGGCCATCGGAGACAACGGGATCATCTATGCGGGCAGCCTCGACGGCAGTCTGTACGCCTGGGACTCCGTCTGGGGGCAACAGCGGTGGGAGTTCCGATCCGGAGATGCGGTGGAATCCTCCCCCGCACTCGGAGCCGATGGCACGGTGTTCTTCGGGAGCAACGACCACCACGTCTACGCCATCGACGGGACCACGGGGGCGTTGAAATGGCGCTTCGCCACCGGAGACAGGGTTTGCACCTCGCCCGCGGTGGGCTCCGACGGCACGGTCTACATCGGGAGCAACGACAGGAACCTCTACGCGCTCGACGGCTCCACCGGCGCGAAGAAATGGTCGTTCACAACCGGAGGACCGGTCGAATCGTCCCCGGCGGTCGGTGCCGATGGAACGGTCTGCTTCGGCAGCTCCGATGCGAAGGTCTATGCCCTCGATGGCAGGACCGGGACGAAGAAATGGGACCTCACGACCGGGGCGGAAGTCTCCTCCTCACCCGCAATCGGAGCCGATGGGACCGTCTACGTGGGGAGTGTCGACCATCGGGTCTATGCCCTGGACGGGCGCACGGGTGCCAAAAAGTGGGAATTCCTGACCGGAGGCCCGGTCTGGGCCTCCCCGACCCTCGACCCGCATGGAACCGTCTACGTGGGATCGGATGACTCCAGGCTGCATGCCCTGGACGCCACGACGGGCGCGCCGAAGTGGCAGTTCCGGGCAGGCGACCGGATCGCCGGATCCGCCTCGGTCGGTTCGGATGGCACGATCTACGTCGGCAGCGTTGACCACAAGGTCCTGCTGTACGGGTTCTCCACCGAGTCGCTGGACCTGGCCGCGTCTCCCTGGCCGCGCTTCCGCGCCGGAAACCGGTCCCGAGGCCGGGTTGAAGCTTCCGTCCTGATCCAGGCGTCCAGGGCCGAGTTGCTGGTCTCGGTGGGAGACCCTGTCGTGCTGGAGGCCGCCGTGTCAGCCCCGGCGACGGCCCGCCTCCAATGGTTCAAGGACTCCCAACCGCTCCAGGGTGCCACCCTTCCGTCGGTTTCGATCCCCGCAGCCAAGGCGACCGACGCAGGCCTCTACCGCCTCACCGGCTTCCTTCCCGACGGCCGCTCCTCATCCATCGAACTCCGGCTTGAGGTCCGGATCCCGCCGCCGCAAATCGTCCTCCAGCCCCAAGGAGGGCGCTTCGCTGAAGGCACCGCCGATGCCGTGCTCGTCGCGGAGGCGGCGTGGGTCGATCGATTCCAGTGGTACTTCAACGGATCCCTCCTCCCTGACGCGACCAACAGCACCCTGAAACTGCCCCTGCTGAGACCCGCCAATTCCGGCGCCTACACCGTCCGGGTCACGGGCGCCGGTGGGGTCGAGATCGTCAGCGAGGCCGCCACGGTCGAGGTCGTCCGCCAGACTCCCGGTGGCGCCGTCTGGCGGTTCAAGGCCGGGGATGCCATCGCGTCGTCCCCCGCCATCGGCGCGGATGGCACCCTGTTTGTCGGCAGCGACGACACGCGCGTCCATGCCATCGATGGGAGCACGGGAACGGAACGGTGGAGTTTCCAGACCGGCGGG
>JAJTFN010000107.1 GCA_021298285.1 Verrucomicrobium sp.
GTTCCCAGAGGCGGATGGCGTTGGCCCCGGCCAGCCCGAGGGCCTGCTTGACGACCAACCGGTGAAAGCCCCGGGCCCGGAACTCCCCGATGGCTCCGAGTGCGCCAGACAGGTCGGCGACCGCCCTGCCGATCACCCCGGCCGGGCTCAGGGCCGGGAAGACTTGGGCGAGTTCCGCGTGGCTCTCCTCCAGGAACCGCGCGCTCCAGGCCTTGGAATACAGCACTGCCAACGCGGCATGGAACCCGCCGTCGGGACCGGCATCGTCGCCCGTCACCTGGTCGAACAATGGGGCCAGTCGCGCCTGGCTGTCGGGGGCCCAGGCCCAGGGGCGCAGGCCGCCGAGCTTGCGGTCCCCGAGCGCCTCGTCGAGCCGCGCTCCCTCCGGGGCCACCACGAACTCGGGCCCTTCGAAGCCGGCCGATCTCAGGGTCGCCAGGAAGTCCGGGGCCGGGGCCTCGGGCACGATCACCACGTCGTCGCGACGGGCCAGGAACTGCGGCAGGCACGCCAGGTCGCGGGCCAGTTGACGGGCCGGGGCGGCCGGGGTGAACCCGGGGCCGCGCGCAATGAATCCCTCGGCCAGCGGGTTGAAGAGGAAGACCCGGGGCGTGCGCCCCTTGGAACGGGCGAAGAGGTCCAGGCGGGCGATGAAGTCGGGGTCGAGGCCGGCCGCGCGGCGGGCTTCGGCGTTGAACTCGACGCCTTTGGCCCGTTGGGGAGACAGCGGGACGCGCAGGGCCCCGCGGAAGGCATCCCAGTCGCTGGCCATCGGGTCCTTCCACTGGCGGAACCACTTCAATCCATGGGCCACGTGCCCGATCTCGTCGTGCAGGATGCGGCGGAGGAGCGCGGCCGTCTCGGGGTCGCCCGCCTCGGCGAACGCCCGCGAGAAGACCCGGGCGAAGTCGAGGTTGGCCTGCTCGAAGGTGAGGCTCAGGCCGGTGACGAAGTCCATCGGATGGCGCATCGGGGCGACCGAGCGCCAGAAGTAGCCGCTGACGGGCAGCGAGCCGAAGGCGATCCCGCAGGCCTTCATGCGGTCGAGGTACAGGCGCACATGCTCCTGCTCCTCGCGCAGCGTGTGCACGACACCGCGCCGGAAGGCCGGCGGGGCATCGGGGAAGCGCAGGAGCACCAGGGCCATGAGCTCGGTGGCCAGGAGTTCGTGGTTGGCGAAGAAATGCAGCACCCGGCCGCGGCCCGCCTCGTCGCCCAGGCCATGCAGGCCGGGGAACCCGGCCGCGGACGCGCGGCGCGCAGCCTCACCCCCCGGGCGCCCGGACCCGGCCGCCTTGAAGCGCAGTTCGGCCGGGCGGCCCGGCTCGACCTCCCGGTCCCAGGCCGGCCCGGGGCGCTCGTCGGTGAGCCGGCCCGCGGGCGGGTCGATGAGCTTCTCCTCCAGCGTCGTCGCGCAGAGGATCCGCTCGGCAAACTCGCGCACTTCCACCCCCCTGTTGTCGGCCGAACCCGTCCTCCTGTCCAACCGATAGCCGGTGGGGACCAGGTGCCCCAAGCCGCATCCAGCCTTTGACAAGGCGTTGGGTTGGAATCCATCTTGTTGTCAGGGTTTAGTTTGGATGCCCCACCGACCGCCTCCGAACGGATCCGCCAGTCGCAGTCCGCCACCGTCGGAAATCGCGACCCCGACCGACCGAACCTGCCGGGATCACGGCCTCGGCTTCCGAACCATGACCCCTCTCGACGACACCTCCGGGAACCGGCAACAGGATCCATCCCGCGCGATGGAAGCCGCAGACGACAAGGCGATCCCCACGCCCCCGGTCCTCTCGGTCGCGGACAACTACCCTCCGAGGCTCCTGCCGCCGCAGGCGCCTCCCGTGCTGGCCGATCCCCCCGGAACCCCACCGCCGCTCCCCGACGGGTCGCTGCCGCAGGGGTTCGCTGCGAGGAAGAAGCCCACCGCCAATCAGGCACCCTGGGTTGTGGTGGCGATGATCGGCCTGCTGGGGGCCGGTGTGCTGGGGTGTTTCGTCGACGGGGAATTCGGTCACCTGCTTCGGGGAAGCTGGAGCAGCTGCCTGTTCACCCTGATGGCCGTCCTTGCCTATGTGGGACGGGACCAACCGTGGGCCCGATGGGCGTCCTGGCTGTTGCTGGCCGGCATGGTTGCGCTCACGGCGATCTTCAATGTCGCCATCACCTCCCTCGCCCTGACCCATGAAGACCGCGGTTACACGGTGGTGCCGGCAGGTGTTTTCCTGCGAGGGCAGACGATCGTCACGATCCATGAACACCTCGGTCACCAGAAACTCGTCGGGTTGATCGTGTTGCTGCTGTCGTGGGCCTGCCTGGTCCCGGCGCTCCTGCCCGCCTTGCGGCGCTCCCCGCTGGGGATCACCCGTCTGGACGAGGGGTCCGGTTGGAATGAGCTGCGACGCCTCGCGCTCGGAACCACCATAGCCTTGACGCTCTCCTGCATCATTCCCCTGCTGATGCTCGGCGAGCCGCCCGTCCTCGCGGCCATGCGGGCGTCGGAGCGGTTTGCGGCGGAGATCACCGGCAACCGGGGTCCGGCCGGATGGCTTCGCGACCACCTCTACTCGTTGGTCTGGATCCTCTCGGGGTCGGCGCTGACGGTGGGCTGGGGCATCGCCCGGGATACGGGCCATACCTTGCGTCGGCTCGGACTCGAAGGGCTTTCCCTCCGGCATCTGGGGATCGCCGGCGCATCCACAGCCCTGCTGGTGGGGCTTGGGCACGGACTGGACCTGATCGTCTCGCGGGTCTGGGGGGCCCTCGGCTGGAGGACCACCGACACCACGGCGGTGGAAGCACTGTTCGCGGGTGCCAACAGCCCCTTGGGAGCGCTGGTCGTGGGCATCACCGCCGGAGTGGGGGAGGAGGTCGCGGTGCGCGGGATCCTTCAACCGCGGCTCGGCATCCTGATCTCCAACGCGTTCTTCACGGCGATGCATGCGTACCAGTACCACTGGGATGCCCTCTGCTCGGTGTTCCTCGTCGGCCTGGCGCTGGGGTGGATCCGCCGGAAGACCAGCACCACCGTCGCCGCCTTGGTCCATGGGGGGTATGATTTCGTGATCATTCTCATGGGATACTTCGAAAGCCGGTGATCCGGGCGCCGTCGGGAGCTAACCCTTGCGTTGCCCGGAGGGGTGGCGGACGATTTCGGAAGTCCTCAATCCATCCTCATCCATGAAGTCATCTGCATTCTGGAGCCTCGTGGCGGCGGCGGCCCTGCCGCTCCTGCCCTCGGGCCTCGTGGCGCAGGCCCCCGCGACCGGACCGGTCCGCGGGCCGTTCTGGTCCGGCACGGTCATGCGCGGCAAGGGCGTCGCCGCGGCCATGAAGGGCCTGGCCATCAACCTCGGCGACGACCGGCGCAGCCACGTGGTCTACGACCTCGACACGCTGCGGCTGTCGGTGGCCTGGACCGGCGAGTTCCTCGAGTTCGGCAACACGCTGACCAAGATCGAGTGGCCCCCGCCGCCGTCGGTGAAGGGCACGAACATCGTGTTCGAGACCGCGATGGGGCCCGGCTGGGCCGGGCCGGGCGGCGACCTGCGGGACGGGCGCAAGGATCACCAGGGCCCGCTGCCCAAGGACTGGGCCCACTACGAGGGCCTGTCGCTGCACGGCGAGCAGGTGGTGCTGAAGTACACCGTGGGCGGGGTCGAGGTGCTTGAGAGCCCTTCGCTCGGGGGCACGGCCGACCAACCGGTGATCGTGCGCACCATCCAGCCGGTCGGGACCCTCCGGGGCGGCCAGGTCGTCATCGCGTCGGCCCCGGCCGGGATGGTGGCCAACGCCACCGGCAACCACGGCCTCGTGCTGCGGGACGACGCCAAGGGAACCTCGCTGGCGGTCGCGGTCGACCCGGACGTCCAGGGAGCCCTCCAGGTGCGCGACGGGCAGGTGGTCCTCACACTGGCCAAGGTCCGCGCCGGTTCCTCCTTCCGGATCGCGATCACCCCGGGCGGCACCCTGCCCCCGCTGGCCGGCAAGGCCGCCGACCTGCGCGCGTTGACCCGGGGCGGCCCCGCCCGGTGGACCGAGACCGTGGTCACCCAGGGCAGGCTCAACACCGGTGGCGGAGACGGCAGCTACGTGGTGGACACGATCACCGAGCCCTTCCCCAACCCGTACCGGGTGAGCACCTTCCTCGGGGGCTTCGACTTCCTGCCCGACGGGCGGGCGGCCGTCTGCACCTTCCACGGCGACGTGTGGATCGTCTCGGGCATCGACGACACGCTCGAGAAGCTCACCTGGAAGCGCTTCGCCACCGGACTGTTCCAGCCGCTGGGACTCAAGGTCGTGAAGGGCGACATCTACGTGGCCGGCCGCGACCAGATCACCCGGCTCAAGGACCTCAACAAGGACGGCGAGGCCGACCTGTACGAGAACTTCAACAACGACACGGTCGTCACGCCCAACTACCACGAGTTCGTCCTCGACCTGCACACCGACTCGAAGGGCAACTTCTACTACGCCAAGGGCGCCCCGTGGGAACCCAGCGTGAGCTCGCCGCATCAGGGCACCATCCTCAAGGTGTCGCCCGACGGGAAGAAGCTGGAGGTCTTCGCGACCGGCCTGCGCGCCCCCAACGGCATGACCGTGGGCCCCGACGACACGGTGCTGGTGGGCGACAACCAGGGCCACTGGATGCCCTCCTCGAAGCTCAACCTCGTGCGCCCCGGATCGTTCCTGGGCATGGTGCCGGCCGCCCAGCGCGAACTCACCCTGAAGTACCCGGATGGCCGCGAGATCCGCGTCAACCCCAGCGATCCCGAGGCCCGCAAGGCCCACAAGCTCAAGGGTTGGGACGGCTCCATGCCCATCCCGACGGGCTATGACGAACCCATCGCCTGGCTGCCCATGCGCTGGGACAACTCCAGCGGCGGCCAGGTGTACGTCACCAGCGACAAGTGGGGCCCCTGGAAGGGCTCGCCGCTCTTCATGAGCTACGGCAAGTGCCTCCTGTACGGGGTGGGCATGGACACCGTCGGCGGGGTCACGCAGGCGTCGCTGGTACCCTTCGGGCTCAAGTTCCAGAGCGGCATCATGCGCGGGCGCTTCCACCCCAAGGACGGCCAGCTCTACCTGGCGGGCCTCAAGGGCTGGCAGAACGCCGCGACCCGCGACGGCGGATTCTACCGGGTGCGCTACACGGGCAAACCCGTGCGCAGCGCCCTCAAGGCCCATGCGGCGCGCAACGGCCTGCAGCTCACCTTCAGCACGCCGCTCAAGCCGGAGGCGGCCGCGGACGTGGCCAACTACTCGGTGGAGCTGTGGAACTACCGCTACAGCGGCGGCTACGGCTCGCCGGAGCTGTCGGTCAAGACCGGCAAGGACGGGCACGACAAGCTGGAGGTGAAATCGGCCACCCTGTCGCCCGACGGCAGGAGCGTGTTCCTGGCGATCGACGGCCTCACCAAGGCCGACCAGTACAGCGTGAAGTACACGCTCAACGCGGCCGACGGCACCGAGGTGCGCTCGGAGATCATCGGCACCATCCACCGGCTGGGCCCGGCCATCACGGCGGCCGCCCGCTGACCCCTCCAGGGTCCCGACACAGGGCCGGCATCCCCGACGGGGTGCCGGCCTTCGCTGTTTGGAAGGTTCGCGGGCGGGCCGCCCCGGCTCAACCGGCCGGGGCCGGCGGGGACGACGACCCGGGTGCCGGGGCGATGAGGCGCGGACGGCGATCGCGCAACGGCAGCCACAGCTTGAAGGTGGTGCCCTTGCCGACGGTGCTCTCCAGCTCGATGCGCCCCCCGTGGTCGCGGATGATGCGCTGGACGATGAGCAGTCCCAGGCCGGTGCCCTTGGCCTTGGTGGTGTAGAAGGGCTCGAAGATGCGGTTCAACTGCTCGGGCGGGATGCCCGGACCGGTGTCGCCCACCGCCATCCAGACGGCCTCCGGCGTGGAACCGCTGCGCAGGGTGATCGTCCCCTGCGGCGATGTGGCCTGCATGGCGTTCTTGAGGAGGTTGACCAGCACCTGCTTGAGCTGGGCCGGGTCGAAGAGCACGGGCGGCAGGCCCGAGGCCAGCTCGGTGACCACCGAAAGACCGCGGTCCTCGAGCTCCGGCCTGAGCAGGGCCAGGGTCTCCAGGCCGGTCTCGTTCAGGGAACCGGCCTGAAGCTTGGGCGCCGTGGGCCTCAGCGCCTGCAGGAACTCGGTGATGATGTAGTCGAGGCGGTCGATCTCGCCGGTGGCCACCCCGAGGAAGCCGTCGAGGCGTTCCACCGTCTCGGACAGCCCGGGAACGCCGTCGAGGCGGCGCAGCTTGCGCACCTCGCGGGCCATGAGCTGGAGGTGGATGTGCAGGGCGTTGAGCGGGTTGCCGATCTCATGGGCGAGGCTCCCGGCCAGGAGGGTCATGGCATGCACCCGCTCGGCCTCCACCGCCTCGGAGGTCGCCTGGCGGGCCTCCGTGGCGTCGTTGAGCACGAGGACCTGGCCGGAACTCCCGGGGGCGGCCCCGTCGAGCGGCCGGACGTGCAGCCGCAGCAGGCGCGGGCGCGGGTACTCGACCTCGAACTCGGCGCGGAAGACCCCGTTGCCGCCGGCCCGGTCCAGCCCGGAGATGTGGGCCCAGTCGAGGTCGGGCAGGTAGCGCGTGACCAGCTCGCCGTCGCCGGACTCCGGCGGGATCCCCAGCATGCGCGTGGCCATGCGGTTGAAGTAGGCGATGCGTCCCTGGTCGTCGGTGACCAGGATGCCCGAGTCGATGGTGTCGAAGAGGCTCTCGAGGAACTCCCGCTCCTGGGCCAGGCGCTCGACGACGCTCTGGAGGCCGCTGGGGTCGAGCCGCGGAAGTAGATGAAGGTCAGGCCGGTGGTGACCAGGGTCAGCACGATGGCCAGGAGATAGCCGCGCGGATGGTCGATCTCGGGCATGCCCTTGAAGTTCATGCCATACCACGAGGCGATGAGCGTCATCGGCGTGGTGATGATCGTGATCATGGTCAGCACCTTCACGATCTCGCTCGTCCGGTTGGCCGACATGTTGAGGTAGATCTGCAGGATGCCCGAAAGGGAGTCCATGTAGCCCTGCGCCAGCTCACCGATGTGGAAGAGGCTGTCGTACACGTCGCGGTAGTAGGGCACGAGGTGGCCGCGGATCAGCTTGAACTCGCCCCGGGCGAAGCGCTGCAGCACCTCGCGCTGCGGGCCGATGATCTGGCGCAGGTGCAGCACCTCCTTCTTGACCTTGAGGATCTGCTGCAGGGTGGCCGGATCCGGCCGGGCGAGCACCTCGGTCTCCAGTTCGGCGATTTCCATGCTGAGCTCTTCGAGGGCGGGCTTGTAGTTGTCCACCAGCGAGTCGAGCAGGGCGTGGGCGACGCGGTCGGGAGCCCGGGCGACATGGACGGTGCTCCGCAGGCAACGCTCCTCGACCAGGGACACGCTTCGCAGGGGAACCGTGTGGTAGGTGACCAGAAAGTTCTTCCCGAGGAAGAAGTTCAGCTCGCTGGTGGCGAAGGCCCCGTCCTTGCGGCTGTAGTCCACCGCGTGGATGACCATGAACAGGTAGGGGTTGAAGCGGTCTTCCTCCTTCGGCTCGTAGGTCTCGACCTTGGGCGAGGGACTCTCGTTGATGCAGTCCTCCACCGAGAGCGGGTGGAAATGGAACACGCCCTCGAGCAGCTTGCGGGTGTCCTCCGGGCTCGCATCCTCCAGGTCCACCCACAGGAAGAGGTTGGTGTCCGCCAACAGGGTCGGCATCAGGAACAGGTCGATGTCCCGGGAATGCAGCCGTCCGGCGGTGGTGAAGGCGAACGAGCGGATCATGGCGATCGACCGGCACGGTATCCGGAGCGGGGTCGACGGCAAAGCCGGGAAACAGGCCCTCCCCACGACGCCCCCTGGACACCCCCCTGGGATACCCCCTCGGAGAGGTGGTGGTCCGGGGCATCGCAACGTTTACAATTGTGAAAAAACGAGGATTCCCGCCGATTTATCGAGAACGTAGTTTTTTGTGGAGAAGCGGCTTGTAACCACAAGATATGGGGGTAATTTCTCCCTCCGCCCCAACCGGTTGGGTCGGAAATCCCAAGAAAACACCCGATTTTTGGTTCAAAACAGCCGTCTGCGGACGATCGGCCGATCCCGAGTGGGAACCGGTCGGTGGTCCGGTGGCACCCAGCCCAAGAGTCAACCCGAAAACACCCGATTGCCCATGCTCGACGCCCGCGATTCCGTCGTTTCATCGGCCCCGGCCACCACCCGCCGGTCCGCCAAGACCCAGCCCGAACTCCGGGGCAAGAACCCCCTCCCGGGCAAATCCCCCAAGGCCTCGGGCCGCCGGGGTGCCACCCCCGGACGCCTGTCCATCGAGCGGGTGTTCAGCGATGCCAAGGTCAAGCCCTTCGACCAGATCGAGTGGGACCGCCGCACCGCCGAGATCACCGACGACTCCGGCAAGACCATCTTCAAGCAGGAGGGTGTCGAGGTGCCCAAGCACTGGTCGGTGCTGGCCACCAAGGTGGTCTGCTCGAAGTACTTCTACGGCGATCCGGCCAAGGCCGAGCGTGAGAAGTCGGTCAAGCAGCTCATCCATCGGGTGACCCGGACCATCGCGGACTGGGGCGTGGCCGACGGCTACTTCAGCAAGGAGGACGGCGAGGTGTTCTACGACGAGCTGACCTGGCTGTGCGTCAACCAGTACGGGGCCTTCAACTCGCCGGTGTGGTTCAACGTCGGCCTGTACCACCAGTACGGGGTCGGCAAGGGCAGCGACCGGGGCAACTGGTTCTGGGACCGCAAGGCCAAGGAGGCCCGGCGCGCCCCGACGCAGTACGAGTACCCGCAGGCCAGCGCCTGCTTCATCCAGTCGGTCGAGGACAACATGGAGAGCATCATGGAACTGGCCTACGCCGAGGCCATGCTCTTCAAGTACGGCTCCGGCACCGGCACCGACCTGACGCCGATCCGATCCAGCCGCGAGAAGCTCTCCGGCGGCGGCCGGCCGTCGGGCCCCATGAGCTTCCTCAAGGTGTACGACCAGGTGGCCAACGTCGTGAAGTCGGGCGGCAAGACCCGCCGGGCCGCCAAGATGAACACCATGCGCGACACGCACGGCGACATCGAGGAGTTCATCACCGCCAAGGCCAAGGAGGAGAAGAAGGCCTGGGCGCTCATCGAGCAGGGCTATGACGGCTCCTTCAACGGCGAGGCCTACGGGTCGGTGATGTACCAGAACGAGAACCTCTCGGTCCGCGTCTCCGACGCCTTCATGCAGGCGGCCATCGACGGCAAGGAGTGGTGGACGATGTCCACCGTCACCGGCAAGCCGCTCGAGAAGAAGGACGCCTCGCGGATGCTCGACCAGATCGCCGAGGGCACGTGGATCTGCGGCGACCCGGGCCTGCAGTACGACGGGGCCATCCAGAAGTGGCACACCTGCAAGGGCACCGAGCCGATCCACTCGACCAACCCCTGCTCCGAGTACGTGTTCCTCAACAACACGGCCTGCAACCTCGCCTCGCTGAACCTCATGAAGTTCAAGAAGGCCGACGGGCAGTTCGACGTCGAGCGCTTCAAGGCGGCCGTGCGCATCTACATCACGGCGCAGGAGATCCTGGTGGACAACGCCAGCTATCCGACCCAGCGGATCGCCGAGAACTCGCACATCTTCCGCACGCTGGGCCTCGGCTACGCCAACCTGGGCTCGCTCATCATGAGCTACGGCCTGGCCTACGACTCCGACGAGGGCCGCGCCCTGGCCGGCGCGCTCACGGCCATCATGACCGGCCACGCCTACGAGCAGAGCGCCGACATGTCGGCGATCCAGGGGGCCTTCCCCGGCTACCACGACTCCTCCTGCGGGGGCGTCGCCAAGACCGCGGCCAAGGACAACGTGGCCAGCACCCTCGGCGTGGTGCAGCTGCACCGCGAGGCCGTCGAGGGCATCCAGGCCAGCCGCGAGTTCGCCTACCTCAAGGACGAGGCCCGTCGGACCTGGGACCGCGCTCTGGCGCGGGGCCGCGAGGCCGGCTACCGCAACGCGCAGGTCACCGTGCTGGCACCCACCGGCACCATCGCCTTCCTCATGGATTGCGACACCACCGGCGTCGAGCCCGACATCGCCCTGGTGAAGTACAAGCTCCTGGCCGGCGGCGGCATGCTCAAGATCGTCAACCGCACGGTGCCCGAGGCGCTGCAGCGGCTGGGCTACTCGGCCGGCGCGATCGCCGCCATCGAGAAGCACATCGAGGTGCACGACACCATCGAGGACGTCGTCGGTGACGACGGCGCCGTGATCGCCTCGGGCCTCAAGCCGGAGCACCTGTCGGTCTTCGACTGCGCCTTCAAGCCCTTCAAGGGCAAGCGGAGCATCCACTACAAGGCCCACCTGAGCATGATGGGAGCCGCCCAGCCGTTCATCTCGGGGGCCATCTCCAAGACGGTGAACATGCCCAACGACGCCACCACGGCCGACATCCGCAGCGCCTACGTGGACGCCTGGAAGATGGGCCTCAAGTGCGTGGCCATCTACCGTGACGGCTCCAAGCGCTCGCAGCCGCTCAACACCAAGCGCACCAACGAGGGCGGCGACAAGTCCGACGCGGCGGCCGGCGGGACCGATCCCGAGCAGGTCAAGACGCTCGAGGCCCGCATCGCCTCGCTGGAGTCCGAGCTGGGCGCGCTGCGCGAGGGGGGTCAGCACCCGATCCGCCGCCGCCTCCCCGACACCCGCATGGCCGTGAACCACAAGTTCGACGTCGCCGGGCACGAGGGCTACCTGACGGTCGGCCTCTTCGACAACGGCCAGCCGGGCGAGCTCTTCGTCACCATGGCCAAGGAAGGTTCGACGATCGGCGGCCTCATGGACTCGGTCGGCGCCCTCACCAGCATGTCGCTGCAGTACGGCGTGCCGCTCGAGGCCCTGGTCAAGAAGTTCGCCCATCAGCGCTTCGAGCCGAGCGGCTTCACCCGCAACCCGGACATCCGCCAGGCCAGCTCGATCATCGACTACGTGTTCCGCTGGATGGCCTGCCAGTTCATCCCGGGCTACCGCGAGGCCAACTCGCCCAACGCCGGCCAAGCCGAACTGCCCATGCCCGGCGTGGCGGCGGAGCTAAAAAAAAAGATAAACCGACCGGTCAGTGACCTGCCCCTGGCCGACGAGGCCGAGGCGGCGCTGATGCTGAAGGTCAGCGCCACGGCGACCACCAGCGAAGGCATTCCGTCGGCGGCCGCGGCCGGCCACCTGATCGCCGCCTCGCTCACGGCGACGATCCAGAACCAGAAGGACGCGCCGCCCTGCCCGAAGTGCGGCCACATCGCGGTGCGCAACGGCGCCTGCTACAAGTGCCTCAACTGCGGCGAGAGCCTGGGTTGCTCGTAGAGGCCGGAGCGGGCGCAAGGCGCCCCATGCAGGCCGGGAAGCGGACCACCGCTTCCCGGCCTTTTCGTGTCCCGCGGAACACCCGGGGCCGAAACCCGTCCGTCACCGCTTCCTCACCAAACCGTCGGCTGAACCCGCCACTGTGGGGGCGTATTCTGGTCGGGTGAGCGGCATCACGCAAAGACCGCGGAGTCTGGGTCCGATCGCCCGGGTCCGGGGGTTCACCCTGATCGAACTGCTGGTGGTGATCGCCATCATCGCCGTGCTGGCGTCGATGCTCCTGCCGGCACTGTCGGGCGCGAAGGCCAAGGCCCAGTCCATCGCCTGCCTGAACCACCTGCGTCAACTCGGCGTCGCCCTCCACCTCTACACCAACGACAACCGGGACGGCTTCCCCCCGATCCAGGCGCGTATTCCCGATGGCGAATCGAGCTGGCGTGCCTACCTCTATCCCAATGTCGGGCAGAACCCCAGGGTCTACGACTGCCCGGCCGAGAAGAACGAGGTCTACGCCAGCGCCAAGGCACGGCCGAGCTCGAAACCCAGCCCGTGGGTGCTCGGCCAGCTGACGCCCGGCGAGATCGAGATCCCCAGCGGCCTCGGGGCGGTCAATGTCCATTGGCTGTCCGGCGGCGCCCAGCCACCCTTCGGCCGGCCCGCCGGCTACGAGAACAACCTGTGCCGGTGGGGCATGGTGGAGGCGGCCTCCCAGCTGATCCTCTTCGGCGACGGGAACAGCGACGTGTACGGGGTTTGGCCCGCCGACCGCTGGTGGATCTGGAAGGAGTTGGGCGACGCCAACCAGCCGGGATTCAACCGGCTGGCCCAGGGCGACAAGGGGGCGGTACGCCACCAGCGCCGCTCGAACCATGCCTTCGCCGACGGCGGCGCCCGCACGCTCGACCCGGGCCGGATCCCCTGCAACACCAGCGAATGCTGGTGGTCGGCCAAGGCCGATCCCCACTGAGACGACCATGACCACCCCAAGGAACCTCCGACTGGCCGGGGCCGCCGTGGCGGCTGCCGCGGCGCTGGGTCTGCTGTACCGGAGCTGGTCTGCCGGCGAGGTCGGCCCGCGCGGATTCTTCTACGACCTGAGCGCGGGACGGCTCTTCGAGGGGCCCATCGACGCCATCCCGCCAGTGCCCGGCATCGACGGCCCGGAGGTCGACGGATACCGGGCCCTGGTGGTGTCGGTGACTGGCAAGCCCGAGGACCGCTCCTCCTGGCGGGTGGCCTACCTCGAGCGCTACTCGCCCGAGTTGCAGCGGCAGATGGAGCAGGCCCGGCAGGGAGGGCCCGCCCCGTCGATCCCGCGCTCGGAGGCCCAGGCCCACCGCTGGGTCCGGCGCACCAACGACACGGAGTGGGTGCCGATCGCCTCCGAGGCTGGCGGGAGGATCGTCACGGAATGGGCCCAGCCCGGACCCGACGGCATGACCCCGGTGGCCCTCGCTCCCTGATGCTCCGGAACCGCCTCGTCCGAACCCCGTTTTCCCAAACATCACATTCCTCCCCAACCCATGAACCTGAAGTCCACCACCCTCAGCCCGGGCCACGGGCGATTCCTGGCGACCCTCCTGGCCGGCCTCGTCACCGGCCACTCCGTCACGGCGCAATCCGTCGTCACCAGCCGCGAGAACTACTTCCCACGCGAAGCCATCTCGCTCTCCTTCTCCGGCGGCCCCGGCAATCCCAAGGATTGGATTGGCATCTATCCCGACGGCGTCACGCCCGGATCGTCCGGGTCGACCCTCTGGAACTATGTCAACGGCACCCAGACTGCGGGAGCGGGTCTGCGCGAGGGTTCCATGACCTTCGGGTCGGGCCTGAACCTCGCCGGGGTCTGGACGGCCCACCTGCTGGTCAACGACGGCTACACGGTGGTGACCAACGTCTCTTTCAACGTGATCGAGCCCACCGCCCCGGCGGTCCGGCCCTCCGCCAACCGCTTCGCCCCCGGCGAGGCCATCACCGTCGGATTCACCAACGGACCGGCCAATCCCAAGGACTGGGTCGGCATCTACAAGGCCGGCCAGACCCCGGGGTCCGTGGACTCGACCCTCTGGTTGTACGTCGACGGCACCCGGTCGGGCACCAAGGGCCAGGCCTCGGGCTCGGTGAGCTTCGCCTCCGGCCTGACGACCGCCGGCGACTACCGCGTCTTCCTGCTGGAAAATGACGGCTACACCGTGCTGGCCAGCGAGCCGATCACGGTGGGCACGTCGCAGGCGGCCACCGGCCCGAGCGTGGTGTCCAGCAGCCCGGCCGAGGGAGCGACGGGCGTCGCGCCGAACGCCCCCTACCGGGCCTCGTTGACCAACGGATTCGCCCTCGCGTCGATCCGCCTCTGGCTCAACGGCCAGGCGGTCACGCCGACGGTGACCGGCACGGCCCAACACGCCGAGGTGACCTTCACCAACGCGGTCCTGCTGGCCCCCGCCTCGTCCAACGTCTATGTGCTGTCCTTCTCGGGGACCGGCGTTCCTGCCAGGACCCTCAGCCTCACCAATGCGTTCCAGGTGGCCGACTACCGCAACCTCGAGCTGCCGACACCGCTGGTGTTCGAGAACTTCGATGCGATTCCCGAGGGACAGGTGCCCACCGGCTGGACCCGCAAGTCCTACGTCGAGATCGCCAACCCGGAGCTCGACTTCGGCAACCTCGGGTCCGCGGCGTATGCCGAGTGGACCACCGTGGACGCCGCCCGGTTCAACGGCAGCTTCATCACCTACAACAACCCGGACAACCCGCCTGACTGGGGGACGGACTACCAACGGGTCAACGTGCCCAACCCGGCCAACGTGGTGAACGGGCAGATCCTGAACGAGCCGCTCGCCAAGGGCCGCTTCCTCTTCAGCACCTCGGGATACTCGATCGGCCGCAGCCAGGTGATGCACGTCACGACGCCCGACTACAACCTCTCGGGCCGCACCAACGTGCAGGTGGCCTTCAAGAGCCTCTGGGAGCAGAACCAGGACAGCATCGCGGCCGTGGAATACTCCATCGATGGGGGATCCAACTGGCGCCCGGTGGCGTATTTCATCGACCAGGCCGACCTGGTCCGGGCGGAGGACGGATCCCTGGACGCCGAGGCGACCCTCAACCAGGAACACGGCGATGTGGCCAACTACACGGACGAGGCCGGAAACCTGGTCGGCGGCACCTACGGGGCCTTCATCGGTGCGCCGATCACGGCCAGCCTCGCTCCGTTCATCCAGGGCCGCGTGAATGACAACCGGGTCGAATCCAAGCGCTACGACGCCTTCCGGCTGGGCGGCGCCGACAACCAGGCCAAGGTTCGCTTCCGCTTCATCCACGCAGGCACCGACAGCTGGTACTGGGGCATCGACGACTTCGGGATCTACGCCGGATCCGGGGCGGTCACCGCGCCCGCCTTGTCCGCCCGGATCACCGGGGACCGGATCCAGGTCGAGTGGCCGGCGATCGCCTCGGGCTTCGTGCTGGAGTCCGCCTCCTCGCCGGCCTCGTCGACCTGGATCCGTGTGGAGGGCGTCACCGGCAACTCCGCGAGCCTGCCCATCGAGGACTCCGGTCGGTTCTTCCGTCTGCGCAGGCCATGAGGCCCGGCGGTCCCCCGGTTGTGGGCGTCATTGGAGTTGAAGCCGGCCGCCGATCCGGGCATTCCGGGGTGATGACTTCCCCATGTCAGGCCAACCCGCCCTCCCCGGGGGGCGGGTCCTCCCGACGCCATCTCCTGCGCCGCTGGCTCAGGGGCCTGCTGGTGGCCGCGCTGGGGTTGGCCGCGGCCCAACTCCCGGCCGGCGAGGCCCGCTGGTGGAAGGGCAACCTGCACACGCACACGCTCTGGTCGGACGGCGATGACTTCCCCGAGATGATCGCCGAGTCGTACCGCGAGCGGGGGTACCACTTCCTGGCGCTCTCGGACCACAACCTCCTCAGCCGCGGTGAACGGTGGATCTCCCTCAAGGCGGTGGCCGACCGGGCCAAGGGGGAGCCCTGGCGGGCGGGCATCCGGCCGAGGGACGCCTTCGCGGCATACCTGCGCCGGCACGGTCCGGATTGGGTGCAGACCCGGACGAACCCGACCAACGGCACCCGGGAGGTTCGCCTCAAGCCGTATGACGAGTTCCGCGCGCTGGTCGAGGAGCGCGGCCGCTTCCTGCTCATCGAGTCGGAGGAGCTGACGCAGGAAACGTCCCAACGGCGGCAGATCCACCTGGGAGCGATCAACCTCCACGAAGCCCTGCCGGCGATCCGGGGGGCCACCGTCCCGGAGATTCTCCAGAAGGCCCTCGACCAAGTCGCCGAGGCGGGCCGGCGCTCCGGACGGCCGACGCTGCTCCACGTCAACCATCCGAACTACAAGTGGGGGGTCACGGCCGAGGACCTCGCCGCCGTGGTGGGCGAGCGCTTCTTCGAGGTCTGGAACGGCGTGGATGGCGACAACGACCCGGGCGATGCGCTGCACCCGTCGACCGACCAGATCTGGGACATCGCCAACACGCTGCGGCTGGCCGGGCTCGGGGCGCCGCCGCTC
Organism: Verrucomicrobium sp.; assembly: GCA_021298285.1. GTDB lineage: Bacteria > Verrucomicrobiota > Verrucomicrobiia > Limisphaerales > UBA9464 > SXXZ01. Next base: position 15,861 of record JAJTFN010000107.1, read on the forward strand.
CAGGCCGTCGCCTCGGACGATTCCCACGACTACCAGGGCAACGAGCGGCATTCCCCTCCGTTCCGGGCCTGGATCCAGGTGCGGGCGAGGCACCTCACCCCGGAGTCGCTGATCCGGGCCATCGAGCGCGGCGACTTCTACGCGTCGACCGGCGTGGTGCTCGAAGACGTGGCCTTCGACGCGGATGCCCGGCGCCTGTCGTTGCGGATCCACGCCCGACCGGGCGAACGCCTCACAACCCGCTTCCTCGGCACACGCCGGGGCGTCTCGCTGGCCGGGCGCCCGCGGCTCGATGCGGCAGGCAAGGTCCTGGAGACGACCCTCGACTACCGGTCCGGCACCGGGCCCCAGATCGGCGAGGTGCTCGCCGAGGTGACCGGGCCACGCCCCTCCTACCGGATGCGCGGCGACGAGCTGTACGTCCGCGCGGTCGTCACCTCGTCCCGGGCGCCCGAGGTTCCGACCACGGAGGCCGAGTTCCAGCAGGCCTGGACCCAGCCCGTGGGATGGAAGCCCGCGGTCTCCCCGCAGCCGTGACCGGGTCGGTCCCTGCTTGCCGGAGGCACCTCGGGCCGGCCTTGCCCCGGGGCCGGGCTTTTCCCACACTCGGCCCTCGTTATGGGACTTCTCGACGGCAAACTCGGCATCGTCTTCGGCGTCGCCAACAAGCGCTCCATCGCCTG
>JAJTFN010000108.1 GCA_021298285.1 Verrucomicrobium sp.
CCCGGCATCAGGCCTTGCGCGAACGGTTGGCCGGCTACGGCAGTTGCGTCATCGCCTATTCCGGCGGCGTGGATTCGGTCTTCCTCGCCAAGGTCGCGCATGAGGTGCTCGGGGAGCGTTCGCTGGCCGCGATCGCCGATTCACCCAGCCTGCCGCGCCGTGAACTGCAGGAGGCCTTGGAGATCGCTGAACGGTTCGGGATCCCCGTCCGCGTGGTCGAGACCCGGGAGTTCAACGACCCGCGATACCTCGCCAATCCGGAGAACCGCTGCTACTTCTGCAAGCACGCCCTCTTCCGGGAACTCGAGCCCATGGCCCGCCAACTGGGCTATCGGGTGCTGGCCTATGGCGAGAACGCCAGCGATGTCGGCGACCACCGCCCCGGGGCCAAGGCCGCCGATGAATTCCAGGTCCGGGCCCCGCTCAAGGAAGTGGGACTCACCAAGGAGGAGATCCGCCGGCTCAGCGCCGAACTCGGCCTGCCGACCGCGGACAAGCCGCAGATGGCCTGCCTGAGTTCCCGCATCCCCACCGGTGAGGCCGTCACCGAGCAGAAGCTTCGCATGGTCGAGGAGGCCGAGGCCTTCCTGCGTGACCGGGGCTTCCATGACGTTCGGGTGCGCCACCATGAACTGGGCGGTGCGCTGAAGGGACACCTGGCCCGCATCGAGGTGGGACCGACGGAGTTCGAGCGCTGGCAGGAGGCCGAGGTGCGCGAATCGACCGTCACCCGGCTGAAGGCGCTGGGCTACGGCCTGGTCACCGTCGACCTGCATCCCTACCGGCGAGGGCCGGCCCCGATCGTTTTCCGCACGGTCTGAGGCGGGACCGCCGCCCACCACCACCGACCGAGCCCGACACGGGTGCTTCGGCGGGCGGACGACAGGCATTTCCGGCCGGAGGAGCGCTTTCTCCGAAACGGCGCGGACGGCTCGGAGATCCGTCCCTGCCAGGTTGCGTCGGCGGGGCGGAGACCTTGGGCATGACCGACCCCACCCGTCAGGCCTGCGTGCATCCGCTTGGCCCGATCGCGGTTTGGAGTTCTCCGATCCCGGGCCATGTTGAGGGACGATGTCGGACCCGGTTTCCAAAGGCCCGCTGCTGGCGGCCAGCGACGTGCACCATGCCTACGGCGAACGCCCGGTGCTGGCGGGCGTCTCGCTGACGATCCGGGCCGGTGAACGCGTGGCCCTGACCGGGCCCAGCGGTTCGGGCAAGACCACCCTGCTCAACCTGCTGGGTGGCGTGGATCGACCGACCTCCGGGCGCATCGAATTCGACGGCTGTTGCCTCGGCGACCTCGATGGCGACGGTCTGGCCGCCCTGCGGCGGCGGCACTTCGGCACCGTGTTCCAGTTTTTCCACCTGCTGCCCACGTTGAGCGCCTTCGAGAACGTGGAGCTGCCCCTCCAGTTGCTGGATGTGCCGGCCGATGAGCGGCGGATGCGGGTCCGGTCGCTCCTCGAGCGGGTCGGCGTGGCGCACCGGGCCGATGCCCCTCCCGGCGAACTCTCCGGTGGGGAAATGCAGCGGGTGGCCATCGCGCGTGCGCTGGTCCACCGACCCAGGTTGCTGCTTGCCGACGAGCCCACGGGCAATCTGGATTCCCGCAACGGGGAGCGCATCCTCGGACTCCTGCGCGAACTCAGCGACGAGACCGGCACCGCGCTGGTGCTCGTCACCCACAGCCCGGACGCCGCGGCGATCTGCCATCGCGAGATCCGCCTGCGGGACGGTCGGATCGCCTCCGAGCATCTGTCCTCGCGCCCCATCGTCACCCGCCCATGAGCCGGTCGACCCCACCCCAGGTCCAGCGGCTGCTCTGGACGCGGTTCAGCTGGCGGCACGCGCGGCAGGCCCCGTGGACCACCGCCTTGCTGGTGCTCACCCTCGCCCTCGGCGTGGCCGTGTACCTGGCCATCCGCCTGGCCAACCGGGCGGCGGTCTCGAGCTTCCGCAACTTCACCGACGTGGTCACGGCCGAGAGCGATGGCATGATCCTCGCCCCGGCGGGCAGCCTGCCTGAGTCGCTGCTGGGCGGCCTGCGGGAACGCTTCCCAGACACCCCGGTCCACTGGGTGCCGGTGCTGGAGAGCACCGCCGTGGAACCCGGCGACGGCTCCGAGGGAATCATCGGCAACAAGACGACCTACACCTTGCTGGGGGTCGACTGGGTCGCCCTGCAGAACCTCGCCCAGGCGCGCCGCCCCGCGGGCGCGGAACCGGGCACGGGAGGCATTCCCCCGTCGAGTCCGTCGACCCCACCCCGGGCCGGTGGGCCGTCCAGCCGCCCGGGGCCGGGAGCGGGAGCCAATGCGGGAGGTGCCGTCGCGGGTGGTCTCACCCCAGGCGACGGCACCCCGGGCGAGGAGGCCCTGCTCTGGGCACGCCTCCAGGATCCCAGGGCCGTGCTCGTGCCGGCGGCGGTGGCCACCCGTCTTCGGTCCCCCACCCTGCGCCTCGTCATCCAGGAGCGGATCGTCGAGCTCCGGGTGGTCGGCGTGCTGCCCGAAGACCCTGCCCAACCCAAGGCGCCCGACAACCTGCTGCTGTTCGACCTGCCGGCCCTTCAGGCTCTCACCGCCCGCTCCGGGCAGCTGGACCGCATCGAGTTCGTCCTGCCCGAGGGTCCCGACCGACCGGACCGTGCGGCAGCGCTCCGGAAGGACCTCGGCGACTGGATGTCCGGGCGCTGGCTCCTGAGCAGCCCCTCCGAGCGCCGGGACAACGCGGCCACGATGACCAGGGCCTTCCGGCTGAACCTGACGATCCTGTCGCTCCTGGCCCTGCTGGTGGGCCTGATGCTCGTGTATCAGGCACTCGACGGGGCCGTGGTGCGTCGGCGAGAAGAGATCGCCATCCTGCGCTCGCTGGGTGTCGAGCCTGGACGGATCCGACGGGCCTGGTGGATCGAGGCGGGGGTGCTGGGGCTGTGTGGTGGCGCGCTGGGCCTGCTGCTCGGCTGGGCCGGGGCCCAGGGAGCCGTGCGCGGAGTCGGCCAGACGGTCAATTCCCTGTACTACGCCACGACGGTCCGCTCGGCCTCGCTCGACCCGGTCGAGGGCGGCATCGCCCTGGTCCTCGCCGTGGCGGCCAGCCTCGCGGCGGGTGCCTGGCCGGCCCGACAGGCCGCGAACACGCCCCCGGCCCAGCGGCTCGGACGGGGTCGGGCGCAGGCCGGTTCGATGGCTCCGCGCTGGGTACTCCCCGGAGCCTTGGCCCTGCTCACCGTGGGTGGCCTTCTGGCCACCCTTCCGGCCCTGCGACTCGAGGGCGGCTCACGGATCTCCCTGGCGGCCTTCGGCTCGGCGCTCACCTGGCTGCTCGGAGCCGGGCTGCTGGCCGGCCTGCTGCCGCCCTTCCTGCTCGGCCGCCTGGCCGCATGGGATCGTTTGTCCGGCCCGGCCCGCCTGGGACTGAGCCACCTGCGACGTCCCACCGGCCGGCATCGGTTGGCCATCGCCGGCCTGGTGTGCGCCGTGGCGATGACCGCGGGCATGGCCATCCTCGTCGGCAGCTTCGACACCACCCTGCGCGGCTGGATCGAGCGCACCTTCATGGCCGACCTGTACGTCTCCAGCGAGGGCGCGCAGAGTGCCTCGACCCAGAACCGCATCCATCCGGAGACGTGGAAGTCGTTGGTCGCGGACCCCGAAGTGGTCGCCGCGAACGTCGTGCAGGCGGTCGAACTGCAGCTTCCGGGCGGATCGACCCTGCTCTTCGGCGGGAACCCGGCCTTCATGCGCGATCAGGCCCGGATCGCCTGGCGGGAGGCGCCGACCGGCGATGCGCTCTGGGATCCGGCCCGCAACCGGGACCTGGCCCTGGCCAGCGAGAGCTTCTCGCACCGGTTCCGCCTGCACCGGGGCGACACCCTGACCCTGCCGACGCCGGCGGGACCCAAGGTGGTGACGCTCGCGGGCATCTTCTCCGACTATGGCAACGAGCGGGGCGCGGTGGTGATCCAGCGCGAGCACTTCGCGGACTGGTTCGGCGACGAACTGGCCACCAGTGTCATCGCCAAGCTGCGCGACTCCGCCGACGCGGCCTCGGTGCGGGCACGCTGGAAGGCGGCGCATCCCGGGCTGGCGGTCTACACCCAGCCCCACCTGCGGAGCGAGGCGCTGCGCATCTTCCGACAGACCTTCGCCATCACCGACGCCCTCGAACTCATCGGGGTGGCGGTCTCGGTGCTTGGGCTGGGTTTCACCCTCGCCAGCCTGCTGTGGGAGCGCCGCGACGACCTGACCACGCTGCGGGCCCTGGGCTTCCGCCACTCCGAGATCGCCTGGGCGACGATGATCGAGAGCCTGCTCACCGCGACCATCGGCATCGTGGTGGGCCTGGCCGCGAGCCTGGCCCTGGGCTGGTTGTTGATCCACCGGGTGAACGTCCAGACCTTCGGATGGACCCTGGAGACCGATCCCCCGTTGCTCTGGATGGGAGGACTGGCCCTGGCGGTGCTTGCCATGGCGGGCCTGACCGGATGGAGCATCGGGCGCTGGGGCGCCTCCCTGCCCGCCGAACGCGAAGAATGAACCTCCTGCGACTTCCATCCTGCGCCCTGCCGCGGACCTTTCACCGCCTGCGACGGTGCCGCATTGCCATCCGTTGCGTGGCCCTGCTCCTCGGCGGACTGGCATCGGTCCCGGGGCACGCGGACGAACACTCAACCTCTCTGGGCACCCCGCCGGTGACGCCATCGACGGTCGCCCGGACCTTCGCCCTGCCCCAACCGGGGCGCGAGTTCCGCTTCCCCGTCGACCATGGCAGCCATCCCGAGTTCAAGATCGAATGGTGGTACCTCACCGGCCACCTGACCTCCGAAGGCGGGCAGCGCCATGGCTTTCAGGCCACGTTCTTCCGGCGGGCCTCCGACGTGATTCCGGCGCCGCACTCCATGGGCACGAACGCCTCGACGGCCTCTCCGCCGACGCCGAATTTCGCCAACGACGAGTTCTTCCTCGCCCACATGGCGTGGCTCGACGTCTCCACGAAGACCTTCCGCCACGAGGAGCGCCTCAACCGCCGGGGCTGGGACGCCCGGGCCGACACCCACCGCCTGGACGTCCGCAACGGCAACTGGTCCCTCCGGGACCTGGGTCCCGACGGCGACGGCCGGCCGAGCCTCGAACTGCGCGGAGGCATCCAGGCCGACCTGTTCTGGCGGATGCGCCTGACGCCGAAGAAACCGTTGGTCGTCTTCGGCACCAACGGCGTCTCGCGCAAGGCCCGGGAACCCTCGGCGGCCAGCCACTACCTGACGTTTCCCCGGCTGACGGTCACCGGCGAACTCCGGCGCGGATCCAGGACCGAGCGGATCGAGGGCGAGGCCTGGATGGACCACGAACTCAGCAGCAGCCAACTCGGCGAGGGCCAGGTGGGCTGGGATTGGACGAGCATCCAGTTCTTCGACGGCCGCGAACTCATGGCCTATCGGATGCGCCGCGACGACGGCAGCACCGATGCCTTTTCCACGGTGGCCTGGATCGGTCAGGACGGCCGCGTGTCACAGTGGGGGCCCGACCGGTTCACCTGGCGCGGCGAGGGCCAATGGAAAAGCCCGCGCTCCGGTGGCACCTATCCGGCGACCGTGCTGCTCACGGTGCCCGAGCCCGATGGCCGCCCCGGGCCCACCCTGCGCATCGAACCCCTCTGCGCCGACCAGGAACTCTCTGGTGGCATCGGCGGCGTGCCCTACTGGGAAGGCGCCTGCCGCGTCCTCGACGGCCAAGGCAAGGAAGTGGGGCGTGCCTTCGTGGAGATGACCGGCTACGCGGGCCACCTGCGCCGGGCCCTGTGATCGGCGCGCCCGCCTGGTTTCCCCCGTGGCACTACGTTGCCGGCCTGGCCGCATGGTTGTCTTCCCGATGGCTCCCCGAGGCCGGCATGGCGCTCCAGATGTCTCCGGCGTAGGGTGACGCCCGCCATGCGTTGCCTCGTGACGGCGGGTCCCACCGTGGAGCCCCTCGACTCGGTGCGCCGGTTGACCAACCACTCGACCGGCACGCTGGGCACCACGCTGGCCAATCATCTGGCCTGCGCCGGGCATGAGGTGCTGCTCCTGCGCAGCCGCAGCGCCACCGCACCCCCACCGCTCCACGCCGTGGCCACCGAGGCCTTTGGCACCACCCGCGAGCTGCTGGCCTGCTTCGAGGGCCATGCCACGGGGGAACCGGTGGCGATCTTCCATGCGGCGGCCGTCGCCGACTTCGAGGTGGGCGGAGTGTTCCGCCGGGGGGCCGACGGGTCCATGGTGCCGCTCTCGGCCGGCAAGCACTCCACCCGCGAGGGCGTGCTGTGGGCCGAGCTGCGCCCGACCCCGAAGATCCTGGCCCGCCTGCGCGACCTGTATCCGCAGGCCTGGATCACCGGCTGGAAGTACGAGGTGGACGGATCCCGCGAGGAGGTGCTCCAACGGGCCCGGGAGCAGAGGACGGCCTGCCGATCCGACGCGGTCGTGGCCAATGGACCGGCCTATGGTCCCGGGTTCTGCTGGCTGTCCGGGGCGACCGAGCAACTCCTCGATGACACGGCCGCCCTGAACCGTTGGCTCACGGACCAGCTTGGCCGATGACTCTCGGGGAGTCTGGTGTCCGCCCCAGATACCCCCCAAGGCCCAGAATCCCCGACACCAACGACCACCTTCAGGCCGAGGGCGGCCCGCCTTGCCGGTCGGCTCCGTCGGTTCCATCCGTCGGGTCGACGCCCTGGGATCGGTCCTCGGATTGGTTATTTCCCGTCCACGCAGCCTCCGACACCCACCGGAGCGCCCCTTCCAGGTCGGTGAACTCCCCGTCCAACTGCGCGGCGTAGGCCTGCTTCAGCAGCGCTCCCAGGGCCGGGCCCCCGAGCCAACCGCGCGCCAGGAGATGCCGCCCTTGCAGGAGCGGTGCCGGCGCGGCGGCTTCCAACTGGAGGGCCGCCGCCGCGTCCCGGAGCTGTTGCACCGACCTGGGCACCCCGGCCGGACGCGGTGGGCGGGCCGAGGCGTCGGCCGTCATCACGGTGCACAACTCGTCGATGGTCGATGGCCGGAGCCGCACGGACAATCGGCGCACCATGCGCGGTGATGGATCTTCGGAATGGACCATGTGGTTGGCCACCAGGGGCACCACCCGGTCGACCTGCGTCTCCTGGAACCCGATCCGCCGCAGGAACCCGGCGGCGAGGTCTGCGCCCACCCCTTCGTGCCCCGGGGAAATGACCCGCTCCCGGCCGTCCCGCACCTCCGTCCGGGTGCAGGTCGCCTTGCCCACGTCGTGGAGCAAGACCGCCATCATCAGCACCAGCCGCCGCTCGGCCGGGGACGCCCGCCAGTCGGGATCGGCGACCAGCGCATCGACCGCGTGCAGCGTGTGGGTCCAGACATCGCCCTCGGGATGCCACTCCGGATCCTGCGGGACCCCCACGATCGCGGCCAACTCCGGCAGCGCCTCGAGCCAACCGCTGTCCTTGAGGAAGGCCAGCCCCATCGAGGGGCGCACCGAGCGGGTGGCCCACTTGAGCCACTCCTCGCGCACCCGCTCCACGGCCAGCTCTCCGTAGGCGCCGGCGATGGATCGGCAAAGGGTCAGCGTCTCCGGCACGGCGTGCAGGCCGAAGCGGCCGGCGAACTGCATGCCGCGCAGGACCCGCAGCGGATCCTCCGGGAACGCTTGGCTCGTGTGGCGCAAGAGACCCGCCCGCAGGTCCGCCTGCCCCCCGTGAGGATCGATCAGCTCGCCGGTCCGAGGATCCCAGAGCATCGAGTTGATGGTGAAGTCGCGTCGCGCGGACGCCTCCGACGGGCCGAGGTTGGGATCGAACTCGATGTCGAAACCTTTGTGCCCCGGCCCCCGCTTGGAATCCCTCCGGGGCACGGAGAAATCCCAGACGGCCCCGCTGGGATGGGTGAGCTTCACCACCCCGAAGGCCTTGCCCACCCAGTCGGCCCGGCCATGCCGCGAGAGCACCCGGACCAGCTCGGGATACGCCACGCCATACACCTCGATGTCGACGTCGAGGACCGGCACGCCCAGCAACCAGTCGCGCACGCAGCCCCCGACCAGGCAGGATCGCCCCAGCTCCGGGGTGGAACGCAGCAGCGCCAGCAGCGCGGGGGGCAGGATCTCGACCATGGGATCGCCCGGGGAGCCAGTGTCCCCGGCTCAGCGGCACTCCGGCAGGCCAAGGCTCCGACGGAGGCTCGCCCAGGGCTCGTGGTCCCACTCGTTGACCGTCCCGGGTTCCTCGGCCTCCACCGGCGACAGCATCGCCAGGAAGATCACCGGTTCGCGGAACGGGTTGTAGGTGCCATGGATCTCGTTCTTCGGGATCAGCACCATCTCGCCGGGCTTGAGGATCCGGTGTTCCCGGCCGCACCACTGCTCGGCCTGCCCCGACAGCACGTAGATGATCTCCTCGCGGGTCGGGTGCCGGTGGAAACCATGGCACCGACCGGCATCGAGGGTGGCACGGACGAGCAGCAGCGACTCGCAGGGCACGATGCCCGGGCGCGAGAGCCAGGTGTTGAGGGTGTACGGCGTGAGGTCGGTCTGGCTCTCGGCCGCCGTGACGAAGCGCCGGTCCGGGTCCGTCGGCGGGGTGCTCATGGGCGTCAATCAGCCTTGCCCACCTGTCGGCGGATGGAACCGCAGATGGCCGAGGACCATCGCTCCATCACCGCCGCGTCCGGGCCCTCGATGAGCAGGCGCGCCTTGGGCTCGGTGCCGGAGTACCGCAGGAGGACACGCCCCCCGTGGGGTTTGACCTCCGCCTCGGCGTTTTTGACCAGGTCGACAATCTCCTCCAGTTCGTCGAAGGGGGTCTTCACCCGGACCGCCACATTGGTCACGAGTTGCGGATACCGGGTCCAGCAGCGGGCCAGCTTGGAGAGCGGCTCCCCGCGGGTGCGCATGGCGCCCAGGATCTGCAACGCCGCCACCAACCCGTCGCCCGTGCTGCTGTGGTCCCGGAAGATCAGGTGCCCGCTCTGCTCGCCTCCGAAGTTGAATCCATTGGCCAGCATGCAATCGATGACGTTCTTGTCGCCGACGGCGGTGCGCACGACCTCGCCGCCGGCGGCGCGGATGGCGACGTCGAGACCGGCGTTGCTCATCACGGTGGCCACCAGGGTCTTGTTGGCCAGGCGGCCCTCGGAAAGCATCTGCAGCGCGCTGATGGCCATGATGTCGTCGCCGTCCACAAGGTTGCCGGCCTCGTCGCACAACAGCACCCGGTCGGCGTCGCCGTCGTGGGCGATGCCCAGGTCGGCCCGGTATTCGCGCACCTTGCTGCAGATCAGTTGCGGGTGCATCGAGCCGCAGTCCCGGTTGATGTTGGTGCCGTTGGGCTGGGTGCCGAAGGCGATGACCTCGGCCCCGAGTTCCTGGAGGACCATGGGCGTGGTCTTGTACGAGGCCCCGTGCCCGCAATCGACGACGATGCGCATGCCCTCGAGGGTCAGCGTCTTGGGGAAGGACGACTTGGCCTGTTCGACGTAGCGGCCGATGGCGTCGTCCACCCGGATGGCCTTGCCGATCTCGCTGGCCGTCGGCCGGAAGGACTCGATCTCGCCGCTGAAGACCAGGTCCTCGATCTGGTCCTCGGTCGGGTCGTCGAGCTTGTAGCCGTCGGGCCCGAAGAACTTGATGCCGTTGTCCTCGTAGGGGTTGTGCGAGGCGGTGATCACGATGCCCGCGTCCGCCCGCATGGAGCGCGTCACGTAGGCCACGCCCGGCGTGGGCAACGGGCCGATGAAGATCACATCCACCCCCATCGAGAGCACGCCCGAGCTGATGGCGTTCTCGAGCATGTAGCCC
>JAJTFN010000109.1 GCA_021298285.1 Verrucomicrobium sp.
GGACCGGAAGCCCCGGGACATCTCCAAGCTCAAGCTCGACGGGCGCTCCCAGGAGATCCAGCGCCTGATCGGCCGGTCGCTGAGGGCGGTCGTGGACCTCGAGCGCCTGGGCCCGCGCACCCTGTGCATCGACTGCGACGTGCTCCAGGCCGACGGCGGCACCCGCACGGCCTCGATCACCGGCGCCTTCGTGGCGGTGAGCCTCGCCATCGCGAAGCTCCAGGCCTCGGGGGCCCTGGCCGGGAGCCCGATCACCGGGGCGGTGGCCGCGGTCAGCATGGGCGTCTTCGGGGGCGTGCCGCTGCTCGACCTGAATTACCTCGAGGACAAGGACGCCTCCGTCGACATGAACCTGGTGATGAACGACCGGGGACAGTTCATCGAACTCCAGGCGGCCGGCGAGGAGGCGACCTTCTCCGACGCCGAACTGGCGGCCCTGCTGGCCCTCGGGCGAAAAGGCATCGGCCGGTTGATCGAGGCGCAGCGGCAGGCCCTGGGAACCACGCCATGACCCGGCTCTTCCTCTGCCGGCACGCGGAGGTGGAGGACCTCTACCACCGCAAATTCGGCGGCACGATCGACATGGCCCTCTCGGCCCGGGGACACACCCAGGCGCAGGCCCTGGCCCGGTGGCTGTCCCGACACCGCTTCGACGCCGTCTACGCCAGCCCGATGCAGCGGGTCCAACTCACCCTCGAGCCGTTCCGGCCCCAGTTCCAGGGCGAGCCGGTCATCCTGGACGGCCTGCGCGAGGTGGACTTCGGCGCCTGGACCGGCTGCGGTTGGGATGAGGTGGAGACCCGCTTCGGCATGAGCGCCTTCGACTGGCTGAAGCACCTGGAGACCGACGCGATCCCCGAGGGCGAGACGCTCGGCCGGTTCCACGAGCGGGTGGCGCAGGCGCTGGAACGCATCCTGCGCGGATCCACGGGCCGGCAGGTGGCCGTCTACGCGCATGGCGGGGTGATCCGGATGGCCTTGGCGATCCTGCTCGACCTTCCGCTGCGCAAGTTCGAGCACTTCGAGATCGACTACGCGTCGGCCACCTGGCTGGACATCGGCGAGATCAAGGCGGGCAGGCCCCGCACCGAGATCCAGTTGCTCAACTTCACCCCCTGGCGCGACACCCCATGAGCCGGCTCCTGCGATCCATCTCCATCACCACCACCCTCTCGGCCGAGGACGCGGTCGGCGTCCTGCTGGAACGTGAGCAGGGACAGACCCCGTCGTCCTACGCCGACGCCGTCACCCGCCTGTCCACCGTGAGCGTCTATGGCGAGGTCGAGACGCGGGACGTGGCCGGCATCAAGCGCCGGTTGCGCGCGGGCCTGGCGGCGCTGGCCGCCGAGGGCATCGACCTCGGGCCCGCGACGATCCGGGTGCGCCAGGTGCCCGCCCGCGACTGGTCCGAGTCGTGGAAGCGGCACTTCAAGCCGCTGGACCTCGGGCCGCGCCTGCTGGTCAAGCCGTCCTGGAGCCGGCGCCTGCCCAAGAAGGGGCAGGCCCTCGTCGTCCTGGATCCGGGCCTGAGCTTCGGCACCGGCCAGCACGCGACCACCCGCTTCTGCCTCGGGCAACTCGTGGCGCTGCACGCCCCCGGTGCGGCCGCACCGTCACTCCTCGATGTCGGCACCGGCTCCGGCATCCTGGCCATCGCGGCGGTGAAGCTCGGATACCAACCGGTGGCCGCCTTCGATTTCGACGCGGATTGCGTGCGGGTGGCCCGCGAGAACGCCGAGCTCAACGGCGTCGCCCACCTCGTGGACCTGACCCACGACGACATCACCCGGGTGCCGAAGCGCGCCAAGACCCGCTACTCCGTGGTCTGCGCCAACCTGATCTACGACCTGCTCATCGCCGAGCGCGACCGGCTGCTGGCCCGGGTGGCCCCCGGCGGGTCGCTGGTGCTGGCCGGGATCCTCACGACGCAGTTCGACCTGGTGCGCCAGGCGTTCGAGGAGGCCGGGTGGAGGCTCGTGGCGTCGACGACCGACCAGGAATGGCGGTCGGGCACCTTCCGGGAACAGGCCACCGGCCGGAAGGCCCGTTGAGGCCCGCGGTGGTCCCGGGCGGAGGCCGACGTCGGAATGCCGACTTCGGAATTGAGGGATCGGCCGGGAAGACCGATGCTCGGGGCCCATCACCAACATGAGCGCCGAATCCCGTCTCGCCGAGCTGTCCCTCGTCCTCCCTCCCGCCCCGAAGCCCGTGGCCGTCTACCGGCCGCTGGTGGTCTTCGGCAATGCCGCCTACGTCTCCGGCCACGGGCCGGTCCGCACCGACGGCACGCTCATCACCGGCGTCGTGGGCAAGGACCTCGACCTGGACGCCGGCAAGGCCGCCGCGCGGCAGGTGGGCCTGGCCATCCTCGCCACCCTGCGCTCGCAACTGGGTTCGCTCGACAAGGTCAAGCGGGTGGTCAAGACGCTGGGCATGGTCAACTCGGCCCCGGATTTCTACGACCACCCCAAGGTCATCAACGGCTGCAGCGAGCTTTTCGCCGAGATCTGGGGACCGGAGAATGGCATCGGGGCCCGCAGTGCGGTCGGCATGGGTCCCCTGCCCGGCAACATCCCGGTCGAGATCGAGGTGATCTTCGAGCTGCACTGACCCCGATTCCCAGAGGCCCCTAGCCCAGCCTTCCCAACGCGCTCGCCCCCTCCACGGCCATGACTCCCTGGTACCGGCTCGAAAACGCGGCGGACATCCCGTCGCCGGCCCTGGTGCTGCACCGGGACCGCATCGAGGCCAATCTCCGGCGCATGATCGCCATCGCAGGCGACCCGGCCCGGCTCTGGCCGCACGTGAAGACCCACAAGCTGCCCGAGTTGGTCGCCTGGCAGGTGGCCCTCGGCATCGTGCGCTTCAAGTGCGCCACCATCGCCGAGGCCGAGATGGTCGCCGGGGTCGAGGGAGTCCGCGGCATCCTGCTGGCGGTCCAGCCCGTGGGTCCGCAGGTCGGTCGGCTGGTCCGTCTCGCGGCCGCGTTTCCGGGCATCGCCTGGTCGGTGGTGGTCGACGACCCCGGCGTCGTGGAGTCGCTGCGGACCGCGACCGCCGCCGGGGCGCTGGCGAGACCACCGGGCCTCTGGATCGACCTCGACGTCGGCCAACACCGGACCGGCATCGCGCCGGAACGGGTGCACGGTCCCCTGCTGGACGCCGTCCGCAACGGCGACCCCGTGCTGCGCCTGGAGGGCCTGCACGCCTATGACGGCCACCTGGGAATCACCGACCCGGCCGAGCGGGATCGCCAGTGCGACGAGGCCTTCGCCCCGGTGGCGGCCCTGCGCGCCCGACTGGAGGCCGACCTGGGACGACCGATGGCGGTGATCGCCGGCGGGTCGCCCACCTTCGTCCGGCACGCGACCCGAAAAGGCGTGTCGCTGAGCCCCGGCACCACGGTGCTGTGGGACGCAGGCTATGCGCACAAGCTCCCCGACCTGCCCTTCGAGCCTGCGGCCGTGCTGATCACCCGGGTGCTGAGTCTCCCGGCCCCCGGCCAGCTTTGCCTCGACCTCGGGCACAAGGCGGTGGCCTCGGAGATGCCCCAACCCCGTGCCGTCTTCCTCGATCTGCCCGAGGCGGTGGCGGTGGGCCACAGCGAGGAACATCTGGTCGTCGCATCGCCCGCCGCCGGCCGGTTCCGCGTCGGCGACCTCGTGCACGCGCTGCCCTGGCACGTGTGCCCGACGGTCGCCCTGCACCAGGAGGTCTGGCTCGCCGAGGCCGGCCGGGCAACCGGGCCATGGACCGTCCGGGCCCGATCCCGCCGCCTTTCCGTCTGAGCCAACCCCCCCCGCGCCAGCGTCAGTCCCAGAGCCTCGAAAGTCCCCGGAGAGCCCCCGGAACCCATCCACCGATCACCGCCCCTTCCCCACTCCCGCCATGCTGGTCGTCCACGTCTTCGTCCGGGTGAAACCCGAATCCATCCCGGAGTTCATCGCCGCCACCCGGGCCAATGCCGAAGCCTCCCTGCGGGAACCCGGCGTGGCCCGTTTCGACGTGGTGCAGCAGCAGGACGATCCCTGCCGCTTCGTCCTGGTCGAGGCCTACCGCACCGATTCGGCCCCCGCCGAGCACAAGGCCACCGTGCATTATGCCACTTGGCGCGACACGGTGGCCCCGATGATGGCCGAACCGCGCCAGAGCGTGCGCTATTCCTCGATCCACCTGCCGGACTGATGCGTTCCCCGAGCAGCGTCTCCCCGTGCCCGGCCTTCGAGTTCGCGGCGCCGGAACGGGTCGTCTTCGGGATCGGCGTGGCGGGCCGGGTCGGAGGGCTGGCCGCGTCGTTCGGCCGGTCGGTGCTCCTGGTGACGGGGCGCGATCCCCACCGTGCCGACCCGGTGCGGCACGCGCTCCAGCAGGCGGGGGTGACTTGGATCGACTTTTGCGTGGTCGGCGAACCCACGGTGACCGACGCCGAGACCGGGGCGCGGCAGGCCCGTGAGGCGCGGGTCGACGCGGTGGTCGCCTGCGGGGGCGGGGCGGTCCTCGACGCCGGCAAGGCCATCGCCGCCCTGGCCACGCATCCGGGCGATCCGTTCCGTTTCCTTGAGATCGTCGGCCAAGGCCTGCCCCTCGAGCGCGACCCCCTGCCCGTCCTTGCGCTGCCCACCACGGCGGGGACGGGCTCCGAGGCCACCCGCAACGCCGTGCTGGCCTCGCCCGCCCATGCGCTCAAGGTCAGCCTCCGGAGTCCCCGCATGGTGCCCCGGGCCGCGGTCATCGACCCGGCGCTGGCCGTCGGCCTGCCTGCCGACCTCACGGCCTGCACCGGACTGGACGCGCTGACCCAACTGCTCGAACCGTGGGTGGGATGCCGGGCCAACGGGATGACCGACGCCTGCGCACGCGAGGGGATCCCCCGGGTGGCCCGCTCGCTGGGACGGGCCATCGCCCACGGCGACGACCTCGAGGCGCGGACCGACCTGGCCTTCGGGGCGTACCTGAGCGGCCTGGCCCTGGCCCATGCGGGCCTCGGGGCGGTCCACGGGCTGGCCGGGCCGATCGGTGGGCGTTTCGGCCGGGCGCCCCACGGCGCCGTGTGCGCGGCGCTGCTCGCCCCGGTGTGCCGGGTCAACCTCGAGGCCCTGAGGCGGATCGGGCCTGATCATCCGGCCATCGCGCGATACCGGCAGGCCTTCGGTTGGCTCACCGGGCACCCCGACGCACCGCCCGAGGATGGCCTGCGGTGGATCCGGGAATCGGTGACCGCCTGGAAGGTCCCGAGGCTCTCCCACCACGGCATCAGCCCGGCGGATTTTCCGGCCCTGGTCGCCGCCGCCCAGGCCTCCAGCAGCATGAAGGGCAACCCCGTTCGCCTGCCCGACGAGGCCCTGGTCGAGGCGCTTGCCGAGGCGCTCTGAGCACCGGGAGGCCCGGGAACATCTCACGGTTCCCGTGACCTCCGGTCTCAGATGGCCGCTCCCCTGCGGGAGATTTCAGGCCGCCGGGGGCAAGGCCGCCAGGCGGTCCAGCGCCTCGGACACACGCGCCACAAGGGGCCGCACCGTGTCCCGACCGAAGTCGAACCGGCAGCCCGCCCGGGCGAACAACTCCGGCAGGGGCCGGCTGCCGCCGAGGGCGAGGCCCGCCTGGTAGTCGGCCAGGGCCTTGGCGGGATCCCGCTGCGCGTTGACCCAGACCTGCAGCGCCCCGAGCTGGGCGATGCCGTACTCCACGTAGTAGAACGGGTAGAGGAAGATGTGCAGCTGCTTGTGCCAGAGGTTGGCCCGGGCGTCCTCGCAGCCCGACCAGTCGATGTCGCCGCCGAAGCGGTCCATGAGGGACAGCCATGCCGCCCGGCGCTCGTCGCGCGAATGGCCGGGATGGGTGTAGAGCCAATGCTGGAAGGCGTCGACGGTGGCGATCCACGGGAAGACACCGATGACGCCCTCGAGATGCACGGTGCGTGCGCGCACGACATCCCCGGGCGGGTAGAACACGTCGAGGTGCTCGGCCCCGAGCAGTTCCATGGCCATCGAGGCGACCTCGCAGAACTCGATCGGCGCCTCGCGGTAGGCGGGCAAATCCTCGTCGCGACAGGCCAGCGCATGGAAGGCGTGTCCGGCCTCGTGGAGGATGGTCTCCAGATCGCGCTGGAGGCCGACCGAATTCATGAAGATGAACGGGAGGCGCGCCTCGCTGAGGGTGTACTGGTAGCCGCCCGGGGCCTTGCCCTTGCGGTTGTCGAGGTCGAGCAGGCGCTTCTGGCGCATGTCTCGGAATCCGGCCGCCAGCCGGGGATCCATCCGGTCGAACACGGTCTGCACGCCGCTCTCCATCCCGGCCGAGTCGGCAAAGGGGCGCAGCGGCGGGCGGTTGAGGGGATCCACCTGGGTGTCCCACGGGCGCAGGCGATCGACGCCGAGCTTCCGGCGGCGCTGCGCCTGCAACCGACGGAAGACGGGCATCACCTCGGTCTCGATGGCCTCGTGGAAGCGGAGGCAGTCGGCGGGTCCGTAGTCGAAGCGGCCGCGCATCCGGTAGGCGTAGGCCACGTAGTCGGGGAAGCCGGCGTTGCGGGCGATCCGGTCGCGGAGGCGGATCAATTCGTCGAGGAACCCGTCGAAGCGGTCGGCCTCGCGCACCCGGCGGGCGGCGACCAGGCGCCAGGCCTCCTCCCGCAGCGCCCGGTCGGGCTCCTCCTGGTAGCGCCCCATCGCCACGAGGGTCTTCTCCTCGCCCCGGAACGGGACGGTCAGGCTGCCGCTGAGCTTGTTGTACTCGTTGCCGACCTTGGCCTCCTCGGTCTCGAGGGGGATGTTCTCTGGCCGGTACAACTCGACCTGCAGGGCCGTGGCCCGGTCGAAGACCTCGTACCGGTCCTTCGGCAACCGCGACCTCAGCGGATGGTTCAGGAAGCGTTCGGCCAGGGAGAATTGGCGGGGCTTGAGGGCCGGATCGATCACCTCGACGAACTGCAGGTAGGCCTTCTCGGCCTCGGCGTCGTCGGTGTGGCAGGTCTTGGCGATGTAGCGACGGGCACGCTCCTCGTCGAGGGCCGAGGACAATTCCCCGGCATCCAGCAGCCAGCGTTCGAGGGATTCCACGGTGTCGCACCCGGAGGCTCGGGCATCCAACTGGTCGAACAGGGGAGACACCGCCTCCCAATTGCCCAACGCGAGACCGGTTGGCACAAAACGCCGCGGGCGGTGGGGTGGCAGGTCTCCGAAGGGCAGCAGACTCATGGAGGCAGACCATGGAAACCATCGGCCCGGACCGCAAGTCCCGCCGAAACCGGATTTTCCGCGTGCGCCTTGGCACGGGACTTTCTAGCCTTTGGGCATGCTTATCTGGGTCGTCGCGGTCGTCTTGGTCGGCGGGTTTGGCCTGTTGGGCCACCAGGCAGGGGCCATTCGTTGGGGCATCGGCTTCGTCGGAGCCATCCTTGGCCTGGCGCTCACGGGCGTGCTCGGCGGTCCGGTGGGAGCCGGCCTCTCCCTGATGGGGGTCAAGGATGTCGTCGACCTGGCGATCCTCCCGGGCGTGATCGTCTTCAGCCTCCTGACCCTGGTCTTCCTCGGGCTGGGCGTGGCGGCGCACCGGCCGGTGGCCCTCCACTTCAAGTACCGCTCCGACGAACCCACCCGGGCCGCCTTCGAGCGCACCAACCAGGCCCTCGGGCTGTTTGTGGGACTGATCTCGGGCATTTGCGTGCTCTTCGGCGTGGGGAACTACGTGTACCGGCAGGGTTACCTCATCACCCAGGTGACCAGCGACACCGGCGAGGCCACCGCCATCCGCTACATCGCCCAGCTGCGCACCGAGATGGAATCCACCGGCTGGTCCCGGACCTTCGCCGCGATGGACAACCAGCCGGCCAAATACTACGAGGTCTCCGACATCCTCGGCATCCTCCACGCGAACCCGCTGGTCCAGGGCCGCGCCGAAAACTACCCGCCCTTCCTCGGGCTGGGCTCCCAGGCCGAGTTCACCGAGATCGGGTCGGACGCCGAGTTCCTGAAGATGATCCAGGGCAAGCCCGCCCTGGCGGCCGTGCTCAACCACCCGAAGGCCCAGGCCGTGCTCTCCAGCCCCACGCTCCGGGAGACCTTCTCCAAGGTCGACCTGAAGGACTTCCGCAAGTACCTCGAGACCGGCGTTTCGCCTCAGTATGAAGACGAGAAGATCCTCGGACGCTGGCGGCTGGACGCGGGCACGGTGTTCACCCAGCTCAAGCGGGACCGCCTGAACCTCAGCCCGGCCGACATGCGGGCGGTTCGCGCGGCGCTGGGCCCGGTGCTCTCCGGGGCCACGATGGTCGCCTACACCGACGGGCGGTTTTCCATCAAGATCACCCCGCCGGCGGCACCTGCCCCGAAGCCGAACGAAGGCGCGGAGGCGGAGAACAGCGCCATGTCAGCCCAGAATGCAATGATGGCGCGGTACGGAATGCGCCCCCCCGGGGCGGCCTCCACGCCCCAGCCCGCTCCGGTCAAGGTCGTCAAGGCCCCCAAGCTGCCTCCGGGTCTCGACTTCATCCAGAATCTCAAGTCCTTCGACGGCACCTGGACCCGGGCCGACGGCCGCTACCAACTCGGCGTCGATGCGCAGGGGATGAAGGTGGCGCTGGACGCGAGCATCAACGAGACCGGCCGACTCACCTGGACCTTCGGCAGCGGTGAGCAGAAGTTCACCGTGTTCTTCGTGAAGACCAGCTGAGTCCGGTCCGGACGGAAACTTTCTGTCGGCCCCGGGGCACCTCCTTTCGGCGGACCCAAGGAGGGAGACCATCGGCCTCTCCGGTACGGATACGCCCTTGGGATACTCCACCTGGGATCAGACACCCTCGCAGGCGCGATCCTCCCCCTCCTCCCTCCTCCCGCCTACCACTCAGGAACTCAGCGGAAACTCAGCGGGAAGATCCCGTGAAGCGCACCCGATAGGACTCCACGCCCGCGCCATCGGGCAACCGGAACAACCCCTCAGGCAATGGGTTCGTGGACGAGAACCCCGCCGCCGGAACCGGCGACCTGGAGCGGGCGCTCCAAGACACCCGCGGGCTGGGGAAAGCCAGGCCGGACGCCCAGGCCGGATCGACCGCCGGGACGGCGGCAGTCGCCGCTGCCTCCGGGGTCCGCCAGGCGCCGACCTCGGCCACCTCGGGGCCAAGAGAAACAGGCGGCGGGGGCGGCAGGTCCACGTCGGATGACCCGACCGGCAGCGCGGCTTCCGAGGCGATGCTTCCGGAAGACTCGACCCGGGAATCGACGGCGGTCGACGAATCGATCCAAGACCATGCCGCGACGGCAGCCAACAACGCCGCCGCTGCACCGACATTCAGGAAGGCGGGCCGCCGTCCCCACTCCGCGACCGACCCGACGGAAACCCGGGGAAACCATCGATGCCAGAACGAGCGCGCCCGCTCGGCCTCCAGGGCCCGGATCCGACCCAGCACGCCGTCCTGGAAGCGGGGGTAGTAACCGGGGGGCGGCACCTCGTGACGCTTGAGACGAAGCAACTGGCGGAGCCTCTCGTTGGATTCTTCCTCGTTCATGGCCTGTCGTTCTGTCGGGATCGGAGAGTCTTGGGGGTGGGATGGGCGGGGTGGTGGGCTTGGGGCAAGGTCGCGAGGCGTCATCCCGTCGGGGTCATTTCATCCAGTCGGACAACCACCCCTGGAGTTGCTGGTGGGCATAGAAGAGCCGCGATCGCACGGTCCCGGGGTTGATCCCGAGGATCCGGGCGATCTCGTCGTGGGGCAATCCCTGGATGTCATGCAAGGTCACCACGGTCCGGTGATCTTCCGACAGCTTGAGCATCGCCTCGTTGAGCTGGCGCTGCAGCTCGGCGAGAGACTCAGGTGCTGAGTCCGGTTGCGCCGCAGCTTGAGATGGTTGAGGCAGGTGTTGACCGCGATCCGGTAGATCCAGGTGTAGAAGCTCGAGTCGCCCTTGAAGTTCCGCAGCGCCTGCCAGGCCTTGACGAAGGCGTCCTGGGCGAGGTCGTTGGCGTCCTCGTGGTGGCCGGTCATGTGGTAGCACAACCCGTAGATCCGCTCACGAAACTCGGACACCAGATGGTCGTAGGCCGCCAGGTCGCCGGCTTGCGCCCGTCGCACCCAATGGGCCACCTCCGTGCCCGAGTCGGCACCCGACGGGGTACGCGGCAGGGTGCGCAACGGGACACGGGTCGACACGGTCGACTCGGCGATCGGATCCATCAATGCAGCGACGCTCACGGCTCAGGAGCCGGCAAGCAAGTCGGTTTGTCGCGCAAGGAATCGGTTCAACGCTGACAACGCCTCGACCTGCGGGCCCGGCTTCAACTGAGACAGCGCCCGGTCGGCGTCGTTCAAAAATCCTGTGATGACCTCGCGCGACCGCTCCAGGGCCCGGTGGCCTTCCAGAAGGTCCCGCACCCGGGGGAAGAATTCGGGTTGCCAGTCCTCCAGCCAGCCGATCAGGCGCTGGCGCTCGTCGGCACTCGCATGGTCGAGGCCCACGATCAGCGGCAGGGTGACCTTGCCGCTCGCCAGGTCGGTGCCCAGCGATTTGCCCGCCGCGGACTCGACTCCGTAAAGGTCGAGGCAGTCGTCGTAGATCTGGTAGGCGGTGCCCAGGGACATCCCGTACCGCCGCAGCGCAGAGACCTCGGAAGGGCTTCCGCCGGAGAGCCGGGCGCCCAGGTCGCAGGCGAGGGCGAAGAGCTCGCCGGTCTTCATCTCGATGACCTTGAAATAATCGGGCCGATCGACGGACCAGCGCCGTCGGCGGTGGCTCTGGAGGATCTCGCCGGCGCAGACGCGGCCGCTGGCCGAGGCGACCAACCGGGAGACCTCGGCGCTCGGCAGGTCGGCCGACAACTTGAGGGCGTGGGCGAAGAGGCAGTCGCCCAGGAGAACGGCCACCTGGTTGCCCCACTTGGCGGCCAGGGTGGCGCGGCGCCGCCGCATGCTGGCCTCGTCCATGATGTCGTCATGCACCAGGGTGGCCAGGTGGATCATCTCGATGATGACCGCCACGGCGACCGAATCGTCGGTCAGGGGGCCCACTGCCCCTCCGGAGAGCGCGACGAGGGTGGGACGCAGTTGCTTGCCCTGGTTCTCGAGGGCGTAGCGGGCGTACTCGGCGATCTCGGAATCGAATTCGTCGACCTGCGCCTCGAGCGTCTCCGACACCCGGGCGAGGAACTCCCGGGCGGGAGCGATCACAGGCTCCCAGTCGGCGACGGAAAGCGCTTCTGGGATCCCTGGCTGCGTCTCAAGTACGGCCGACATCTTGATGCACACTATGGGTCCATCACGACAAGGGTCAAACCCGGGTCACGGCGCCATCCCTTTCCAGGATCCCCGTGCCACCGGCCGCCTCCGGCGCCCACGGTGCGATCCTCCCGATGGCCGGGATCATTCCGGCAGGACGATCCGGACCCGGAATTTGGGATTGCCCCGCCACCGACAAAGGCGTTCAACAGCGGGAATGTCCGCCTACGACCAGTTCGTCTCCGTGGCCCGCGACCAGTTCGACCGCGTGGCCCAGACCCAGCGCACCGCCATCACCACCGCCGGCGACTGGCTGGCCGACTCGCTGGCAGCCGAGCGGTTCCTCTACGCCTTCGGCACGGGGCATTCGCACATGGTGGCCGAGGAGATCTTCTACCGGGCGGGGCACCTGGCTCGGGCCGTGCCCATCCTCGAGGAGACGCTCATGATGCACCTCAATGCGATCGAGGCCACCTACCTGGAGCGCGAGCAGGGACGCGCCAAGGCCATCCTCGACCAGTACCCGGTCGCCGCCGGCGACCTGCTGGTCGTCGCCTCGAACGGCGGACGCAACGCGGTGCCCATCGAGATGGTCCTGGAGGGCAAGGCCCGGGGACTGAAGACCGTGGCCATCACCAACCTCGACCAGACCCGCCGCTGGCCCTCGCGGCACCCCTCAGGCAAACGCCTGGCCGACGTGGCCGACCTGGTCATCGACAACTGTGGCGTCGATGGCGACGCGGCGATGGGGATCGAGGGGTTCCCGCACCGGATCGGGCCGCCCTCGACCATCACGGGCATCCTCATCATCAACCTGATCGTGGTGCACGCCATCGAGCAACTCGTCCGCCGCGGGGTGGAGCCCGAGATCTACATCAGCAGCAACACCCAGGGAGACGACCACAACGACCGGCTGTTGAAGAAGTACAAGGGCCACATCCGTCATCTCTGAGCGCACGGGCCCGCCCATCGGGCCCACCC
>JAJTFN010000110.1 GCA_021298285.1 Verrucomicrobium sp.
CCTCTCCGCCGGGGACGTCCAGCTCTTCCAGGGATCCACCGCAACCGGAGTCCAGTTGGGTGAAACGTGGGTGCGTGCCGAAGTCGGCGGCGGTTGGTTCGGGGTCGATTACGTGCCGGTAGACTTCGATCTCTTCGGGCGACCGGAGCGTCTTGAGGAGTCCCGCGTGGGCGTTGGACTGCACCTGGCAAGGCCGGTCGACCAACGGTGGACGCTTCTTGCCGATGCCTCCGCGTATGAGGGTTTCCAATCCTACCGCAGCGCCTGGGTTTCCCGATGGTACACCCAATTCTTCGAGGGATTGCCAGGTCTGAGGACCCCGGATCCTGCTGGGCTGGCCGGTGGCATGGGCGTCCGTCACGAAACCATCCCGACCCGACTGTGGATCCAGGTGGAGACTGCACTGGCGCTGGATCGCATCGCCCCGGGTTATGCCGAAATCCTCGACGAGAACGGCTCCCTCATCGACGTCCGCCCGCTGCGGAGCCACCTCGACACCCGAAGCCACCGCCTTGGCCTCGAGGTGGCGGTCACACCCTGGCTGAAGACCCGCACCGCCCTGAGGGTAGCCGACCAGGTGGAGCGCCGGCCTCGATGGTCATCCACCGGCGAGGCGAATCTGGCCCTCGGTCCCGACTGGGTGCTGCGCTTCGACGCAGGCTACACGTGGGAGGAACTCAACGGGGATGCGCAACGGCGCTTTGAAGGCTGGTGGACAGGAGTGGGCATCGAGTGGGAGTTCCAGGAGGGTTGGCATGCGGTGGGCCGGGCTCGTGGCTACCGGGACAATGGCGAGGTGGAGAACAGCATCTCGTTCTCGACCTCGGCCCCGCCGCTCGAGTCGGCCGAGCTCAACCTGGGGTTCCGCTGGTCCCGTCCGGGTCACACCGTGTACCTGAGCGCGGGGCCCTATTGGTCCAACTACGAGTCGGTGGCCTTCAACACCGCCTTCTTCGCCAACCTGTACCGCGACCGCGTCTTCCTCTCCCTCCAGGCATCCTACCGCTGGGAATTCTAGCGTCTGGCGCCCGGACCCCGTTCCCCAAAAGCACTCCCGATCCCCGAGACTCCATGAACCTCCTCCCCCGAAGCCTCCGTCCTCGTCAGGCCCTCGCCACCGTGCTGTGGCTCCTGGCCTCCGTGTCCCCCGCCTGGGGCCAGTCCCGCTATGCCGTCGGGGACCTCGTCGACGAGTTCACGCTCACCGATCGCACCACCGGGAAGCCGGTCCGGCTCTCGGACTTCACGGGGAGCATCGTCTTTCTCGAGTGGTTCGCCCACTGGTGCCCTTTCTGCGTGGCCGCCGCACCCCAGGTGGATGACGGCATCGTGGATCACTATCGGAACCGTGGCGGCAATCCTGCCGGGATTCCCGTGGTCCACATCGCCCTCAACCTCCAGGCGGACACCCAGTCACGGGATCGCACCGCCACCACCGCGTTCATCCAGCGGTACGGGTTCGACCCGGTGCTCCAGGACACCCAACGGATGCTGGCCCGACGTTTCGCCGACGGCGGGCAGCCGATCTTCGCCATCATCAACGGAGTCACCAATTCTCCCAACGCCCGTCCCTGGGAACTGCTCGATACCCTGCAGAATTACGGATCCACCCAGTCGCCGATCGAGCGGTTCCGCGCGGCCATCGACCGCGTCCAGGCGGCCCCGGCCGCCGGGCCGTCCTTGCGGGTCTCGATGGACGAATCCCTCAGGCCGGGCGTTCTCCGGATCGATTTGGACACCGAGGCGCGGGCCGAGTTTGGCGTCGAGGTCTCGGAGGATCTGGTGCGCTGGGTTCCGCACGCCACCCTCCCCAAAGGTGCCCGAACTCTCGACGTCGCCCTCGGGACGATTGCCGAAACGTCCCGATTCATCCGGCTGATCCAACGGCCATGAGCCCCGGGGAGGAGCCCCTTCGCAGTCCCCTCCTACCGGGCGCGCCCCGATTTGAACGCCATCAGGGCCACGAGGGCTCCTGCGGCCAGCACACCGGGCATGAGCCATGGCAGGAACCCGGCCTGCGAAGAGGTTGTCGCCACGCCCCGGTCGGTGCCGTCCGGTAAACGGCCATGCTCAGACTTCTCCAGGTCCTCCAGAAGACGGTCTTCCCCGGGCTTCAAATGCACCGTGAGCTGGGGCACTAGGCTCCAGGCGCCTTTCAACGGTCCAACTTCAATGGCTTCCCGCGTCGCAATCACGAGTTTCCCGGGCGGCACCCGCTTCAGGTGGAATCGCCCCGACTCGTCGGCCCGGGTGCCTTCAAGGTTGACATAGGGCCGGTCTCCACCGTCTCGCCCTTCGAAATGAATTTCGATTGGTTCGTCGGGGATTCCCTGACGATCGCGGACGATCCTGCCGTGCACACTGGCCCACCGCTCGAGCTGGATCCCATTGGTCCCGGTCAGATCCTTCGCAGCCTTCCAGGCAAAGCCCTCCTCCGTGGCGATCCAGACTTCGCTGGGCCCGTACTTGGGACTGAACTTGAAATGCCCCAGCCCATCCGTGACCGACTCGTCCTTCGTCGCGTTGTAAACCCACATGGCACCCTGATGCGGCAGTCGGGCTTGCTGACCCGAGCCGAGATGAACCACGGCCACGCCGGCAGCCGGCCGGCCATCCACGCCCAAGACCACCCCTGACGGACCGTTTCCCCGGGTCATCCGGAACCCGTGATTCGTCTGACCGGGCTTCAGCGCCTCCGAGCGCACCGGCAGATACCCCTCGGCCTCGGCCTCCAGGACCGCGAATTTGGTCGACCTTGGGAGTTCCACGACATACCGACCCCCCGTGCCGTCGGCCCCCCGGCGCTTCAGCCACGACACGAAAAACGCCGGGTCGGTTGCCGACAGCGTCCTGCCCACTGAAACCCGGAAACGAGGCAAGGGTTCTCCGGTCTCCGCATCCACGGCCTTTCCAGAGATCACCCAGCCGGCCGGTCGCTCGCGCTTCCATTCGGCTCCAGCCAGCGGCGATCTGGCCGGCTGCCCCAAATCTTCGTCATCGAGAGCGTCGAACCTCGCCTCGCCTGGCTCGAGGACGAACAGCAGGTTGGTCTTGTCGGCATCGAGGCGACCCTCCAGGCGGTCATTTCGCGCGTTTTGAATCCCGTTGGCCTCGGATGTCCGGTAACCCGGCACACGGGTCGACAGACTCAGCGTTTCGCCCGGAGGCAGATTCGCAAGGTCGAATCGCCCGTCCGCTCCGAGGGTGAGTGTGATCCAGTCCCAGGCCTGGTCGCGGCCGACCAGAAGACGCGTTCCCTGGGGCAGCGAGTCGCGATCGGACAACTTCAATCGGCCGGCAAGCCGGTGTCCGGGTCGGATTGTGAGGTCGCCGAGGTCCAGCGTCGCGCCGTCTGCGCCCGACCGGATATGCTTCAAGGGCAATGTGCCTCGCCCGCTGAGCGATTCCATCCCTCCGTAGACGAAATACATGTGGTTCGGGGGCAGTTCTGTCAGGGCGAACCGACCGTCAGCGCCTGTCGCCACGGAGAAGCTGCCGACGAAATTCCCCATCGTTCGATCCTTTCCGCAGGCACCGATCACGACATTGGGCACGGGTTGTCCCGCCGACACCACCCTCCCGACGATCGAGGCGCCCTCGGTCAACACGAAGGTCCGCCTCTGCCGCCCCGGCCGAACTCCAGCAAAGCGTCCCGGAGCCTTCGTCCTCGCCTCGATGGTCAATCCCATGGCGTCGAACGAACCGGCCGAACCCAACGCGAAGTCGCCCGCCTCGTCGGTGATCGCCAACGGGTCGGTTCCTTCGGGAGGCGCGCTGGATTGGCTGCTCCCCATCTCGGTGACATCGATCGAAACGACCGCCTCGGCCATGGGGCGACCTTGGGCGTCGACCACGCGACCCAGGATTGTCCGGTCCGGTGGGTGGTTCGTGGTTCGCGCGCTCAGTACGACATCGAGCAGACCGGTCCGAGGATCGGTGCGAGGGTGGATGGAGGGTTGGAAGCCGGGCGCGACGACCAACAGGCGGAAGAGCAGGGAACCATTCACCGAGGGGATCGTGAATTGGCCGTCCTGGTCCGATTGGGCGCGTTTTCGGCAGTCCGGGTAACAGGACGGACACAGGGCGCCCGTCCCAACGCGCGGCCCGGCCGTGAGGATGAACACGTTCGCATTCGTGACCGCTCGTCCGTCGCTCGTCCGGATCCGACCCTTCAGGTCGAGCGCCGCCTCATCGCCGCGAAGGTCGCCGCCAACGGGGCCCGTCAGCATGCCGAGAACCAGAAGGACAACGGCGACCGCCTTGGCGCGGAGCGAGGGCGACTGGCGGTGTACCTGCCCGTCCGGCGGGAGGCTGGGCTCATGGATCGCGCCTTTCCATCCCTGGTCCACGGATGGCGTCATGGGGTCATGGGTGAATTGTTTTTCTTGGAAGGCCTCGGTGAGGTTCCCGGAGTCGCCCGGGAAATGCAACCGGCCATGCCATCCGAGGGATCCTCGACGGTCGCCAGGCGTGATGGAAACCGGTCCTCGTTCCCCGGAGTCGATTCCAGCCTCAGGGCGGATCCGTGGGCGCGTGGGAGGTCACGGCCGCCAGGCTGCGGTCGTGCCACCGCCGAAGCAGCGTGAGCGCGGCGACGGCACCGAAAAGCGCCATCAGCATGTCGGTCTGCGTGTCCCACGGGTCGCCCTGGGTGCCCAGGAACGCGTCGGCCGCCGAGCCTGTCAGCAAGGCCGTCGCCCATTCGATCAGCTCGTAGAAGGCGGAGAACGCGAGGCAGACGCAGCCGACCAGGAAGCCCAGCCATCGGCTGCTCCCGAGCGGAGACGCCCGGAGCAGGATCTCGCGGGTCAGGATGGCCGGCACGAAGCCTTGGGCGAAATGCCCGAGCTTGTCGTAGTGGTTCCGCTGCCAACCGAACCACGCCTTCGCCCATTCGCCGGCCGGCACCAGCGCGTAGGTGTCATGGCCTCCCACCAGCAGCACCACGGCGTGCAGGCAGATCAGCACCAGCAGCAGCGTCGACAGTGGGAATCGTTTTCGTACCGCCCAGATCAGCGGTACCCCGATCAGGACCGGGGCCACTTCCAGCCACCGTCCCCTTGGCCCAGATGTTTGGTTTGCCGAGCCTCCGATGGTTCGTTGAGCCTGTGCGATGGCGCGGGGCGCGGGCTTGGGGCATTTGGGCATGAGTCGCCCCCGTCCGAGGTTCTCGACTTCCCCGGGGGTGGCCGTAAGACTCCCGGCCGAATTCGTATGTCGGAATCCGCACCCACGCCGCCAGCCGCGCCGGCAGACTTCATCCGCGACATCGTCGCGGAGGATCTGCAGTCGGGGAAGCATCCGCTCAGCGTCACCCGCTTCCCGCCGGAGCCCAATGGCTACCTGCACATCGGCCACGCCAAGTCCATCTGCCTCAACTTCGGCATCGCCCGCGAGACCCGGGGCCGTTGCAACCTGCGGATGGATGACACCAACCCGACCAAGGAGGAGGTGGAGTATGTGGAGTCCATCCAGGCCGATGTCGATTGGCTCATCCGCGGCTGGGCCGATGACCGCCTGGGCCGCAAGGTGCCCGGCGATGTCAGTGGCACGGCGCTGCTGCCTGCCGAGGCCTCCGGGCGACCGTTGGAGCCGTTCTTCGCCTCCGATTATTTCGAGCAGATGCTCGCCTTCGCGGTGGAACTCATCCGCCGCGGCAAGGCCTACGTCTGCGACCTGACCCCGGAGCAGATGTCCGAATACCGGGGCGTGCCCGAGCGGCCCGGCAGGCCCAGCCCGTGGCGCGACCGCTCCGTGGAGGAGAACCTCGACCTCTTCGAGCGCATGCGGAAGGGCGAGTTCGCCGACGGCACCCGCACCCTGCGGTCCCGCATCGACATGGCCTCGCCCAACATCCACCTGCGCGACCCGGCCCTGTACCGCATCCGCCATGCCACGCACCACCGGACCGGCGACCGTTGGTGCCTGTACCCGATGTACGACTATGCCCACCCGATCAGCGATTACCTGGAGGGCATCACCCATTCCATCTGCACGCTGGAGTTCGAGATCCACCGGCCCTTCTACGACTGGGTGCTCCAGTCGCTCGACCTCCCGCGCACGCTGCCGCGCCAGATCGAGTTCGCCCGCCTGAGCCTCGGCTACACGGTGATGAGCAAGCGCAAGCTGCTGCAGCTCGTCGAGGAGGGCCTGGTGACCGGATGGGACGATCCCCGCATGCCCACCTTGAGCGGCCTGCGCCGACGGGGGGTCCGGCCCGAGGCCCTGCGCGCCTTCGCCGCGGCCATCGGCGTCACCAAGTACAACGGACTCACCGAGGTGTCGGTGTTCGAGGGCTGTCTCCGCGACGACCTGAACCTCGTGGCCCTGCGCCGCCTGGCGGTCCTGAGGCCCATCAAGGTGGTGCTCACCAACATCGCCGAGGGGGAGACCCATTGGTTCGACGCGGTGAACAACCCGTCCCAGCCCGAGCTGGGCACCCGCAAGATCGCCTTCACCCGCGAGCTGTGGATCGAGTCCGACGACTTCATGGAGGTGCCGCCGCCGAAGTATTTCCGGCTGCGCCCGGGCGGCGAGGTGCGCCTCAAGTACGCCTGCATCATCCGCTGCGACGAGGTGGTCAAGGACGCCGCGGGAGCCATCGTCGAGCTGCGCTGCACGGCCGACCTCGAGACCCGGACCGGGGGCGCCAATGCCGCCAAGAAGGTCAAGGGAACCATCCATTGGGCCAGCGCCGCGCATGCCCTCCGGGCCGAGGTGCGGCTCTATGACCGGCTCTTCACCGAAGAGGCACCCGAGGCCGACGGGCGCGACTTCAAGTCGGTGCTGAATCCCGACAGCGCCACCACGGTCACGGCCCTGCTGGAGCCTTCCCTGGCCGAGGCGCGCCAGACCGACCGGTTCCAGTTCGAGCGCCTGGGTTACTTCGCCCTCGACGTGCCGTATTCGCCGACCGGGGTCGCCCCGGCCTCGGTGCCGCTGGTGTTCAACCGGACGATCGGACTCAAGGACAGCTGGGCCAAGGAGATCGCCAAGAAGTAGCCGCCCGGCCAGCTCCATCGCCCGAATCCATGGACCAGGATCTCGCCTCCTCCAAAGCCTGGGAGCTGCTGCGGCGCAGCCTGTCGCGGGACCGCTTGGCCCATGGGTACCTGTTCTTCGGCGACGACCTTGACTCGCTCGAGGCCGGGGCCGAGGCGCTGGCCCAGACCCTCAACTGCGCCGCGCCGCCCGAGCGGTCTCCCGGGGGCACGCCGATGGCGCCCTGCGGGCGGTGTGCCAACTGCGAGCGCATCGCCGCCCGCAACCACGCCGACGTCACCTGGGTGCGGCCCGAGAACAAGTCCCGCCAGATCAGCGCCGACCAGACCCGCGAGGTGGTGCGCACGATCACCCTCAAGCCCATGCAGGGACGGCACAAGATGGTGGTCTTCTCGGGCGCCGACCGCATGAACACCACGGCGGCCAACGTCTTCCTCAAGACCCTCGAGGAGCCGCCGCCGGGCTCGGTGCTCATCCTCCTGACGACCGAGCCGGGCCGCCTGCTCGAGACCATCCTGTCTCGCTGCCAACGGGTCGGTTTCGGGGTCCGGCCCTTCCGCGCGGGCGACGAAGTGGCCCGTTGGGTGACCGAATTCGCCCGGAAGGCCGCCCCGGGATCCACCGGCGTGCTGGCCCGCTACCAGTTGCTCGGCACGCTGCTGGAGTCGCTGGGGGCGGCCCGCGAGCGCATCGAGGAGCAATGCACGGCCGCCTCGCCGCTGGCGAAATACCCCGACGCCACGCCCGCCCAGAAGGAGCAGTGGGAGGACGCCCTGACGGCGGCCATCGAGGCCGAGTACCGTCGGCGACGGGGCGAGTACCTCGCCGGGCTGCAGGCCTGGTTGCGGGACGTGTGGCTCAAGGCCTGCGGGGTGAACGATCAGGCGGCGTTCTTCCCCACGCTGGAGACGGCCACCGAGGCGGTGGCGGCACGGCTCCGTCGGGAGCAGGCCCAGACCAACCTGGAGCACTGGGAAGGCACCCAGCGGCTCCTCCACACCAACGTCCAGGAGGCCCTGGCCCTCGAGGTCGGCCTCTTGAGGTTGCACCTGTGAGCAGCCCCGCCTCCAGCGCCGCCGCCGGTGGTCCGGCTTCCGCCCGGGCCGCGGGTGCCCCGTCGGGCGGGATGTCGGCCCCCGGGGGCCTGCGGCTCTTCGCCCTGGTCTTTGGCGCGTTCCTCGGGGTGGCCATCCTCAAGTGGGGCAACCCGGTCATCCTCGAGGCGCAGATCCCGATGCCCCGCGACCTGGCCGAGTGGCTGCAGCAGCCCTGGCCCTCCCGGCTCGCCGCGCCCCTGCTCCTGGTGCTGACGGTGGTGGGCCTCATGGCGACGCGGCCGATGGAGGCCCTGCGCGGCCGGGACCGATCGACCGGCCTCCTGCTGCTGTTGCCGGTGCTGTGGCTGGCCTGGCAGGCCCTGTCGGCGGGGCGCTCGGTCGACGCGGTGCTCACCGGCTGGACGCTGCCGCAGTTGACCGGTTGTGTCGCCTGCTTCGGGCTGGGGTTCCTCGCCCTCGGGCCGGCCCTGCGCAGCGGCTGGCTCTGGGTCGGCCTCATCGCCGGTTTCGGGCTTTGCCTCAACAAGGCCGCCCAACAGCACCTCTTCGAACTGCGGCAGGACTATCAGGTGCTCCTCGAGGGCGAGGCGACGGGTTGGACCAATTTCACGGCTGCGTCCATGGCGGAACTCAAGGCCAACCTGCTGGTGATCCGCACCAACGGCGTCGACATCGCCAACCCGGCCATCCTCGACAAGATGCGCCGCGCCCGCGTCAACGGCACGATGGTGTACCCGAACGCGCTGGCCGGGCTGATCCTGCTGCTGTTGCCGGCCGCGCTGGCGGTGCTGGCCGCGGTCGGGGCCTCCCTCAAGGGTTCGGTCCGGTGGCTGCTGGTGGGGAGCTTCGGCGTGTTGGGGGTCCTGTGCCTGTACTGGACGGGATCCAAGGCGGGATGGCTGGTGGCCCTCGGGGTGGGGGCGGTGGCCCTGCTGCTGCGGCCGGCACCGGCCCGAAACAAGGTGGCCCTCGTGGCGCTGCTGTTGGCCGGGGGCCTCGGCCTCTTCGGCCTGCGCTTCGCCGGTTACTTCGCCAAGGGGGCGACCAGCGCCGTGGCCCGTGCCGACTACTGGAAGGCGGCGTTGCAGAACACCCGGGAACGCCCGGTCTGGGGGAGCGGGCCGGGAACCTTCCAGCGGCCCTACGCCCGGCTCAAGGCGCCGGAGTCCGAGATGGCCCGCCTCGTCCACAACGATTACCTGGAACAGGCCAGCGACTCCGGGCTGCCGGGATTCGTGCTCTACACGGGATGGATCGGCGGCCTGTTGTGGACGCTGGGCCGTCGGGTGTCCCGGTCCGCCGGGGGGGCTGGTCCGGGTCTCCAGCCAGCCCAGGAACCGGTCTCGCCGCCGGCCTGGAACGCCTGGCCGGAGGCGGATCGATGTCGGGTGGAATGGGCGGTGTTCCTGGGCCTGCTCGGCTGGTTCACCCACGGGTTCGCCGAGTTCGGCCTCTACATCCCGGCCTCGGCTTGGACGGTGTTCACGCTGGCCGGAGCCCTGCTGGCCGGCGGGCCTTCCCGGCGCTGACCTGGTGCCAGTCTCCCGGAAGGGAACGGCCCACTGGGGCCGACTCAGCGGCGGAGT
>JAJTFN010000111.1 GCA_021298285.1 Verrucomicrobium sp.
CCATCCGGCGGGTGGCGGGGCGCGTTCCCGGTGTCCCCGGCCCTGCCCTCGATGACTTCGCCATCTCCATGCCTTCCATGAATCTCATCCCACCATCGGCCCAGCCCCTGCGACGGAGGTTCCCGGGCCGTCCCGCCGTGCTGGTCTGCGCCCTCGCCATGGCGCTGGTCCTGCCGGCCGCCCGGGCGATCGATGATGTCCCCCAGGGCGTGCTCCGATGGGTCCAGGGGTTCGACGGAAACCAGCCCACGGCGGGATTCCGGGTGGATGGCACGCTGCGCCTCGAGGCGGCCGACGAGCCGCAGCCGGTCGGCATCCCGCTGGAGTCGGGGCGGATCGAGGTGGGGCCCGAGGGGCGGATCCTGGTCCAGCATGGGCCCGGGGGTTACCGGTTCATCCAGGGCGATGTGGTGAACGACGGGGTGGTTTCCCTGAAGTCCGTGCTCCTGTTCAGCCGGGACGGTGCGGAGTGGGTGAACCGGGGCACGATCGAGGCTTCCACCTACATGGGCCTTGGGGTCATCGGCAAAGGGGCCCGCCTGCGCCAGGTGGCCGGGGAGATCCGTGCGGCCGATCCGACCAGTCGCTTCGAGTTCTACCACCAGAGCTGGTTTGTCTACGAGGGAGGCAAGGTGCTTGCGCGTCCGGTGTTGGTGGGTTCCTCGGCGCGCGTCGATGCGGCGTCGACCGAAGACTTGTCGCTGCGCTTCCTCGGGCCGGGATGCCGGTTGGAAGGGCGGTACCCCACGGACTTGTCCGCGAGCGTCGCCTCCGCATCCCCGACGCGGGTGCCACCCTGGCGCCCGACGGGTTCCTGAAGGTCCTTCCTGGCGCCGGGATCTGCGAGATCCAGGGACCCCTGACGCTCGAGGGATCCCTCTCGATCGACGGACCGACCCGGTGGCGGTCCTCCCGGGGTGGCATCAGCCTGGGCGGCCGGATCCTCGTGGGTGAGGAGGGCCGCCTGTCGCTCACGACGCCGTCGGTGCAGACGGCAGGCACTCTGGAGGTCGACGGCGGTGCCTTGGAGGCGCCCTCCGGATTGGAAATCACGGGTGGAACACTGGTGGCCGCAGGCGAACTTTCCGGCCGGATCACCAACGCCGCCGTGGCGGTGGTGGATCCAGCCAGACCCGCCCGCATGCGGGGGGATTGGACGCAGACGAGCTCCGGCACGATGCGTGCGGTGGCCCGTTTCGGGCCGACTTCCAGCGGCGTTGCGTTGAAGGTGGAGGGAGTCCTGAAGCTGGGTGGCCTCCTGGAAGTGGTCGCCGCGGGCGGCAGCCAACTCGCCGACGGGACGGAGTTGCGTCTGTTGCAGGCGGAGACCTTGAAGGGTTGGTTCGAGAAGCTGGCACTGCCCCCGCTCCAGGATGGTTTCCATTGGCAGTGGGTGCCCCTCGACCGGGAGGTCCGCCTGAAGGTCCGCAGCTCGCCGACCCCGCTGGTCATCGACTGGCTGCGTCGCGATGGCGCTGACCTGCTCCGGGTGAGCGGGCCGTCGTTCCAGCAGCAGCAGGTCATCGTCCAGGTGTCCCGGGACCTCAGGCATTGGACGCCCTTCCAACGCATCTTCCCGTTCACCGGGTTGGCCACAATCCCGGTTCCGAGGGAGGCGTTGGCCGAGGACGCGCCGATGACGGTCTACCAGGCCATCCTGGGTCCACTGGGCCCGCCGGAATGGGCGTCTCCGGACGCGGGACCGGCCGGGAAGCCCGTTGAACCCGCCTCCCGGGGCTGGTAGGCATGGAGCGTTCCTCCACGAGGGGAACGGCCATCCATGACGACCCTGGAATCCGAGATCCTGCAGACGCTCATCGACCTCGAGGCCTGCGCCACGTCGGCGGGTCCCGCGGTCCCGGGGGCCTCCCGGCCCAGTGTGCTGCCCATCGTCCATCGATTGACGGAGCTGACCCGGGCGCTGCCTGCGGGAACCTCGCCGGACCTCCTGCACTACCTGCACAAGCGCAGCTACGAGAAGGCCCGCCTCTGGCTCCAGGGACGGGATGACGAGAATGCCGCCGGCAACTGTGGGCATGTCTGAACGGCCCACCGGTCGCGCCCCACGATGAACCCCTCGGACACCATCGCCGCCGTGGCGACCCCGGCGGGAGCCGGAGGACTGGCGGTGCTGCGTCTGTCGGGTCGCGAAGCCCTCGGTGTCGCCGACCGTTGCCTGCGATCCTCCCGGGGCCGCCCCCCCTCCGCGTTCACGCCCCGGATGGCCGTCTTTGGGGAAATCCACCGCGACGGCGTCCGCGTGGATGATGGCGTGATCACCGTCTTCCGGGGGCCGGCATCCTACACGGGCGAGGACACCGTGGAGGTGGCCTGCCACGGGGGCCTGCTGGTCACGCGGCGGGTGCTCGAGGCCTTGCTGGCCGCCGGGGCCCGCCCGGCCGAGCCTGGCGAATTCACCTGCCGGGCATTCCTCAACGGGCGCATGGACCTCGCGCAGGCCGAGGCGGTCGCCGACCTGATCCATGCCCGCACCGACCGGGCGCTGGTGTCGGCCCGGGCCCAGCTCGCCGGCGCGCTGTCCGGGCGGATTGAGGACCTCCGGGATGCCCTGATGTCCGTGCTCGCCCACCTCGAGGCGCACATCGATTTCCCGGACGAGGACATCACGCCCGACACCACCACGGTGCTGGCCTCGAAGCTGACGCAGGCGCTCGGCGGCATCGATGCCCTGTTGCGCACGGCCCGGCAGGGTCGCTTCCTGCGCCAGGGGGTCCGCACGGCGCTGGTCGGCCGGCCCAACGCGGGCAAGTCGTCCTTGCTCAACCGCCTGCTCGGGCATGAGCGGGCCATTGTCTCGCCCGTCGCGGGCACCACCCGGGACACCCTCGAGGAGTCGGCCCAGGTCCGGGGGATCCCGCTGGTGCTGGTGGACACGGCCGGACTCCGGGAATCGGATGACCTGGTGGAGCAGGAGGGGGTGCGGCGCAGCCGGCAGGCGGCCGCCGAGGCCGACCTGATCCTGCACGTCGTGGATGCCGCCGATCCCGGAGCGGACCCCGAGGCGCCCATCCCCGGCTGCGAGGGCAAGGTCCTCCTACGCGTGGCCAACAAGTGCGATCTCCCGGAGGCCCGTGTCCTTCCGGGCACGATCCCGGTGAGCTGCCGCACCGGGGACGGGTTGGACTCCCTGGAGCGGGCGATCGAGGAGCGCCTGCTCTCGGGCGATGTCGTCGGAGGCGATGACGGGGTCGCCATCGGGGTGCGGCATCAGCAAGTCCTGCAGCGGGCCCGGCAGGCGGTGTGCCGGACCCTCGCGGGGCTGGAGGAAGGCTTGACCCTCGAACTGGTCGCCTTCGAGCTGCGGGTGGCCCTCAACGCCCTGGGTGACGTGGTCGGCAAGACCTCCGTCGACGACCTGCTCGACTCCATCTTCAGCCAGTTCTGCCTGGGCAAGTAGCCGGGACCCCCGGTGACAAGTTCGGTCCGCCCTCCGGCAAGGCCGGGCGAGCCGGATCGCACCGTCGGGTGGAGGCTTTCCTCGACGGATCCGCTGGAAGGTTCTCTCGACCGCGGTGAGTGCCGCGCCTCCCGGGAACGCCGGCCGGCTCCGTGACGGAGACCACCGCCATGCAATCCATCCTGAACCACCCCATCGCCGTCGACCTGCCCGAGCACAAGGACACCATCCACGCGCTCAAGATGGCCAACGCCCACTTCCGGCACCTGCTCGACCAGTACCATGCCATCGACGAGGAGATCGTGCGGATCGAGACCGAGGTCGAACCCGCCTCGGACGAGCGCACCGAACACCTCAAGCGCCGCCGACTCGCCCTCAAGGACGATCTGATGGCGCTCATCCTCAAGGCCGAGGCGATGAGGCACTGAGGTCCGGGATCCCGCCCGGATGCGGAAGGGACCGGAACCTCGGACCTTGAACCTGCAGGCCGGCGAGGCGACCATCGCAGGACAGGAATCCCTCCGATGGAATCACGGCCCCCAGCACGTCCCCCGCACCCGAAGCCCGGGAGCCCGCAGGATCCGTTGGCGACGATCGACTCGGTGATCGAAGCCAACCGTTCCCTGGGCGGGGCCCTGCTGCCGATGCTGCATGGCATCCAGGACGCCCTGGGGCATGTCCCGCCGGCGGCGGTCCCCCGGCTTGCCGAGGCCCTCAACCTGTCGCAGGCCGAGGTGCATGGGGTCCTGAGCTTCTACCACGACTTCCGCACCTCGCCGCCGGGACGACACATCCTGAGGTTGTGCCGGGCCGAGGCCTGCCAGGCCATGGGCTGTGAGGCCCTCGAGACGCATCTGGGCCAACGGCATGGCCTGGGCTTCCATGAGACGACGCCCGACGGTGCCGTGACCCTCGAGCCCGTGTACTGCCTCGGCAACTGCGCCTGCGCCCCGTCGGTGATGGTCGATGGCGAGGTCCGGGGCCGGGTGACCTCGGAGAAGCTGGACCGGTGGATCGGCGGGTTCCGCCCGGCCGGGGGAGGGGCCCGATGAGCGTCACGGTTTATGTCCCAGGCGATTCGGCCGCGATCGGTGTCGGGGCCAACGACACGGCCGAGGCCATCGCCCGCATCGCCGCCGAGCGCGGGCTGTCCGTCCGCCTCGTGCGCAATGGCTCCCGGGGCCTCTTCTGGCTGGAGCCGCTCGTCGAGGTGGTCACCCCCGAGGGCCGCATCGGCTACGGACCCGTCGAGGCCCACGAGGTCACGTCGCTTTTCGATGCCGGATTCCTGCAGGGGGGTGCCCATCGGTTGCGCGTCGGTCCCCCCGAGGCCATCCCGTACCTGGCCCGGCAGCAGCGCCTGAGCTTCCGGCGCGTCGGCCTCATCGATCCCCTGAGCATCGCCGACTACGAGGCCCATGGCGGCGGCCGGGGATTGCGGGCCGCGCTCCAGGCCCAACCGGCGGACCTCGTCGAGGAGGTCACGAAATCGGGTCTCCGCGGTCGGGGCGGGGCGGCCTTCCCGGCGGGCATCAAGTGGAAGACCGTCCTCAATGCCCGGGCCGAACAGAAGTACGTCGTCTGCAACGCCGACGAGGGCGATTCGGGCACCTTCTCCGACCGCATGATCCTCGAGGGCGATCCGTTCACCCTGATCGAGGGCATGGCCATCGCCGGCGTGGCCGTCGGCGCGACCGAGGGCTATGTCTACCTCCGGTCCGAATACCCGCACGCCGAGCGCATCCTGACGGCGGCGATGCAGACCGCCGAGGCGGCCGGATACCTGGGTGCGGACCTGCTGGGCAGCGGTCGATCCTTCCGGCTGCATCTTCGACGCGGCGCGGGGGCCTACATCTGCGGCGAGGAGACCGCCATGCTGGAGAGCCTGGAGGGCAAGCGTGGCATGGTGCGCCCGAAGCCGCCCATCCCGGCGCTGTCCGGTCTCTGGGGCCGGCCCACGCTCATCCACAACGTGATGACCCTGGCCGCCGTGCCGACGATCATCGACCAGGGCGGCGCGCACTACGCCGGGTTCGGTGCCGGGCGCTCCCGGGGTACGTTGCCGTTCCAATTGGCGGGCAACCTGAAGCAGGGTGGCCTGGTCGAGGTGCCGTTCGGCGTCACGCTGCGCGAACTGCTCTACGACTTCGGCGGTGGGTCCGCCTCCGGTCGGCCGCTCCGGGCGGTGCAGGTGGGCGGCCCGCTCGGGGCCTTCCTGCCCGAGTCGAAGTTCGACACCCCGCTCGATTACGAGGCCTTTGCCGCCGCCGGCGGCATGGTGGGCCACGGGGGCATCGTGGCCTTCGACGACACCGTCGACATGGCCCGCATGGCCCGCTACGCCATGGAGTTCTGCGCCATCGAGTCCTGCGGCAAGTGCACGCCGTGCCGCATCGGCAGCACCCGGGGCGTCGAGGTGATCGACCGGGTGATCCAGGGTCGGCAGCGCGCCGAGAACCTCGCCCTGTTGAAGGACCTCTGCGACACGCTCTCCAACGCCTCCCTCTGCGCGATGGGCGGTCTCACGCCCTCGCCGGTGCTCAGCGCCCTGACCCATTTCCCCGAGGATTTCCAGCGCCCGCCCGTGCCCGGTGCGCCCGCCCGGGCTTCCCGGACGATCCGCCGCCACTGACCCGTTTCCGCCGCGACCCAACCCCTGCGACCATGTACTCGACCCAGGAACCCGATGCAGGAACCCCAGCCCGGGCGTCGGACCAACTCGTCACGCTCCAGATCGACGGCGTGCCCGTGACGGTGCCGGCCGGCAC
Source organism: Verrucomicrobium sp. (assembly GCA_021298285.1). Lineage (GTDB taxonomy): Bacteria > Verrucomicrobiota > Verrucomicrobiia > Limisphaerales > UBA9464 > SXXZ01. The sequence continues at coordinate 6,187 of JAJTFN010000111.1, forward strand.
CTCGGTGATGCGCGCCGCCTTCGACGCGGGCGTCCGCGTGCCGAAACTTTGCGCGACCGACCATCTTGAGGCGTTCGGTTCGTGTCGGCTGTGCCTCGTCGAGATCGAGGGGCGCCGCGGCTTTCCCGCCTCGTGCACCACGCCGGTGGAGGCCGGCATGAAGGTCACCACGCAGTCGGACAAGCTGGCCAAGCTGCGTCGCAACACGATGGAGCTGTACATCAGCGACCATCCGCTCGACTGCCTGACCTGTCCGGCCAACGGGAACTGCGAACTGCAGGACATGGCGGGCGTCGTCGGCCTGCGCGAGGTGCGCTACGGCACCGAGGGCGAGAACCACCTGGTCGGCACCAAGGACACCTCGAACCCCTACTTCAGCTTCGACCCCACCAAGTGCATCGTCTGCTCGCGCTGCGTCCGCGCCTGCGAGGAGGTGCAGGGCACCTTTGCCCTCACGGTCGAGGGGCGGGGCTTCCAGTCCAAGATCGCCCCCGGACCAAACGATTTCCTCGAGTCCGAATGCGTGTCGTGCGGGGCCTGCGTCCAGGCCTGTCCCACGGCGACCCTGATGGAGAAATCCATCACCGAGCTGGGCCAGCCCGACCACGCGGTGGTCACCACCTGCGCCTACTGCGGCGTCGGCTGCTCGTTCCGCGCGGAGATGAAGGGCAGCCAGGTGGTCCGCATGGTCCCCAACAAGAACGGGCAGGCCAACCACGGGCACTCCTGCGTGAAGGGCCGCTTCGCCTGGGGTTACGCCACCCATCCCGACCGGATCAAGCACCCCATGATCCGCGCCAAGATCACGGATCCGTGGCGCGTGGTGTCGTGGGAAGAGGCCCTGCGGTACGCCGCGGGCGAGTTCCGGCGCATCCAGGAGAAGCACGGCCGGGGTTCCGTCGGGGGCATCACCTCGTCCCGCTGCACCAACGAGGAGACCTACCTTGTGCAGAAGCTCGTCCGGGCGGCCTTCGGCAACAACAACGTCGACACCTGCGCGCGGGTTTGCCATTCGCCCACGGGTTATGGCCTGAAGGCGACGCTCGGCGAATCGGCCGGCACGCAGAACTTCGATTCGGTCGATGCCGCCGACGTGATCCTGGTCATCGGGGCCAACCCGACCGATGCGCATCCCGTGTTCGCCTCCCGCATGAAGCGCCGGTTGCGTCAGGGGGCCCGCCTGATCGTCGTCGATCCGCGCCGCATCGACCTGGTGCGCCAGCCGCATGTCGAGGCCGACTTCCACCTGGCCCTGCGCCCCGGGACCAATGTCGCGGTGCTCAACGCGATGGCCCATGTCATCGTCTCCGAGGGCCTCGCGAAAGACGACTACGTCGGCCAGCGGTGCGACCTGCCCGAGTTCGAGAAGTGGCGGCGGTTCATCCTGCAGGCGAGGAACTCCCCGGAAGCCCTCGAGGAGGCCACGGGCGTGCCCGCCGAACGGATCCGCGGTGCGGCCCGTCTCTACGCGACCGGCGGCAACGCGGCCATCTACTACGGTCTCGGGGTCACCGAGCACAGCCAGGGTTCCACCACGGTCATGGCCATCGCCAACCTGGCCATGCTCACGGGCAATGTTGGGCGACCCGGTGTCGGCGTGAACCCGCTGCGCGGCCAGAACAACGTGCAGGGCAGTTGCGACATGGGCTCCTTCCCGCACGAATTGCCGGGCTACCGCCATGTGTCCGACCCGACCGTCCGGGAGCTGTTCGGCACCACCTGGGGCGTGCCCATCGATCCCGAGCCGGGCCTGCGCATCCCCAACATGTTCGATGCGGCCATCGACGGATCGTTCAAGGGCCTCTACGTGCAGGGCGAGGACATCGCCCAGTCGGACCCGGACACCCAGCATGTGGCCCACGCCCTGGGATCCCTCGAGTGCCTGGTCGTCCAGGACATCTTCCTGAACGAGACCGCCAAGTACGCCCACGTGCTGCTGCCCGGTTCCTCGTTCCTCGAGAAGGACGGCACCTTCACCAACGCCGAGCGCCGCATCTCCCGCGTGCGCAAGGTCATGCCGCCCCTGGCCGGCTACGCCGACTGGCAGGTCACGGTCGAACTGGCCAAGGCCCTGGGCTACCCCATGCACTACGACCACCCGTCGCAGATCATGGACGAGATCGCCGCGCTGACGCCGACCTTCGCCGGGGTGAGCTACGAGCGGCTCGAGCGCCTGGGCAGCATCCAGTGGCCCTGCAATGCCAAGGCCCCGGAAGGCACCCCCGTGATGCACGTCGATGCGTTCGTGCGGGGCAAGGGCCGCTTTGTGGTCACCGAGTACGTGCCCACGCCCGAGCGGACCACCCGCAAGTTCCCGCTCATCCTCACCACCGGCCGCATCCTCAGCCAATACAACGTCGGGGCCCAGACGCGCCGGACGCACAACGGGGTCTGGCACGATGGCGATCGGCTCGAGTTGCATCCCCACGATGCCGAGAACCGGGGCATCCGGGATGGCGACTGGGTCTCCGTGCGGAGCCGCGCCGGCGAGACCGCCTTGCGTGCGAAGATCACCGAGCGCATGCAACCGGGCATCGTGTACACGACTTTTCATCACCCGGAATCCGGGGCCAACGTGGTCACCACGGACAACTCCGACTGGGCCACCAATTGCCCCGAGTACAAGGTCACGGCCGTCGAGGTGACCCCCACCACGACCCCCTCGGACTGGCAGGAGCAATTCCAGCAGTTCAGCGATGCCCAGGCTGCCTTGATGCCACAGCGGTGAGTCCGCTGTCCGCGATCGCCCCTGTGGCCGCCTGAAGATCGAACGCCAACCCCGAAGCCCGCCGAAACCGCTCCGATTCCATGGACTCGAACAAACTCGTCAAGATGGCCAACGACATCGCCGCGTTCTTCGAGGCCGAGCCCGATCCGGCGGCCTGCTCGGCGGGGATCAGCGGCCACATCGGCCGGTTCTGGGACCCGCGGATGCGCCGGGCGCTGTTCCGTCACCTCGACGAGCAGGGGGCCGAGGGCCTGCGGGACTCGGTGGTCCGGGCCCTTTCCGAGCACCGGGAGTCCCTGTTGCCCAAGGGTTGAGGGAGGCAGTCGGCAATCCCGCCGGCCCTCACCGCTCGGTGGCCTCGAACTCGCAGAGCACCGGGCGGTGGTCCGAGGCCACGCCCCAGTCCGCAAGGGTGGGCAGGTAGCTGCCCTGCCGGAGCCATTCCCGGGCCATGCCGGTGCTCAGCAGGACGTAGTCGATGCGACTGTAGGTGTCCTCCTTGCCGTAGAAATGGGTCCAGCTCACGTGGCGCGGATCCCATTTGGGGTTTTCCGGGGCCGCCTGGTCGCCGTTGCGTTCCACCGGGCGCGTGTCCACCAGGGGGCGTTGAGTCGAGCGCCCCAGGAGCGCCTTCAGAGCCGGGCTGTCCTTCGTGTCGTTGAAGTCGCCGCACACCAGCACATTGGCCTTCGGGTCGGACGAGAGCCGCCCTTCGACCAGGCGCCGCAGGGCGCGGGCCTCCTGTTCGCGCATCTCGCCCTCGTCCGCCGACCCGATGGCCCGCTTGGACTTCAGGTGAGCGGTGAACAGCGTGAAGCGGTAGCCCGGGCCCGCCTCCAGCTCCACCTCGAGCAGTCCGCGGCTGGTCCGGAAGCGGCGGCCTTCGAGCAGGAAGGTCTCGTTGGGATGCGACCTTCGGGCAACGATCGGAAGCCGGCTCAGCACCGCCACGAAGATGTTGGTGTCATAGCCGGACACGTGCTCCCAGTGGGGCAGGTCGAGGCCGGCGGCCCGCAGGCGTGCCTGCAACTCGAGCAGGGCGTTGGTGGGGCCGATCTCCTGGAGGGCAAGCACATCGGGCCTCAGGGTGGTGAGCATCTCGGCGACCTTGCGCCGGGAGGCCTCCGGTTTGGGCGACCGGGTTCCCGAGCGCTCGATGAGGTAGTTCTCGACGTTGTAGGTGACCACCCGGAACCGCGGGGTCTCGGCGGCCAGCAGGACGGTTCCCAGGAGGGAGGTGAGGAAGGATCGAAGGACATTCATACACCGGAGGATTCGCTCAAAGTGCACCGAATCTTTTT
>JAJTFN010000112.1 GCA_021298285.1 Verrucomicrobium sp.
CGTCGGCACTGACCGCAAAGACGTGAATGACGACGACGCGTACCTGGTCTCCGTCGCCGCCAACCCGCGCGACTTCTTCGGCGCCAAGGTGGGCGAGTTCGAGCGGAATTCCCGCCCCTTCCAGAACAACCAGCGCAACGAGAACCAGTGGGCGGTCAACGCCCCGGCCGCCGGCGTGTATCCGTTCCGCCTCCTGTATTGGCAGACCGGCCGTGGCGCCAACCTGCAGTGGTACACCGTGAACGAGGCCGGTGAGCGGATCCTCGTCAACGATCCCGCCGACACCCGGGCCATCCCGTCCTACACCGGTTCGACCGTCGCGTCGGCGTCGGGTCCCTACGTGGCCGAGGCGTCTCCGGGTCCCGGATCGGATGGTTTGCCGGCCAGCGCCCCGGTCACCGCGCTCATCCAGGACGGTGCCACCACCGTGGCGGCGTCCGGGGTGAAGCTCGACTTCAACGGCGTGTCGGTGACCCCGCAGAAGCTGGTCAAGACCGGTGGACGCATCGAACTGCAGTACGATCCGAACGCCTCCCGGACCACGGCCAACAACCAGGTGAGCCTCCGCTTCACCGACTCCGCGTCGGTCACCCGCACCAACGTCTGGTCCTTCGGCATCGTCGCCACCGGCGGTTCCTCGACCCGCGTCGCCGGTCAGTGGGACTTCGACAAGGGCGACCTCAGCGCCACCGCCGGCAAGGCTCTCGAGTACTTCGACGGAGCCAGCGGCCTCACCAAGGCCGGCACGGCCTTCGGCCTGGCCAGCGAGTTCGGCCTGCCGGCGCTGCCGGGCGGCGACGCCCGCGTGATGAAGGTGCCCGGTGACCTGTCCAACAAGATCGGCTACGTGATGACCCACGGGATCGCCCCGAACGGCGGTGGCACCCGGGTCAACCAGTACACCATCGTGTACGACATCCTGGTCGGGACGACCGGCCCCGGGGCGGCCTCGTTGTGGCAGACCAGCTCGACAGGCAACACCGACGACGGCGACCTGTTCTGGCAGGGCAGCAACTTCGGCCAGGGCGGTGGCGGCTACAACGGCCGTGGCACCTTCACGGCCGGGGCCTGGCACCGGGTCGTCGCAGCCTATGACATGGCGGCCAATCCGCCGGTGGTGACCAAGTACGTCGACGGCATCAAGCAGGACGACTGGACGGCCAACCAGGGCCTCGACGCCGCGCGCCGTTCCCTCGGGGCCACGGCCATCCTCTTCGGCGACGGCGACCAGGACGAGCGCCGCGAGATGTACGTCAACTCCATCCAGATCCGCGCCGGCAAGCTCAGCGACGCCGAGTGCTTCGCCCTGGGCGGCCCTTCGGCCTCCGGCATCCCCGCCAACATCCCCACCAGCACGGTGACCGGCCAGTGGGACTTCGAGTTCGGTGACCTCGGTGCGTCCATCGGCGCCCCGCTGGAGTACTTCGACGGGGCCGACGGCCTCACCAAGAACGGCACGGCCTTCGGCCTGGCCAGCGAGCTGGGGGTCCCGGCGCTGCCGGGTGGCGACGCCCGCGTGATGAAGGTGCCGGGCGACCTGTCCAACAAGATCGGCTACGTGATGGCCCACCGCATCAACCCCAACGGCGGCGGTGCGAGGGTCAACCAGTACACCATCGTGTACGACATCTTCGTCGGGACGACGGGTCCGGGTGCGGCCTCGCTGCTGCAGACCAGCTCGACGGGCAACACCGACGACGGCGACCTGTTCTGGCAGGGCGGCAACTTCGGCCAGGGCGGCGGCGGCTACAACGGCCGCGGCACCTTCACGGCCGGGGCCTGGCACCGCGTCGCGGCGGCCTACGACATGGCGGCCAACCCGCCGGTGGTGGTGAAGTACGTGGACGGCATCAAGCAGGACGACTGGACGGCCAACCAGGGCCTCGACGCCGCGCGCCGCGCCATGGGCCCGACCGCCATCCTCTTCGGCGACGGTGACCAGGACGAGCGCCGCGAGATGTACGTCAGCTCCATCCAGGTCCGTGCCGGTCGCCTCAGCGACGCCGAGCTCCTGCTGCTCGGGGCACCGACCGCCTCGGGCATTCCCATCGCGCTGCCGACCAGCACGGTGACCGGCCAGTGGGATTTCGAGTTCGGCGACCTCGGGGCCTCCATCGGCGCTCCGCTGGCCTACCTCGACGGGGATGCCGGCCTGACCAAGGAAGGCACCAAGTTCGGCCTGGCCAGCGAGCTGGGGGTCGACCCGATCGGCGGCAAGGACGTGCGCGTGATGCGCGTGCCGGGCGACCTGTCGAACAAGATCGGCTACATCATGGCGCACCGCATCAGCCCCAACGGCGGCGGCAGCCGGGTCAACCAGTACACCCTCGCCTTCGACCTCTTCGTCGCGACGACGGGTCCGGGCGCGGCCTCGCTGTGGCAGACCAGCTCGGCGGCCAACACCGATGACGGCGACCTGTTCTGGCAGGGCAACAACTTCGGCCAGGGTGGCAACGGCTACAATGGCACCGGAGCCTTCACCGCGGGTGCCTGGCACCGCGTCGTCGCCGCGTACGACATGGCGGCCACCCCCCCGGTGGTCACCAAGTTCGTCGATGGCATCAAGCAGGACGACTGGACGGCCAACCAGAGCCTCGACAATCCCCGCCGCTCCCTGGCCACCACGGCCATCCTCTTCGGTGACGGCGACCAGGACGAGCGTCGCGAGATGTTCGTGAGCTCCGTGCAGATCCGCACCGGCAAGCTGTCGGATGCGGAGATGGTGGCCCTGGGCGGCCCCAGCCCGGATGGCCTGCCGGTGCTCATCGGTGCGGCGGCCCCGGCCCCGGCCCGGCCCGTGATCCGGCTCAACCGCAACGCGGACGGTTCGATCACCCTGTCGTGGTCGGCCTCCGAGCCCTACGTCCTCGAGTCCAAGGCTTCCCTCTCGGATGCCGGCTGGAGCCCGGTGGGCGGCGTGGCCAACAACTCGGTGACCATCACCGCGTCCACGGCCTCGGCCTTCTACCGCCTGCGGCAGTAAGCGGTTGATCGTTTCCCACGAGCGGCGATCCTTCGGGATCGCCGCTTTTTTCGTGAATACCCGGCGCCTGTTTGCGTTTATGTTTACACTTGTAATGGAAATGCTGACCGAGGCTCTCCATCCCCCGAGGGTCTCCCGGGCGGCGTTGGCGTTGGCGGTGGGAATGCAGGCCGCCGGGGCCGTCGATCCCATGGCCGGGGCGCCTCCGGGCATCCCGTACCCGGATCACTCGCGGCTGTTGGAGGTCCGGGACGCCTCGGGTGGGGTGCGTCCGGTGGTCACGGCCGCCGATTGGGCCGAGCGGGCTGCCCACATCCGGGCCGGTATGCAGCAGGCGATGGGCCCGCTGCCCGGAGCGGCGGCCCGCATTCCCCTGGAGGTCGAGGAATTGGGTGAAACCCCTTCGGCGAGGTATCTCCGACGCAAGATCCTCTTCACCCCGGAGGCGGGCGACCGCGTCCCGGCGTGGCTGCTGATCCCCTTCGACCTCCGTCAGAGGGCCCCCGCGATGCTCTGTCTGCACCAGACCACGGCGATCGGCAAGGATGAGCCGGCGGGTCTGGGAGGCCGGCCGTCGCTCCACTACGCGCATGAACTGGCCGAGCGCGGGTATGTCTGCATCGTCCCCGACTATCCTTCCTTCGGGGAATACCCCTACGACTTCCGCCGCCAGGGCGCCCACCACGCCAGCGGCTCCATCAAGGCCATCTGGAACAACCTGCGCGCGGTGGACCTGCTGGAGTCCCTCCCGCAGGTGGACCCTGGGCGCATCGGCGTGATCGGCCACTCCCTCGGGGGGCACAACGCGCTCTTCACGGCGGTGTTCGACCGGCGGCTCAAGGCCGTGGTCACCAGCTGCGGGTTCACCGCGTTCCCGGACTACTACGGCGGGCGCGTCGCCGGCTGGACCAGCGACCGCTACATGCCGCGGATCCGCGACGTCTACGGCAACGACGCCCGAAGGATCCCCTTCGACTTCCCGGAGGTGCTCGGGGCCATCGCTCCCCGCGGTGTCTTCTCCAACTCGCCGGTGCGTGACGACAACTTCGAGGTTGGCGGGGTGCGCCGGACGGTGGCCCTGGCCGCCGGGGTGTTCGCCCTGCACGGGGCGGCCGACCGGCTGGTCCTCAAGACCCCGGACGGAGGTCATGACTTCCCCGAGCCTGAGCGCCTCGCGGCGTATGCCTGGCTCGATGGCATCCTTCGCTGATCCGGCCCCGGCTCGCTTCCCGATCGCGCTTGACCCCGCTGCTGGGATCGCCGGGGATGGGCACATGCCCGAAGGCGCGGACATGCGGAGGTTCCGGGAGGCGCTGCCGGGACTTGCCGGGGATCTCGGGCCGGAGGGTCTGGAACAGATCCTGGAGTCCTTCCTGGTGGACTCGGGGGCCCGGATCGCCTCCCTCGGAGACCTCCTTGCCGCGGGCGACCTGGCGGGCCTCGGGCGGTGCGCCCATTCCATCCAGGGAGGTTCCGGCATCTTCGGGCTGACCGACCTCGGCCGCCTGGCCCTCGCGGTGGAGTTGGCCGCCCGGGCCTCCGAGACCGGCCGATTGCCCGGCTTGGTCGCCGGATTGGAATCGGCCTACCGACAGCTGGAGCCCGCCCTGCGCGATGCAGCACGGACCCTCGCCCGGAGCACGGGTGGATGACGAATCGGCGCGGTCGGAGCGAAGGGGCGGAGGACATCCGACCCGCCCGAACCTCACGACCCCGCAGTCGGCGCCTCAGTCCTCGACGAACTTCAGCGCGCGCTGCTTCTCGGAGCGCTTGCGCTGGTTCTCGTCGAGGATCTTCTTGCGCAGGCGCAGGTTCTTCGGCGTCGCCTCGACGTATTCGTCCACGTCGATGTACTCGAGCGCACGCTCGAGGCTGAGCTTGAGGGGCGGGCTGAGCTGGATGCCCTTGCCGTCACCCTGCGAGCGCATGTTGGTGAGCTTCTTCTCCTTGACCGGGTTGACCGGGATGTCGTTCTCGCGGGCGTTCTCGCCGACGATCATGCCCACATAGACTTGGTCTCCGGGCTCCACCATCAGCCGGCCGCGCTCCTGCACCATGTTCAGCGCGTACGAGGTGGCCTCGCCGGCGTCCATGGACACCAGGGAGCCGTTCTTGCGGGCGGCGATCTCGCCGCGGTCCTCGCCGTACTCGTGGAAGAGGTGGCTCAGCACGCCCATGCCCTTGGTCATGTTGACCAGGTCGGTCTCGAAGCCGATCAGGCCCCGCATCGGCGCCAGGGCCTCGACCGAGACCAGGTTGCCGGTGTGGACCATGTTGGTGATCTGCCCCTTGCGGAAGGAGAGGTTCTCCATGACGGCGCCGAGGTTCTCGCTCGGGATCTCGACATAGACCTTCTCGATCGGCTCCAGCGGCTCGCCGTTGGGGCCCTTCTTCCACAGCACCTCGGGCCGGCTGACCAGCACCTCGTGTCCCTCGCGGCGCATCTGCTCGACAAGGATCGCGATCTGCATCTCGCCGCGGCCGGCGACCGAGAAGATCTTCGGATCGCTGGTCTGGGCGATGCGCAGGGCGACGTTGGTGCGGATCTCCTTCACCAGGCGGTCCCAGATGTGGCGCGCGGTCACCAGCTTGCCGTCCTGGCCGGCCAGCGGACCGTCGTTCACCGCGAACTCCATCTGGATGGTCGGCGGGTCGATGGGGATGTAGGGCAGGGCGGGGCGCGCCTCGCTGTCGCAGAGGGTCTCGCCGATGAAGACGTCCTCGAAGCCTGCCACGCCGACGATGTCGCCGGCCGAGGCCGAGTCGATCTCGATGCGCTTCATGCCCTGGAAGTGGTAGAGCATGGTCACCTTGCCCTTGGTGATCTTGCCGTTGCCGTGGCGGCAGATGGCCGGGTCTCCCACCTTGATCTTGCCTTCCACGATCTTGCCGAAGGCGATGCGGCCCATGTAGTCGCTGTAGTCGAGGTTGGCCACCAGCAGCTGGAACCCGTCGCCCGCCTTGGCGCGGGGCGGGGGGATGTGCTTCACGATGGCCTCGAAGAGCGGCTCCATCGTGTCGCTGGTGTCGGTGAGCTCGTTCTTGGCGAAGCCCATCTTCGCCGAGCAGTAGATGAACGGGAAGTCGAGCTGCTCGTCGGTGGCGTTGAGGCTCATGAAGAGCTCGAACACCAGGTCGAGCACCTTCTTCGGGTTGGCGTTGTCGCGGTCGATCTTGTTGATGACCACGATGGGCTTGGCGCCGGCCTCGAGCGCCTTGCGCAGCACGAAGCGGGTCTGGGCCTGCGGACCCTCGGCCGAGTCCACCACCAGCAGCACGCCGTCGATCATGTTCATGATGCGCTCGACCTCGCCGCCGAAGTCGGCGTGTCCCGGGGTGTCCACGATGTTGACGTGGGAGTCCTTGTACTTGAAGGCGGCGTTCTTGGCCCGGATCGTGATGCCCTTCTCCTTCTCCAGGTCCATGGAGTCCATCAGGCGCTCCACCTGGGTCTCGGCCTGGTTGGCGCGGAAGGTGCCGGATTGCTTGAGGAGGCAGTCGACCAGGGTGGTCTTGCCGTGGTCGACGTGGGCGATGATCGCGATGTTTCGGATGTGCTGCATAGTGGCCGTTCCCCTCCAGTAGGGCCGGGCAGGATGCCGGCCTCGGGGCAAACGTCAAGGTGCGGAAGAGGTTCCACCACACCCGCGCAGGTGACGATCGGATGACGGAGCGGGTGGCGGGGGGCCCGGACCCTGGTCCGTCGCCTCAGGACCGGGGGTCAGCTGTTGTCGCCATCGAGCAGGCCGCCCAGGCCGCCCAGGATCGAGCCCTCGTCCCGGGCACGGCCCCCGGCCGCCGGCGAGGCGGCGATGATGCGGTCGGCCAGGCGGCTCAGCGGCAGCGACTGGATCCACACCTTGCCCGGGCCCCTCAGCGAGGCGAAGAACAGGCCCTCGCCGCCGAAGAGCGCGGTCTTGACCTTGCCGACGTACTGGATGTCGAAGGCCACGGTGTTCTGGTAGGCCACCACGCAGCCGGTGTCCACCCGCAGGGTCTCGCCCGGGGCCAGCACCTTTTCCATCAGCGTGCCGCCGGCGTGGACGAAGGCCCACCCGTCTCCCTGGAGGCGCTGCATGACGAAGCCCTCGCCGCCGAAGAGTCCCACCCCGAGCTTGCGCTGCAGGGCGATGCCCACGCTCACGCCCTTGGCCGCGCAGAGGAACGAATCCTTCTGGCAGATGAGCTCGCCGCCCAGCTGGGCGAGGTTCACGGGCACGATCTTCCCCGGGTAGGGGGCACCGAAACCGGCCCGCGCCTTCCTCGGGGACCGGTTCTGGAAGACGGTCATGAACAGCGACTCGCCGGTGAGCAGCCGCTTGCCCGCCCCGAGGAGCGCGCCCATGAAGCCGCTCTGCTGCTGGGAGCCGTCGCCGAAGATGGTCTCCATCTCGATGCCCTCCTCCATGAACATCATGCCCCCGGCCTCGGCCACCACGGCCTCCATCGGGTCGAGCAGCACCTCGACATATTGAAGGTCGTCACCGCGGATCTCGTACTCGATCTCGTGCATCATGGCATGTGGGAGTGGTGTCTTCCGGCTGGTTTGCTCCGGAAACCGTCCCGCAACGGAAGCTCCAGTCGGTCCATGGGTCAAGTGGAGGACAGGAGGGGTGATTCCAAACCGGATCCCGGGAAACGACCCTGGACCGCTGGCTTCCCCGGGTTTGCCGCGGGTCGGGGTTTGCCGTGGCCCACGGCACGGGGCATCCTCGCGGTCCATGAAGTACCGTCGTTTCGGCCGGACCGGGATCCGGATGCCCGTCTTCTCCTGTGGCGGCATGCGCTACCAGCAGTCGTGGTCGGACATCCCGTGGGACCAGGTGCCGGCCGCCGGCCAGGCCAACCTCGAGGCCACCATCGCCCGTTCCCTGGAGCTGGGCGTCCACCACATCGAGACCGCGCGCGGCTACGGGTCGTCGGAGATGCAGCTCGGTCCCGTGCTGGCCCGGTACCCGCGCGAGTCGATGATCCTGCAGACCAAGGTGATGCCCAAGCCGACGGCCCGGGAGTTCCTGGAGACCTTCGAGACCTCGATGGCCTACCTGAAGCAGGACTATGTCGACCTGCTGTCCATCCACGGCATCAACCACCGGCAGCACCTCGACGAGACCCTCCGCAAGGGCGGGTGCCTGGAGGTCTGCCGGCAGCTCCAGCGCGAGGGACGGGTGCGCCATGTGGGTTTCAGCACCCATGCCACGCCGGATGTGATCTCCGAGGCCATCCGCAGCGACGAGTTCGACTACGTCAACCTGCACTGGTACTTCGTCAACGACCTCAACCGCACCTGCGTGGCCGAGGCGGCCCAGCGCGACATGGGTGTCTTCATCATCAGCCCCAACGACAAGGGCGGGAAACTCTACCTCGAGCTGCCGAAGATGCGCCCGCTGTGCGCCCCGCTGACGCCCATGCAGTTCAACGACCTCTACTGCCTGGCCCGCCCGGAGGTGCACACCTTGTCCCTCGGCGCGGCCAAGCCGTCGGACTTCGACGAGCACATCGCCGCCCTGGCCCACTACGAGCGCGCCGCCGAGGTGGTCGAGCCCATCGAGCGCCGCCTGCGGGCGGAGATGGAGCGCGTGCTCGGGGCCGACTGGTGCCGCCGCTGGTGGGCCGGCCTGCCGGAGTTCATCGACGTGCCCGGCGAGGTGAACCTCGTGGAGATCCTGCGCCTCTGGACCTATGCCAAGCCGCTGGGGCTCACCGAGTGGGCCAAGTTCCGCTACAACATGCTGGGCAACGCCGACCACTGGTTCCCGGGCGAGCATGTCGAGAAGCTCGACTGGTCGCGCCTCGATGCGGTCATCCGCCGCAGCCCCTTCGCCGACCGGCTGGCCGGCATCCTGCGGGAGGCCCACGAACTGTTCCATGACGCGCCGGTCAAGCGCCTGAGCCAGAGCTGAGAGCCTGTCTGAAAACTCAGAGGGGCCCTGTTTTCTCAGAAACGGCCCGATGGCGAGGCGCGAGGAGGGAGCATACCCGGATGGGTCTGTGACCGACGAGCAACGAAGACAGCGGGCCGTTTCTGAGAAAACCCTTCGGGCGGCGGGTCTTTTGCCGGTGGCCCGCGTTGGCTCGGCCGTTGCAGCCCGCTTCGGGGATGCTCCGGCCTCGCCGCCTCGGCCACCGCCAAATCCCCTCGCCGCAGGACCCCTCTGAGTTTTCAGACAGGCTCTGAGGCGCAGGCCGACCACGGCATCGATGCGTGGCCGGCTCACTCGTAGCGCAGCGAGTCGATCGGATCGAGGTGCGCGGCCTTCCAGGCGGGGTAGGTTCCGAAGAGGATCCCCACGGCCGAGCAGATCGCCAGGCCGATGCCCACCCAGTCCCAGGGGATCACCGGGGGAGCCTTCACCACGAACGACAGCAGGTTGCCGAAGAGGATCCCGCCGACCACCCCGAGCGCCCCGCCCACCTCGCTCAGCAGCACGGCCTCGGCGACGAACTGCAGCATCACGCTGCGCTTGCGCGCCCCGATGGCCCGGCGGATGCCGATTTCGCGGGTGCGCTCGGTGACGCTCACCAGCATGATGTTCAT
>JAJTFN010000113.1:0-2869 GCA_021298285.1 Verrucomicrobium sp.
CTGACGCGATAGGCCAGGAGCATGATGTCCACCGTGACGGCGTTGGTGCCCACCGGGACGCCGTTGTGGAAGACGACCTCCGCCTTGAAGTCGTTGTCGTTGCCCACCAGCAGCAGGTAGTCGTCGGGGTGCGCGGGGTCCCTCATCGGAATGAGCGAGAGCGCCTCCCACTTCTCGCACAGCGAGTTCACATCCTGGTTGGTGCTGGTGTTGAGCCCGAACCGCGCCAATTGGACCGGGTCCAACAAGTCCACCAGATCGTGCCGGGCGACCGTCTTCAGGCCGGAGGCGGGCAGGGGGAGGTGACCCGGGGCCCCCGGCTGCAGGTCGTGTCCCGTGCCGGCGATGTTCGAGGCCCCCTCCGTCGAGGCGACGACGATCTTCTTGTAGGTCGGTGACAGGCCCGGATCGGCTCCCCGACCGATCCCGTCGCGCTCGAGGACCAGGAAGGTCGTGGCGTTCAAGGCGAGCACCTCGCTGACCGGGGTGTGGCGGTTCGTCGTGGCGTTGCCATTGAGCGTGAGCGGATACACATGCTCGGCGAGCACGCGGCCATAGGTGGGTGAGGAGGCTTCGGCGTCGAACTGGAGGATCCGGGTGTTCCGCCCCAGGTTTCCTGAGCCGCCGTCCTGGATCGTCGGCGATTGCAGGAAGGCGATGAGCCGTTTGCCATCCGGGGTCAACGAGAGCCCCTCGAGGCCTCGGTTGTTCCGGCGGCCCGAGGCCGGGGTGGCCGCCCCGGTGAAGTTGAGGCGACCCGGAAAGGCACCCTGGAAAGGCAGCAGGGCCGGCGGTGGCAGCACGGTCTCCATCAGGCGCGCCTGGGCATCGAACCTGAAAAGGCCCGGCCCGTATTCGTCGGAGATCCAGTACCCGCCCCCGGGCAGAAGCACGATCCCCTCCGCGTCGAGTGCGCGCCGGCCGCCGCCCTTCGAGCCGTCGGGCGAGGTCGGCACCGTCGTCCGGTTGGTGCTGCCCGCATCGAATCCCGTGAAGAAGACCTGGTTGGTCCCCTCCGGATAGGTCAGGAGGATCGTCTGGGTGTTGGTGAAGGTGATCTGGTCCTGGGCGGCCACCGCGGTTCCCTCGTAGGGCCGGATTGAGAAGCCATAGACCTCCATTCGGGGCCGGTAGTCCGTGGTCCCGTCGCCGAAGCCCCGGTCCGGCAGACCGATCAGCCGACCCGAGAGGGTTCCCCCGGAGTAGGTGAGCGACTCGGGTTCCACCGCCATGGCCGAGAAGCCACCGAGGGTGTCCTGCCGGCCATCGCCGGCCTTGTCGAAGGTGTTGGCGGGGATGCGGCCGACCCCCACCAGACCCTTGTTGGTGAATCCCTGGATTTGGCCATGGGCGGACAGCCCGCCGGCCAGGAGCAAGGCCAGGACCTTGCACAACGAATGTTTCATCGCCACGACACCATCTTGGGCGCGTGACGGTTCGGTGGGGTTGGGGTGAACAGCGCGGCAAGAGCCGCTGACGATCCGGTGACGGCGCCGAGGCCGGGGTCGCCGCGGACTGGCTTGTCTGACGCAGGGGGCGCTCTCTCAGGTCAAATCTCGAGGGCCCACGGACTCCAAGGCGCGCCGACTGGGAATCAGCCGGATCCACTGTAGGAACTTCCGAAGGCGGTCGCCGTATACGCACTCAGGCCCGGGGTGAAATTGGATACGATCCGGACGTAGAGATTGGGTTGGTTGTCAGCCCCCGAAGGGAGAGACACCGTCCGGGTAAACCACGTGTCTGCTGAACCATTGGCGGCGGGTACGACGGTGAAGACCTGGGCCGGTTGGTAGGTGCTGTTGTCCGTGGACCAAAGCACGGATTGCCGATTGGCAGATTCCATCCCGTGTCTCACCGCATAGGACAAGGTGATGCCAGACTTGCCAGCTGTGGAAACCTGCATCTGAATGCCTGCGGACAAATTACCCAATCCCTGGCTGGGATAGTTTGCCGTCCGCCAACCGACGTTCTCATCGTCAAATCCGCCCGCGAAGGTGGCAGTTGTTCCTCCAAATAACGATAACGTTCCGCTTCCGGTCGAGGGAGAAAGGTTCGCCGCATTGAAATCCCATTTGGTGATGAGGATTTGCGCCTGTGTGGACAGGCCGACTGTCATGAGACCAATCCAGAAAAACCGTTTCATGCCGATGATGTTCAGAGGATTTTGTTCTGGAGAGCGTGCCTTGGCATTCGATTCATGAATCACAAACAATCCGTGGTCCGGAGATCCGATTCATCAAGATTCCCGCCATTCATTGTTGGATAGATAAGCATTCATGATCCCAACTTGTCAATAGATAAGACGCGGCAATCGTCCAAGGTCAGCCATGACTCGGGTTTGTTCCTTGACGCCGCCAGCGTCCCGGAACGTCGTTCTGTTGGGTTTCGTCATTCCGATGGTTGTGGTTGAGGTCCCTCGGGAGTGATGCAGAAACGTCACCCTTCGGTGAGAACCTTTCTGTTGCATCCGTTCCCGCTTTCGGGTCTTTGGCACGGACGTCCTTCCATGCACCGCCCCTGGCACCGACCGATACCCGGATGAAACCCGACGGACCCATGGCCCTGCGGCACCGGCTGGCGGCCAGTCCGGCCCTGTTCGCATGGGTGGCCACCGCTGCCGCCTTCGGGGCCTACACGGCGATGTACGCCTTCCGGAAGCCGTTCTCGGCGGCGACCTTCTCCGGGCAGGAACTCGGCGGGGTCTCCCTCAAGGTGCTCCTGGTGGTTGCCCAGTTGGTCGGCTACACGGTCTCCAAGTTCCTTGGCATCAAAGTGGTCAGCGAGGCGGGTGCGGGCAGGCGGGTCGCCCTCATCGGCGGCCTCATCGGGCTGGCGTTCGTCCCCCTGGCGCTCCTGCCGCTGGTGCCCC
>JAJTFN010000113.1:2915-13028 GCA_021298285.1 Verrucomicrobium sp.
TGCCCCGCTGGACCCAGGTGGCCTGCCTGTTTGTCAACGGCCTTCCCCTGGGGATGATCTGGGGCCTGATCTTCGGCTTCCTGGAGGGACGACGCCTGACCGAGTTCCTGGGGCTGGGCATGAGCGTGAGCTTCATCTTCGCCTCGGGCTGGACCAAGTCGGCCGGAGTCTACCTGATGGGGCGCTGGGGGGTGCCTGAACTTTGGATGCCCGCCGTCACGGCACTGTCCTTCCTGCCGCTGCTCGGCCTCTGCCTGACCTTGCTGGCGTCGCTGCCGCCCCCGAGTCCCGAGGATGTCGCCGAGCGCTCGGAGCGGGTGCCCATGGACGGCGCGCAGCGCCGACGGTTCCTTGCCGGCAACGCCCTGCCCCTGGCGTTGCTGATCCTTCCCTACGTGCTCCTGACCGTGTACCGCGACCTGCGTGACACCTTCATGGCCGATGTGCTCAAGGAGTTGGGTGTTCGTCCGGATCCCTCGTTTTTTGCCAAGGTCGAGACCCTCGTTGGCCTCGGGGTCCTGGTGGCGCTGGCCGGCCTGTGGTGGATCCGCGACCATTGGAAGGCCCTGGGGACCTACCATGGGCTCATCAGCCTCGGGGCGCTGCTGGTGGGTGGCTCGACCCTCGCATTCCAGCGGGGATGGATCGGACCGGCCCCCTGGATGGTTCTCACCGGCCTCGGGGGGTACCTGGGCTACGTTCCCTTCAACAGCGTGCTCTTCGACCGCCTGCTGGCCGCGACGCGGCAGGCCGGGACCGCCGCCTTCCTCATCCAGGTCGCCGACTCGGTGGGCTACCTGGCCTCCGCGTCGCTCTATCTGCAGCGCACCTTCAGCCACGGTTCCCCGGCCTGGACGAGGCTCACCCAGTCCGGCGGCCTCGCTCTGGCCGTCCTGGTTCCCATCCTCCTGGCCGGGTCCTGGGTTTTTCTGCGGGCCTCCCGCCGTGTCACTGAAGACGCCCCGGGCGGTCGGTGAAATCGCCGTGTCGTCCGACACCCAGAATTTACTCGCGGACGGCCACGCATCCTCCATAACTCGTGGGAATGCTGACAGACCTTTCCCGGAATCCCGGCTCACGCCTCTCGCGCCAACGTTCCGCCGGCTTCACCCTGATCGAACTGCTGGTGGTCATCGCCATCATCGCGATCCTCGCGGGCATGCTGTTGCCCGCCCTGTCCACGGCCAAGGCCAAGGGCCAGCAGGCCGCCTGCATGAGCAACCTGCGCCAGATCTCCATCGGCACGACGATGTACACGCAGGACAACGCCGACTTCTTCCACAACCGCGGCGGCGCCGCCCCGAACGACGGCCAGTGGACGGCGTCACCGGCTTCCCAGGTGATCCTGCCCCCCTCCGACACCAAGGCATATTGGGCCACGGCCTACATCTCCTACTTCGGCGGCACCCGCCGCATCGGCCGTTGCCCCGGCGCCCGGACGGTGGACGATTGGCGCGACGACGGGTCGCGGCCGAAGTGGCCGATGGACTGGTGGCTCGACTCCAGCTACGGGCTCAACCAGTACGCCGTGCTCGATTTCAAGTCGGTGGTGGGCCGCCCCCTCAAGGTGTCGGCTCTGGCCAATCCCTCGACCCTCATCCACTCGCAGGATGCGGCCGAGCAGCGCATGGACGGGGCCGACGACACCCTCGGGATCTGGCCCAATGGCCCGGGCATCAACCTGAACCAGTGGCGCAATGGCCTCGCCTCGCTGTATCCCGGCAAGCGCATGGAGTTCGAGTGGTTCCGCCACGCCCGAAAGTGCAACACCCTCTGGGCGCTGGGGAATGTCTCGGTCATCCCCTACAGCACGGGCCCCGGCATCGACTACCGCTGGTACACCGGCGAGGAGGCGCAGATTTCCCCGAGGTGACCCGGCCGAATTTCCGAACCAGATTCCTGTCCGCATGAATCCCACGATCCCATCCCTTCTCTGCCTCCTGGCCCTCGTCTCCGGTTGCGAGCCCAAGCCCGAGGCCACCGGACCCGCGACCAGCTCCGCCGAGGCCAAGTCGTTGACCGACGCGGCCTCGAAGGCGGCCAGCGAGAACCCGGCCGACGCGCTGGCGCTGGCCGAGAGCCTGCAGAACCGGCAGGACGTCTCCGCCGAGGACCGGGCGGCCGCCCTCAAGGCCCAGCAGGACGCCCTCAAGAAGCTCGCCGAGTCGGCCGCGTCGGGTGACGCCAAGGCCCAGCAGGCCATCGACAAGTATCGCGCCTCCAAGTGATGGGTGCCGCGCCCCCCGTTTTCCACCCTCCGAAACCACACAACACCATGAACAACAACCGAAGAACCTCCCTGGCCGCCGCCCTGGCGCTGGCCGCTGGGATGACGTCGACGGCGGTCCATGCCGCCCTCAAGGATGGCCTGGTCTCGCACCTGGCCTTCGACGGCAACGCCACCGACGCCTCGACCAAAGGCAACAACGGCACCGCCGTCGGCGAGCCCACCTACGGGGCCGGCCAGCTTGGCCAGGCCGTCTTCTGCAGCAACGCCAAGGACGGTTCCTTCGCCAACTTCATCACCCTCGGCACCGCACCCGACGTCCTGTTCGGTGACGCCACCGACTTCTCGGTGGCCATGTAGGTGCAGCTCAACGCCTTCAGCGGCGACCCGGCCCTTTTCGGCAACAAGAACTGGGGCAGCGGCGGCAACCTGGGCTTCGTGCTCGCGACCGACAACGACCGCCGCGTGCAGTGGAACTTCAAGGAGGAGGCCACCCCGCGCCAGGACTTCGACAGCCCGGGCGGCCAGTTCCCCGAGGGCAAGTGGGTCCACGTGGCCATGACCGTCAAGCGCGACGGCAAGATCACGACCTACATCAACGGCCAGCTGCTCAATGCCAAGGACGCCCGTCCTGCCGGTGCCACCCCGAGCACCATCGACACCGACGCCGCCGGCCTGGCGTTGAACATCGGCAACGACGGCACCGGCGCCTACACCGACGGTGGCAGCGTGAGCCACGGCAACACCGGCATCGACGACCTCGGCCTCTGGCGCCGCGAACTCTCCGCCTCGGAGGTCGCCCGGATCTACACCTCGGGCCTCGAGGGCGTGAGCATCACCAAGATCGTCGAGCCGACCATCGCCGCGATCGGCACGCAGTCGCCCGCGCCGAACGCCCTGAACGTCGCCCCGCTGGCCCCCATCGAGGTGGTCATCAACCACCAGGCCACCGCGGTGAACCCGGCCTCGGTCAAGCTGACCTTCAACGGCACGGCCGTGACCCCCACGGTGGTCGGCACCACCACCAACACGGTGGTCACGCTGGCCCGGACCAACCTGCTGGCGCCGAAGTCGACGAACTCCTACGAGATCACCTTCTCGGACAACGCGACGCCGCCCAACACGACGACCTCCAAGGTGACCTTCGTCGTGGCCAACTACCCGTCGCTCACCCTGCCGGCACCGATCTGGCTCGAGACCTTCGAGTCGGCCACCGAGGGCAATGTCCCGGCCGGATGGACCCTGAGCAACCTGTCGTCGGGCAATTCGGGCACCTTCGACCTGGATGACCCCAGCAGCGACGCCTACATGGACTGGGTGCTCATCAGCAAGGACCGTGTCCAGGCGATCGGTGCGGCCGGCAAGTGGGAGGCCGCCCGCCGCCTGAACGTCTCCGAGGCCTACGTCAACGGGGCCAAGGTCACCGACCTGGCTGTCGGCAAGTTCCTGTA
Source organism: Verrucomicrobium sp. (assembly GCA_021298285.1). Taxonomy (GTDB): domain Bacteria; phylum Verrucomicrobiota; class Verrucomicrobiia; order Limisphaerales; family UBA9464; genus SXXZ01. The sequence goes on from JAJTFN010000113.1 coordinate 6,594, forward strand.
CGCCGAGTCCGATGTCCGTGGTGGCAACCAGATCCAGTATGCGATCTCTCCCGACGTCGACCTGAGCGGCAAGAAGGACATCTTCCTGTCGTTCCACAACATCTACGAGCAGAACCAGGACAGCATCGGTGCGGTGGAGTACTCCATCGACCAGGGTGCCACCTGGTTGCCGGTCCTCTACATGATCGACGGACCGGACATCAAGAAGGATGCCGACGGCAACGTCGACGCGGTCGCCACCCTGACCGACGTCAACAACGACGCCGCCGCCTATGAGGATCCGATCACCGGTGAGGCCCTGGGCAAGAACTACGGCGCCTTCATCGGCGTGGCCAAGTCCGAGTGGGCCACGCTCGCGCCGTTCATCCAGGCCCGCATCAACGACGATCCCGTGGAGTCCAAGCGGGTCGAGCTCTTCCGCCTGCCCAAGGCCGACAACCAGTCCAAGGTCCGCCTGCGCTTCGCCCAGGCCGGCACCGGCAGCTGGTACTTCGGCATCGACAACGTGGGCTTCTACTCCATCACCCAGGTGGCCCCGCCGCAGTTCACGGCCCAGCCGGGCGCGGCGACGATCGTCGCCGGCCAGAACGGCCGACTCACCGCCACGGTGACCGGCGCGGGCGTGAGCCTGCAATGGCTCCTGAACGGTGCCCCGATCGCGGGCGCCACCAACGCCACGCTGACCCTCTCCGCGGTCACCGTCGCCCAGGGCGGCACCTACACGCTGGTGGCCTCCAACGCCGGCGGCAGCGTGACCAGCGATGCGGTCGTCGTCTCGGTGCCCGAGGCCCTCAAGGACCTGTCCTCGATCCGCTCCGGCCTGCTGGCCTACCTGCCCTTCGACGGCAACGCCTCGGACCTCTCGGGCCGGGGCAACAACGGCACCCCGGTCGGCGCCCCGACCTTCGCGGCCGGCAAGGTGGGCTCCGGAGCCCTTGCCTTCAGCAGCGCCAAGGACGGCTCGTCCTTCAACTACGTGACGCTTGGCACGAACGTCGTGACCGGCACCAACAGCTTCTCGACGGCCTTCTGGGCCAAGCTGGACGCCTGGACCGGCGACCCCGCCTTCATCGGCAACAAGGACTGGAACAGCGGTGGCAACGTCGGCTGGGTGGTGGCCACGGCGGGTGACGGCCGCATCCAGTGGAACTTCCGCTCCAAGGGCGATCCGCAGCCGGCCCGCCGCGACTACGACAGCCCGGGCGGCTACTTCAACGGCGCCGTCTGGCGTCACATCGTGCTGACCTTCGACGTCAACGGGAAGGCCTCGACCTATGTCGACGGCGACCTCGTCGACTCCCGCGACGTCGGCCCGGTGGCCGATGGTCCCGACTCCGGCCTGCCCATCAACATCGGCCAGGACGGCAAGGGCACCTACACCGACGGCAACAGCGTTGGCGGCCAGGGCTTGATCGATGAGGTCGCCCTTTGGGGTCGCGTGCTGTCGCCGGTCGAGGCCGCGTCGCTCTACCAGGGTGGCAAGGCGGGCAACGCGCTGGTGGTCCCGACGGTCGTCACCGGCCAGTGGGACTTCAACGGCAACCTCGACGCCACCGTCGGCACCGCCCTGCAGTACCTCGGCGACACCGCCTCCATCACGGCCTTCCAGGATGCGACCATCGGCGGCAAGCCGGCCAAGGTCATGTCCTTCGGCGCGGCCACCAAGGCCCAGGGCTACGTCATGACCCACGGGGCGGGCGCCAATGGCGGCGGCACCAAGCTCAACCAGTACACGCTCATCATGGACGTGATGTTCCCGGCGGCCAGCGACGCCAAGTGGCGCGGTCTGTTCCAGACCGAACCGTCCAACGCGAACGACGGCGACCTGTTCGTCAACAAGGCCAACGGCATCGGCATCAGCGGCCAGTACCAGGGCAAGGTCGTCGCCGACACCTGGCACCGCCTGGCCTTCGCCTTCAACCTCAACGACAAGTCGGTGTCCAAGTACATCGACGGTGTCCTGGTCAACAAGCAGACCCTCGGCGAGGGCTTCGACGGCCGCTGGGCCCTCGGGTCCACCGCGCTGCTCTTCACCGATGAGGACGGCGAGACGGCCGCAGGCCTGGTCAACAGCGTCCAGATCCGCAACGGCACGCTGAGCGACGCCGAGATCGCCGCCCTGGGCGGGGCCACCGCCGAGGGCATCCCCGGCGCGGTCTCCTCGGGCCTCAAGATCGCCGGCATCAGCGCCAGCGGCGGCAACCTGGTCATCACCTGGGCCGGCGGCGCCGGCATCAAGCTCCAGAGCTCGGCCACCCTCGGTGGCGCCTGGGCCGACGTGGCGGGCAGCGATGGCGCCAGCTCTGCCACCGTCGCGCCCAGCCAGGCCGCGGCGTTCTTCCGCCTGGTGAAGTGATTCCCCCGGGGCTTCGACCCCGTTCAGACAGGGGGCCGGTCGCAAGACCGGCCCCTTTTTTTCTTGGCACCGGTTTCCCTGCCGGCGTTCCGGGGGTAGCTTGGGCTCCATGGCGAAGGAGACCATCCGTGTCGTCGGGGCGCGGCAGCACAACCTCAAGAACCTCACGCTGGAGATCCCGCGGGATCGCCTCGTCGTGGTCACCGGGCCCAGCGGCTCGGGCAAGTCGTCGCTGGCCTTCGACACGCTCTTCGCCGAGGGGCAGCGCAAGTACGTCGAGAGCCTCTCGGCCTATGCGCGCCAGTTCCTCGACCAGTTGCAGAAGCCGGAGGTGGACCACATCGAGGGCCTGTCTCCGGCCATCGCCATCGAGCAGCGCACCAGCGGCGCCAACCCCCGCTCGACCATCGCCACCACCACCGAGATCTACGACTACCTGCGCCTGCTCTATGCGCACCTGGGCCAGCCCCACGATCCCGGGACCGGCACGCCCATGGCCTGCCAGTCGGCCTCGGAGATCACCGACCGCATCGCACAGATGCCCGCCAAGACGCGACTCATGGTGCTGGCGCCCGTCGTCGAGGATCAGCGCGGCGAGTTCCGGGACGTGCTCGAGCGCCTGCAGCGGGAGGGGTTCGTCCGCGTGCGTGTCGACGGCAAGATCCTCGAGCTGAACCCCAAGGAGCCCATCCGGCTCGACCCGAAGGCCTCGCACAGCGTGGACGTGGTGGTGGACCGCATCGTCATCGCCGAAGGTGTCCGGGTGCGCTTGGCCGACTCGGTGGAGACGGCGCTCCGCTGGGGCGAGGGACGGCTCAAGGTGCTGCACCAGGCGCCGGATCGCCCGGCCGATCCATGGACCGAGACGTTGCACTCCACGCGGATGTTCTCCCCGGCCACCGGCCGGTCCTTCGACACGCCCACCCCACAGCACTTCTCGTTCAACTCGCCCAAGGGGGCCTGCCCCGTGTGCCACGGCCTCGGGCAGAAGATGGTCTTCGACCCGGCGCTGATCGTCCCCGACGAGGGCAAGTCGCTCGAGGATGGGGCCGTGCAGCCCTACCGGAGGATGGGCGGCAAGAAGATGGCCAGCTACTACAAGGGGCTGCTCAAGGGCGTCGCCCAGCACTGCGGCGCCCCGATGGACCGCCCCTGGAAGGAACTGCCCGAGGCGGCCCGACGGGCGCTCATGCACGGGACCGGCACGGACGAGGTGGACTTCTGGTTCGTGTCCGGCGGCGTGCCCAAGAAGACGCGCAAGCCCTTCGAGGGGGTCCTGCCCAACCTCGAGCGGCTCTATGCCGAGAGCGAGAGCGAGTTCACCCGAAACCGGCTCAAGGCCTACATGACCCTCCAGCCCTGCGACGCCTGCGGGGGGCGCCGCCTGCGGCCGGAGATGCTCGCCGTCACCCTCGGCCAGGAGCGCCTGCCCGGCTCGCAGGTGCCCGGCCGGAGCATCGCCGACTTCTGCGCCCTCTCCATCGCCGAGGCCCACGCCTTCCTGGGCGGGCTGACCCTCAACGACCTCCAGCGGCGCATCGCCGGTGAGGTGGTGCTCGAGATCCGCAAGCGGTTGGGCTTCATGGTGGAGGTGGGCCTGGGCTACCTGACCCTCGACCGCGAGAGCGGCTCGCTCAGCGGCGGCGAGGCCCAGCGCATCCGCCTGGCCACCCAGATCGGGGCCGGGCTGGTCGGGGTCCTGTACATCCTCGACGAGCCGAGCATCGGCCTGCATCAGCGCGACAACGACCGGCTGCTCGAGACGCTCCGTCGGCTCCGCGACGCGGGCAACTCGGTCCTCGTGGTGGAGCACGACGAGGACACGATCCGTGCGGCCGACCATGTGCTCGACCTCGGGCCGGGCGCCGGTGTCCACGGCGGCGAACTGGTGGCCCAGGGCACGCCCGAGGCCATCATGGCCAGCGCGCGCTCCGTCACGGGTCGCTACCTGTCGGGCGACCTGTCCATCCCCGTGCCGCGCCACCGGGTCGATCCGCGCGAGGACAAGGGGTGGATCGAGATCCTCGGGGCCACCGAGAACAACCTGCGCGACGTCGACGCCCGGATCCCGTTGGGCACCCTCACCTGCGTGACCGGCGTCAGCGGCAGCGGCAAGTCCACGCTTGTCGACGACATCCTCCGGCGGGCGCTCTTCCGCCAGTGGTACGGGTCCAAGGAGCGTCCCGGGGCGCACCGGGAGATCCGCAACCTGGAGCGGCTCGAGAAGTGCATCGTCATCGACCAGGCCGCCATCGGGCGCACCCCGAGGTCGAACCCGGCCACCTACACCGGGATGTTCAACGAGATCCGCGACCTCTTCGCCTCGGTGGCGACGGCGCGCGTGCGCGGCTACGACGCGGGCCGCTTCAGCTTCAACGTCCAGGGCGGGCGCTGCGAGAAGTGCGAAGGCGACGGCGTGCTCAAGATCGAGATGCACTTCCTGCCGCCGGTGTACGTCACCTGCGAGGCCTGTGGCGGACGGCGCTACAACCGCGAGACCCTGGAGATCACCTACAAGGGCCTGAACATCGCCGACGTGCTGCAGCTCACGGTGGATGAGGCCGTCAATTTCTTCCGCGCCGTGCCCAAGCTGCACGCCCCGTGCCTCACGCTGGCCGAGGTGGGCCTGGGCTACCTGCGCCTGGGGCAGTCGGCCACGACCCTCTCCGGCGGCGAGGCCCAGCGCCTCAAGCTGGCGGCCGAGTTGTCGCGCCGGCAGACGGGTCGTGTGCTCTACCTGCTCGATGAGCCGACCACCGGGCTGCATTTCCAGGACATCGCCAAGCTCCTGGAGGTGCTTTTCAGGCTTCGTGACGGGGGCAACACCCTGGTGGTCATCGAGCACAACCTCGACGTCATCAAGACGGCCGACTGGGTGATCGACCTGGGGCCCGAGGGTGGCTCGGGCGGTGGGCGCATCGTCGCGCAGGGAACGCCCGAGACGGTCGCGGCCACGCCGGGCAGCCATACGGGCCGGTACCTCACGCGCGTGCTCCGCCAGAAGCCCATCCCCGGACATCGACCGAAGTCCGGTTGACGCTGGCCGGAGTCCCACCACGTTGATTTCCATGCTCCGCCTCGAGGATCTCGCCGAACTGGCCGCCCGCCACGCCGAAGCCCTGCCTGCCCGGGTTGCCGCCTTCGACCTCGGCGGCCGACGGTTCGATGGCAATGCCCGCAGCGACCTCATGGGGGTGATCAACCTCTCGGCCGACTCCTGGTACCGCGAGAGCGTGGTGCTCACCGCCGAGGCCGCCATCCGGAGGGGCCACGTCCTGGCGGCGCAGGGGGCGGCGATCCTGGACATCGGCGCGGAGTCCACGCTCGCCCATGCCGCGCGCGTCGACGACGCGGCCCAGACCTCGCAGCTCCTGCCGGTCGTCCGCGAGCTGGCCGCCGCGGGGTACGTGGTGTCGGTCGAGACGTACCACCCGTCGGTCACCCGGGCCTGCCTGGAGGCGGGGGCCAAGGTGCTCAACCTCACCGAGCAATGTCCGCGAGGTGGGTGACCTTGACCTTTCGGGTGATCCCGCGGCCCGCCTGCACGACCACTTCGCCCGCCAGATCGATGCGGCCCGGAAGAACGGGGTGAGCCGCCTGTGGATCGACCCGGGCCTCGGGTTCTACTACAGGAACCTCGGCGACTCGAAGACGCGCATCCGCCACCAGATGCGGGTGTTCCTCAACACCTTCCGGCTGCGCTCGCTGGGCTTCCCCACCTGCCATGCCCTGCCGCATGCCTTCGAGTGCTTCGAGGACGAGGTGCGATCGGCCGAGCCGTTCTTCGCCGTCCTGGCCGCCCTCGGGAAGACCGACCTCCTGCGCACGCACGAGGTGCCCCGCACCCGCGCCGTGCTGGAGACCCTCGGGGTGTGGTGATCCCGGGCCGACGGGCAAGGCCTCCCCGGCCTCGGTCGTTGCCGTCGCCCGGGGTCCGGTCCACGCTCGGGGACCCGTGGACCCGTCCCTGACCCTCCGACCCATCGGCTTCCTGCGCTCCGGGAAGGGAGTGCGTTTCAAGACCCTCCACCGACCGGACGAGGCCGCCTCCGAGACCAACGTGCTGGAGCTGACCAAGG
>JAJTFN010000114.1 GCA_021298285.1 Verrucomicrobium sp.
CGGGATTCGAACCCGTGACAACTAGTTTGGAAGACTAGTACTCTACCGCTGAGCTCCGCCCGCGTTCCAGAAGCGAAGACTCTTCCATGCGGCCGGGGATTTCAAGCCCTGCATTTTTCCATCGATGGCGCCGTCGGGGTCGTGGGGCCATGGGATCGACGCGTCTGGGGAGTCTCAGGGACCGTCAGGGTTGCGGCGGAATTCCCTCCCGCGGGGTGATACCGCTGGCCGGGCGGCACGGTGGAGGCCTCAGGTGCCGAGGGCGGCCATGCGGGCGGCAAGTTCATTCAGCCAGCGGGCGGCGTGGGCGCGGGCCTCGGTTGGCGGTGCCAGCTCCGGAGCGATCGCGGCCAGACGCCCGAAAAGCGGGGCCTCCGAACCGGGCGCCGACGAGCCAGGTGTGCCCGGAGCCCCTTCCAGCAGGCCTGCCAATCCCCAGCATGGCTTGGCGCGTTGATGGCAGAGTCGCGCGATCTGCCCGGTGCCCTTGCCCATGAGGGTCTGGCCGTCGATGCAGCCCTCGCCGGTGAGCACGAGATCGGCCCGGTCGATTTCCGCGACCAGGCCCGTGGTCCGGGCCACGATCCCGAATCCCGACTCGAGGGCGGCGCCGAGGAAGAGCCGCAGGCCGAACCCCAGGCCGCCGGCCGCTCCGGCACCGGGCAGGGCGTCGAGGCGGGTTCCGTGCGTCGCGGCGGCCACCTCGGCCAGACGACCCAGGGCGGCATCGGCAACCGGAAGGTCCTCGGGCCGGAGGCCCTTCTGCGGCCCGTAGATCCGGCTGCAACCCCGGGGGCCGAGCAGGGGGTTGTCGACATCGACCGCCACGGTGACCGGCACCGGGAAGGGGGGCGATGGCGCCTCCCATCGATGGAGGCGATCCAAGCCGGTCCAGCGGTCGATCGGCTGGCCGGCTGGGTCGAGGAATCGCCAGCCCAGGGCCCTGGCCAGGCCGAACCCGGCGTCGTTGGTCGCGCTGCCACCGATGCCCAGGAGGATCTCGCGCGCGCCGGCCCGACGGGCGGCCTCCAGCGCTGCCCCGAGACCGGTGGTGTCGAGTTCGAAGGGGTGGAACCGGCCGGCCGGCAGCAGCGCCAGCCCGATGATGGCCGCCGACTCGATCAGGGCGCGCCCGGAACCCGGGTCGTACCACCAGTGGGCCCGGATCGGGCGATGGGCCGCGTCGAGGGTCTCCACCGGACGCCGCTCGGCCCCGAGCCGCCCGGCCAGCACCGATCCGAATCCATCCCCGCCGTCGCTCATCGGCATCAGCGTGAGCGAGTCGTCAGGCCGGATCCTGCGCCAGCCCGCCGCGATGGCATCGGCCGCAGCCTCGGCGGTCAGGGTGCCCTTGAACTTGTCGGGTGCGATCAGGACGCGGAGCGGCATCGGTCGGGAGGGTGCGGTGCCGTGGGCCGGCTCGGCAAGCGGTCGAACGCTCGAGCGGGATGGATGGGGCAGGGATGGACCGTTTCGCCGAAGGGGCCCGCGGCTCGCCCCGGTTCAGGGCACCATCTTGAGCTGCAGCGACTTGAGGTCGAACCAGGCCTCGCCCGCATGGGCGCGGATCTCGGCGACCATCTCGATGTCGCGGGGGTCGTGGATCTGGAACGGGTGCACGAACTCGGTCCAGCCGGTGTCGCCGGTGAACAGGCGCACATGGTCGCCGCCGCTGAGCCGGAAGGCGGCGCCGCCGGGGTACCGCTGGTCGGGCGCCGGCTGGATGCCCCGCGTGCGGAGGCGTCCGCGGACCTCGTACTTCCCGATGGGCAGGCGGATCATCGCCCGGAACGAGGCCACCGAGTCGGGGGCCTGGGCCTGGATGTACAGCGTGTCGATGCCGTCGAGCTTGGCCGTCTCGATCTTCACCTGGCCGCGCTGGTAGCGGGGTTGCCAGCGGGCCAGGGCCGTGACGCCCCCGACCTCGAAGCGGATGGGCTTGGGCTGCGACTCGAGGCGGGCCTTGGCGATCTCGATCCGCCGGAACGCCCGATCCTGGAAGGCGTGGATGGCCTCGCTGCGCCATTCACGCTGATCTTGGGGCAGGGCCTGGATCATCGGGTTGAGCCGGGCGCCCACCTGCTTGAAGTGGGCGTCGAGCACCTCGGCGGTGAAGACTCCCTTCAGCAGGCGGTCGATCTCGGCGTAGAACCGGTCCCGGAAGGCCGGGACGTCGAAGAGCTGCCGGGCCAGCAGGCCCCCGCCGGGCAGTTCGAGGTCCTTGCCGATGTTGCCGAGCAACTGGTCCATCCCATGCGGCTGGAAGACCGCCTTGCCCGTGCGGGGTTCGAAGTAGATGCGGTAGTTGTTGCGGTTGTGTCCGTAGCCATCCCAGTCGACGAGCAGCGCCTGCAGGGCGCACTCGGTGATGAACCGGTCGACGTCGAGGATCGCCAGCAGGGCCGTCTCGCGCCGTCGCAGGTCCCCGAGGCTGGCCGCGTCGCGCAGTTTCTGGAGGTCCTTGTAGTCGAGCGGGCCATCGCCGCTGTCGCGGTCGAGATCCTGGTCGATGTCGCGGATGAACCCGCCGTCGTAGAAGTTGCCCGTCGGGTCGGGATAGTGACGCCGGAGGAAGTTGCGGTTGTAGCCCTCCTTGAGCACATAGGGCCCGAGGTCGCGTCCATCGAAGGTGACCAGCGCCTGCGTGGCGCGCGCGGTGGGGATGCCCACCTTCTCGTAGAGGTGCCGTCCGAGTTGCTCGCTCAGCAGCGACGGGTCCTGCACCGAATTGTTGAGGTGGATCTTGTCCAGTCCGTTGAAGCGCTGGCCGGGCACCAGTTTGTCGAAGTTCAGCGTCAGGGCCGGGTTGTCGTCCACGCTCCGGGTGCTGCCCGCCGAGCCCTTCACGTGGACCAGCACCTTCTCGAAGCGCTGGGTGCCCACCGTGACGGAGCAGGAGACGGGGGAGCGCGGGTTGTCGCGGAGTTTGTTGAGCTCCGCCGGGACGAAGGTGATGGCGAAGCGCTGGATGGGCCCCGTGAAGACCGCCGCGGCCGCCGCGTCATCGGCGGCTTGCCGGGCTTTGCGGGAGCCCGGCTTGGGCGCCTTCGCCCCGGGGGACGCCCCGGACAACGACCCCGGGTGGGTGGCCCAGAGCAGGAGCAGCAACAGGGTCAGGGTCCGGATCCAGCGTGCCATCACGGCCATCAGACTTGTCCGGTGTGGCCAGACTTCAAGTGCAACCGTGTGACGACCCGGAAAAAAACGTGCCGGGGATCTGGCCGGGATCGGCACCGGGCCACATCACGGGAGCTTGATCAGCTCTTCGGCGATCTGCACCGCGTTGAGCGCGGCGCCCTTGAGGAGCTGGTCGCCGCAGATCCAGAAGGCCAGGCCGTTGTCGAGGGCGCAGTCCATGCGGAGGCGACCCACGGCGCAGTGGTCCTTCTCGGACGTGTGCAGGGGCATCGGGTATTGCGAGGCCGACGGGTTGTCCACCACGTCGAGGCCCGGGGCCTGCTGCAGCACGGCGCGGGCCGCCTCCACGGTGACGGGCTTCTCGAACTCGGCGCTCACGGCCACCGAGTGCGAGCGGTACACCGGCACGCGAACGCAGGTGACCGAGGCCTTGAAGCCCGGGTGGTGCATGATCTTGCGGCCCTCGTTCTCGAGCTTCATCTCCTCCTTGGTGTAGCCGGTGGCCAGGAACGAATCGACCTGCGGCAGCACGTTGAAGGCGATCTGGTGCGGATACACCTCGCGGGTGATCGGTTCGCCGCGAACGATCTGGCCGACCTGCTTCTCGAGTTCCTCGATGGCCTTCGCGCCGGTTCCCGACACGGCCTGGTAGCTCGAGGCGAAGATGCGCTTCACGCCGAAAGCCTGGTGCAGCGGGTACAGGGCCATCAGGGTGATGGCCGTGGTGCAGTTGGGGTTGGCGATGATGCCCTGGTGCGAGGCCACGTCGGCCGCGTTGATCTCGGGCACCACCAGCGGGACCTTGGGGTCCTGACGGAAGTAGCTGGAGTTGTCCACCACCACGCAGCCGGCCTTGACCGCCGACGGGGCGTAGTCGCGCGAGATGGATCCGCCGGCGCTGAAGAGGGCGATGTCGATCCCGGCGAAGGCGTCGTGGGTCAGCTCTTGGACGGTGATCTCGGTGCCCCGGAAGGTGAGCTTCTTGCCGACCGAGCGGGCCGAGGCCAGCAGGGTGAGTTTCCCGACCGGGAACTTGCGGCGCTCCAGGGTGCGGATCATCTCGATGCCGACGGCGCCCGTCGCGCCGACGACCGCCACATGGGGACTGCTCTTCATAACGTAGGGCGCGGAGTGTGGTGTCCGCCCGGCCTGTGTCGAGCCGGAAAAGGGCACAAAAGGCCGCAAAACAGGGTCCTGAGCGACCCCGGACGAGGGTCGACTCAGTCGCGTGCCGGGGGTTTCCGGGCCGGTGGTTTGGTGGCGGCGGGTTTGCGCCCCGCGGCCGGGGGCGCGGCTTTCCTCGGGGCGGGGGCCGGGGCAGGTTCCGCCGTCAGCCGGACCGGGATCTCCGGGGAGGCTGCGCGTCGGCCGTCGGCCGCGACGGCCTCCACCCGGAACCCGTAGTCGCCGGGCGGGAACCCGGTCAGGGTGAACTGGAAGACGCCGTTGGTGGCCGAGCGGGTCTCCGCAAGGACCCGTTCCGGGTGGGGGATCTGGCGCAGGAAGAGGAAGATCCGCGCCTGGGGATGGGCCGTTCCCTGGATCGTGCCGAACGCTCGGGCCCTCAGGGTGGTCCCGGCGGCCAGGTTGGTGATGGCCGACGGTGTGAGCGGGGGCGGCGGTGCGGCGACGATCCGCTGCGGGGTGGCCGGACGCGGGGCCAGGGCCAGCACCGCCAGCACCGCGATCAGCGCCGCGGGCAACAGGAGGTGCCAGGCGTCGTAGGCGCCGAGCCAGTAGCGGGGTCGTCCCTGGGCGTTGAGCATGGCCGGTCAGTCGGTGTCGTGGCCCTTGCCGGACGCCTTGAGCGCGGCGACCTCGGCGGCCAGGCGATTGCGTTCCCCGGTGAGTGCATCGAGGTCCTGGAGCAGGGTCTCCAGGTCTCCGGGTGGGGGCGGCGAGGCTTCGGACCGCTCGAGCTTCAGGGCCGCCAGCTCGGCCTCCACGATCCCCAGTTGCTCGGCCAGGTCTTCGGCGCGGGAGGCGCTCACCCGGGCCTCCCCCAGCTGGGACTCCAGCCGGGCGTGGGACTCGGACAGGGTCGCCAGCTCCGTCTCGAGGTCCTGCAGGCGCCGGGAAGCGGTGGTGTCGGCGGCCATGCCCTCGGTGTCCGTCGCCGCCAGGGTCCGGGCCGCTTCCAGGTCGGTGCGGCAGGCCGCCAGTTCGCCGCGGAGCGCCTCGAGGGCCCGGGCATCCTGCGCGGCCTTCGCGGTGGCCGCCTCGGCGCGTCCCCGGGCGGTCCGGTACTCCCGCTCCCAGGCGTTGGCCTGGGCCTCCTTGAGCATGAGCGCGGCATCGAAGTCGATGCGCCGGGTCTGGAGCGCCTCGAGCTCGAGGCGGGCCGTGTCGGCCTCGGCCCGTGCGGCCGCGCCCCGGGCCTCGGCCTCGGCCAGGGCTCGGCGGGTCTCCTCGAGGCGGGCCCGCTCCTCGTCCTGGCTGGCCAGCAGGCCGGACACCGACCGGATCTCGGACTCCGCCCCGGAGAGCTTCGAGCGGAGTTCCTCGATCGTCGTGTCGCGCAACCGCACGGCGTCCTGCAGCGCGCGGTTGACCGTCCGCTGGGAGGCGAGGTCGTTTCGGGTCGCCTCGAGGAGCGGGCGCAACCCATCGGCCTCCCCGATCGCCGTCGCGAGGGCCCCGCGCAGGCCTGCGAGGGCGGATTCCCGATCCAGCGTCCCCGCCGCGTCCACCGCCGACCGGAGCCGCAGGTTCAGCGTCTCGGATTCCGCGGCCCGTCGGTCCTCCCGCTCCCGGGCCAGGTGACCCAGCAGGGTGCGGACCTCACCGCGGAGGGCGGCGGCGGATTCACGCTCGGCCTCCAGCGCCCGTGTCAGGCGTTCGAAATCGGCCTCCGCCTTCCGTCCGGCTTCGAGGTGTTCGGCCGACTTCTGGGCGGCCAGTGCCTCGGCGGCGCCCTTGGCCCGGACCGTGGCGTCCAGTTCGGTGGTCCGGTTCTTCAGGGCCTCGACCGACCGGTTCAATTCGTGACGGAGGTCCGTGACCTGTCGTTCCCGGGTGAGCAATGCCTCCTGCGTCTCGAACATGCCCCGCCGGAGGAAGAACAGGTCCAGCAGCCACTTGATGATCATGCCGCCGAGGAACGCGGCGACCAGGGGCAGCCAGGAAGGTGCGAGGAGGGCGAGCATAGGACCGGTGGGGCGGATCACGTCGACGGTATCGCCGCCGCGGGCCGAGGGGAATCCCCAATCCGGCCGAACCTCCAGGACCAGCGCGCCCGCGCTCAGCCGCCGACGGTCGGCACACCCCGCTGCCGCAGCATCGCCTCCATCACCTGGTCCATGGCGTGTTCCGCCAGCGGCCGGCTGACCTCGTCGAGCCGAGCGTTCGCCGCCTTGAGCTGCGCGGGGTCCCCGGTCTTGGTCTTCGGGTTCTCGAGCGCCAGCACGGCCTCGACGGCCTCCAGGGCCTCGTGGAGCTGCCGGCGGTACTCGTCGTCCAGGTCCTTGTCGTACTCGGCCATGGTCTTGCGGGTGGCGGTCAGCGTCTCGCCGGCCCGGAGCTTGGCCTCGATCCACTGGCGGGCCCGCAGGTCGTCGAAGGCGTTCTCCACGGCCTCCTCGACCATCTTCTGCACGTCGGCGTCGTCGACATCCACCGCCGAGCGCATCTGAACGATCTTCTGGTGACCCGTCTTCACGTCGCGCGCCAGCACGTGCAGGATGCCGTTGGCGTCGATCTCGAACTGCACGCCCACGCGCGGGACACCCTTCGGGGCGGCCTCGAACTCGAGGTCGAACTCGCCGAGGCTCCAGTTGTCCCGGGCCCGCTCGCGTTCCCCCTGCAGCACGTGGATCTTCATGCTGCGCTGGTTGTCCACGGCCGTGGTGAAGAGCTCACCGGCCTTCACCGGGATGGTGGTGTTGCGGTGGATGATCACGTTCATCAGGCCACCGAAGGTCTCGATGCCCAGGGACAGCGGCGTGACGTCGAGCAGCAGCAGGTGCCCGAGGCCGCCGCTCAGGATCTCCGCCTGGATGGCCGCGCCGAGGGCCACCGCCTCGTCGGGGTTCTGCGAGGTGTTGAGCCGCGGGCCTTTCGTCTCGTGGAACTGGTCGCCCAGGCGCACCTCGCCCCGGTCTTCCGAGAACTCCACGCACCCGAACCATTGTGCCACGCACTGCCGCACCAGCGGCATGCGGGTCTGCCCGCCGACGAGGATGACCTGGTCCAGATCCTTCGCCTCGAGCTTCGCGTCGGAGAGCGCCCGCAGGCAGTGGGAGCGGGTCTTCTCGATGATCCCGCGGGTCAGGCCCTCGAGTTCGGCCCGCGTGATGCGCCGCAGGAAACTGAACCCCGGGGTGAGGAAGGGGAGCTGCACTTCCGTCTCGGCATCGGAGCTGAGCCGGATCTTGGCCGCCTCGGCCGCCTCCCGGACCCGTGACACCAGCGGTTGCTGGGCCGGGGTGGCCTGGCGCAGGTCGGGCCCGCCGGCCTTCAGGATCTCCTCGACCAGGAACCCGGTCAGCGCGCGGTCCAGGTCATCGCCGCCCAGGCGGGTGTTGCCGTGGGTGGCCAGCACCTGGAACACCCCCTGGTTGAGCTCGAGGATGGACAAATCGAAGGTGCCGCCTCCGAGGTCGTACACCGCGATCTTCGACCGCTCCTGGAGCTGGTTCAGGCCGTAGGCGAGCGCGGCTGCGGTCGGTTCGTTGACGATGCGCTCGACCCGGAAGCCCGCCAGTTCGCCCGCCCGCATCGTCGCGGTGCGCTGGGCATCGTTGAAGTAGGCCGGGACGGTGATCACGGCCCGCTCCACCGGGTGTCCGAGGGACGCCTCGGCATCCCGCTTGAGTTTTTTGAGCACCTCGGCGGCGACCTCCTCGGGGCTCCAGGACCGGCCATCGATGTCGAAGGCCACCGGCCCGTTCTCGGTCCGCTGCACCGGGAAGGTCACCTGGAGATCCTCCGGGGTGAGCATCGAACCGCGACGGCCCATGAAGCGCTTGGTCGAGTAGAGCGTGCGCTCCGGGTGCAGCACCCGCACGCGGTTGGCCGCGTGGCCGACCAGGGGGGCGCCGCCGCCGGCCGGGAGGTGGACCACCGACGGGGTCAGGCGCTGCCCGTCGGCGTCCGCGAGGACGTAGGGGATGCCGCTCTCCACGATGGCGACCAGCGAGTTGGTGGTGCCGAGGTCGATGCCGACGATGGTGCTCATTGAACTGGAGTGACTATGTCCGATTTGGACCAATTGCCAAGGGAGGGCCGGAATTCCGGATCCGACGCGAGGTCCATGCGCCCGGCCGGAGGCCCGGTGCCGCAAGAGGTCTGAACGAAGGGCAGGGAGTGTCAGGCCGAGGGTTTCGAGGCCTTCTCCGCGAGGTACTTCTCGTAGGTGTTCGGCGCCCCCTTGATCAGGTAGGCGACGCCCTCGGGAGTGTGGCGGATGCGGTCGGTGCTCCGGGTCTTGGAGAGATAATCGTGCACGGCCCGGGAGCACCCGTCCCAGATGAAGTAGTCGTCGATGACGATCATCCCACCCTTCACCACCTGCGGATAGAAGGCCTCGAGGCAGACCCAGGTGGACTCGTACCAGTCGCCGTCGAGGCGGAGCAGGGCGATCCCGGGTTCGATGCGCACGCCGGGGACCGTCTGGTTGAACCAGCCCTTGTGGATCCGGTAGCTCGGCTCGCCGGCCTTGGCCATGGCCTCCTCGGCGTAGGCCTGCTCGGCCTTGCAGTTGTCGAAGTAGTACGCGTCGGTCTTGGCCGCCTGCCACTGCTTGGCGGCATCCCCGTCGATGTCCTTGGCCTCGGGCAGTCCCTCGAAGCTGTCGAAGAGGTGATACGTGCGACCCTGGCCCTGCAGCACCGAGGCGATCCCGGCCACCATGCCCCCGCGCCACACGCCGCACTCGACCACATCGCCGGGGATGTCCCGCACCTGCCGGGCGAGGTCGATGTTGTCGGCGTACATCGGCGGCGAGACCATGGTCCAAGGGTGGAACGCCCGGTAGATCGTCCGACCGGAGGCCTTGGGTCCGGGGCGCGGTGGGAAGAGTTTCGAGAGCATGGCCGGAAAGCGATGGACGGAGGTTCGACCGAAAGGCTGCCGCCTTCCAGTCCCGTTTTCAGGAGGGGATGCCGAAGCCCGGCCGGCGCACAGACTCGTTCGCAGGCCGCTTGCCTTCGCAGGGGGCGTCTCCCAACCTCCGGGGCAGTGACGCGACCCTTGGCCATCGTCTTCTACGAGCGACTCCTCCCCGGGACCCAGGTGGTCAACCGCCTGACCGACCTGGGATACCGCGTCACGGCCACCCAGACGGCCGTCGATGTCCCGCGACTGGTCCGGGAGCACCACCCGATGGTGCTCATCGCCGACCTGGCCCTGCGCAACGGGGATTTCTGCGGCATC
>JAJTFN010000115.1 GCA_021298285.1 Verrucomicrobium sp.
TCCTGCTGAGCGCCGTGCACCCCGCGCTGTTCGAGCATCAGGAGCGCGCTTCCGGCTTCGGCGGTTTCCTCGACCGCACCTACCTCGGTGCCAACGACAAGAAGGACCTCATCACCCGCATCCTGCAGGAGAACGCCCTGGACCCGGCCGAGACCATCTTCATCGGGGACATGCGTCACGACATCGAGACGGCCCACCATGGTGGGGTGGCCTCGGTGGGGGTGCTGACCGGATACGACAGCCTCGACAAGCTCCGGGAGGCCCGACCGCACCTCATCGTCGAGCACCTCACCGAGCTGCGCCGGCACCTCGAGGACAACGGGCTCAGGTTGTCTCCCCGGTCCCCGGGGAAATCCCCGTTCCCCATCCCCACCGTGGGGGCCCTCATCCGTGACGACTTGGGACGGATGCTGCTCTTCCAGACGGCCAAGTGGTCGGGGTTGTGGGGAATCCCGGGGGGCAAGATCGAGTGGGGTGAACCCTCCGAGGACGCCCTGCGACGTGAACTCCGCGAGGAGACCGGGCTTGAGGTCGACGCCATCGAGTTCGTCATGGTGCAGGATTCGATCCGGTCGACCGAGTTCTACCGGGAGGCCCACTTCCTGTTGCTCAACTACACCTGCCGCGCCCTGCCCGGGCAGACCGTGCGGCTCAACGAAGAGGCCCAGGACCACGTCTGGGTCGACTGGGACGAGGCCTTCACCCTGCCCCTCAACACGCCGACACGCCGGCTGCTCGAGGTGGTTCAGGCCAGGACCCTCCAGTCGCCGTTGGCCTAGCCGTCCCCGGCACCCCATGGACACCATCACCCTCCGCGACCTCGAGGTCCATTACCACATCGGCGTTCCCGACGAGGAGCGCGTCCACCCGCAGCGCCTGCTGATCTCGGTGGAGATGGAGACGGACATCCGGCAGGCCGCCGCCACCGACGACCTGGCCCACACCATCAACTACTTCGAGGTCAGCCAGCGCCTCCTGGGCCTCGGACAAGGCCGATCCTGGCGCCTGATCGAAACGCTGGCCTCGGAGATCGCCGACCTGGTGCTTGGGGAGTTCGGCGCGCGGCGCGTCCACGTGGAGGTACAGAAGTTCATCATCCCGGAGGCACGGCACGTGTCGGTCCGCATCACGCGGGCCCACGATCGGGCGGCGGGCGCCTGAGGATCGCGAAAACCGACTTGTCAGGGCCGATTGAACGTTCAACGTCCCGCCCTCAGCCGGCTCCGGGTCTCCCCGGGATCCCCGGCGCATCGACACGGTATCTCATGGAAGAACACATCGAGGTTGAGGGCAAGGTGATCGCGGTTCTGGCCGGAACGATGTTCCGCGTCGAACTCGACAACAAGCACATCGTCCTGGCGACGATCTCCGGCAAGATGCGCAAGCGCTTCGTGCGCCTGACACCCGGCGACCGGGTCAAGATGGAGATGTCACCCTACGACCTGAACAAGGCCCGGGTGATCTGGCGCATCGGCTGACCGGCGCATCGGCCGACGATCCTCAGGACGGCGGGGAGCCACGGGGAGCCCAGGCGGACGGGCTCACGCGGCCGGCTCGGCAGCGGCATCCTCCTCCTGGGATTCGCTGATCACCGGCGCGATGGCCTGGAGCTTGTCCTTGTCGGCGAGGTTGATGAGCTTGACCCCCATCGTGTTCCGTCCCGCCTCGCGGATGCCTCGGACCGGGATGCGGACCATCTGCCCGCCGGACGTGATGAGCATCAGTTCATCGGAGTCGCGGACGGTCAGCGCCCCCACCACGTTCCCGGTCTTGTCGCCGGTCTTCATGGTGATGATGCCCTTGCCGCCGCGACTCTGCTGACGGTATTCCTCGAAGTCCGTGCGTTTGCCGATGCCGTTCTCACCGGCCACCAGCAACGTGGCGTCCGGATCCACCAGGGCCAAGGCCACGACCGCATCGCCCTTCTCCAGCTCGATGCCCTTCACGCCCCCGGCGTTGCGACCCATCGAGCGCACCTGTTCTTCCTGGAAGCGGATGCTCATGCCCTGCTGCGTGATGAGCACGATCTCGTTGCTCCCGTTGGTCAGGCGCACCTCGACCAGGTCGTCACCCTTCTCGAGGTTGATGGCGATGATGCCGCCCTTGCGGACGTTCTGGAAATCGGACAACTCGGTGCGCTTGACCGTGCCCAGGCGCGTCACGAAGAAAAGCTCGTTGGCCTGTTTCCAGGTGAGGTCCTCCTTGTTGGCCCCGTACTTCGAGGTCACCCGGACCAGCGTCTGGATCTTCTCCTCGGCACGCAGTTCCAGCAGGTTGGCGATGCTGCGTCCCTTGGCGGCCCGCCCCATGTCGGGGATCTCGTGCACCCGTTCGACGTACACCCGTCCCAGGTTCGTGAAGAACATGAGGTAGTCGTGGGTGCTGCAGGTGAACAGGTGCTCGATGAAGTCGCTGTCCTCGGCCTTGTCGGCCTCTCGGGTGCTCATGCCGATGACGCCCTTGCCGCCGCGCTTCTGGGCGCGGTAGCTCGAGACGTTGGTCCGCTTGATCAACCCGTTGTGGGTCAGGGTCACGATCACGCCTTCGTTGGCGATCAGGTCCTCGATGGCCATCTCGCCCTCGTCGGGAACGATCTCGGACATCCGGGGCGTGGCGTGCTTGTCCTTCAGCTCCCGCAGCTCCTTCTTGATGATGCTCAACACCCGGGCCTCCCGGGCGAGGATGTCCAGCAGGTCCTTGATCCGCTCGATGAGCTCGGCGTACTCGGCCTTGACCTTGTCGATCTCGAGGCCGGTGAGCTGGTAGAGGCGCAACTCCAGGATGGCGTCCACCTGGCGCTCGGTCAGCGCGTAGCGACCCGAGGCGTTGAGCCGCTCCTCGCTGCGGATGAGGATGCTCCAGCGCTCCACCTGGGCCCGGGTCCACTCGAAGGCCAGGAGCTTGATGCGGGCCTCGTCGCGGCTCTTGGAACCGCGGATGATGCGGATGAACTCGTCGAGGTTGTTGAGGGCGCAGAGATAGCCCTCGAGCAGCTCGGCCCGCTCCTCGGCCTTGCGCAACTCGAAGCGGGTGCGCCGCAGCACCACCTCACGGCGGTGCTCGATGTAGCACTGGATGATCTCCTTGAGGTTCAGCGTCTTGGGCTTGCCGTGGTCGATGGCCAGGGCGTTGACGCTGAAGGTGGTCTCGAGCTGGGTGTGCTTGAAGAGGTTGTTGATGACCACCCGCGGGCTGGCGTCGCGCTTGAGCTCGATGACCAGGCGGCAGTTCTCATCGGACTCGTTCCGCATCGCCGAGATCTCGGTGATGATCTTCTCCTGCACGAGGCCGGCAATCTGCTCCTCGAGGCCGGCCCGGTTGACGTTGTACGGGATCTCGGTGATGACCAGCTGCTCGCGGTTGCCCTTGATCTCCTCGACGCCGATGCGGCCGCGCAGCTTGACGCTGCCCCGGCCGGTCTTGAAGTAGTTCTGGATGCCCTCGATGCCGCAGATGAAGCCACCGGTCGGGAAGTCGGGCCCCTTGATGAACTTCATCAGCTCCGGGATGGTGATCGCGGGGTTGTCGATCTGGGCGCAGATGCCGTCGATGACCTCGCCCAGATTGTGAGGGGCCATGTTGGTGGCCATGCCCACCGCGATGCCGGTGCCGCCGTTGACCAGCAGGTTCGGGAAGGCCGCCGGCAGGACCGACGGCTCCATGAGGCGCTCGTCGTAGTTCGGGACGAAGTCGACCGTGTCCTTGTCCATGTCGGTCATCAGGGCCGCCCCCAGGTGGGTGAGGCGGGCCTCGGTGTAACGCATGGCCGCGGGAGGGTCGTTCTCCACCGATCCGAAGTTGCCCTTGCCGTCGACGAGCTTCTCGCGCATCGCCCACGGTTGGGCCATGTGGACGAGGGTCGGGTAGATCACGGCCTCGCCGTGCGGATGGTAGTCGCCCGAGGTCTGGCCGCAGATCTTGGCGCACTTCATGTGCTTGCGGCCCGGGAACAGCGACAGGCCCTCCATGGCGAAGAGGATGCGCCGCTGCGAGGGCTTGAGGCCGTCGCGCACGTCCGGCAGGGCCCGGGAGATGATCACCGACATCGAGTAGTCGAGGAACGAGGCCTTGATCTCCTCGGCGACGTTGATCGAGTGGATCTTCTCGTTGCCCGTGTAGGCGCCGCCGCTGGCCTGCGGTCCTTTGGGGGGATTCTCTTCTGGCATGTGCAAAAAACGTGTCGTTGAGGTGTCGTTTCGGGCCGTGGGTGCGTGCCGTGCCGGTGGGTGACCGGCCGCTCGGTTCAGACGTCGAGGTTGCGGACGTTGAGCGCGTTGTCCTCGATGAACTGCCGCCGGGGCTCGACGACATCGCCCATCAGGCGGGTGAACATCTCCTCGGCCTCGACCGCGTCGGACAACTCGATCCGCAGCAGCTTGCGCTTGGCCGGGTTCATGGTGGTCTCGAAGAGTTCCTTGGCGTCCATTTCACCCAACCCCTTGAAGCGGTAGATCTGGATGCCCTTCTTGCCCACGGCCTTCACGCCGTTGAGGATTTCCGGGATGGAGAAGATCGGGGTGATCGTCGCCTTCTCACCCTCCCCCTCGATGAGTTCGAAGAGGGGCTTGTCCTGGGCGGCGTAATGGTCGATGGCCAGACCCTTCTTGGCCAATTTCGCCAGCAGCTCACCGATCGCCCTGGACTCGAGGTGCAGGTGCACGTGCGAGGCCCGCCGGCTCTGGCCCTTGGCCTTCTCGAGGCGCTCCTTGGCCTCGATGTCGCCGAAGAGGTCGGGATTGGCCGCCTTGAAGGCCTCCTGCTCCTCGTTGGACATGAAGTAATGCACGGTCTCCACGTTGCCCTCGCGCACCTTGACCAGGTGCTGCGGCAGGGCCCCGTCGGGGGCGCGCCGCGCGACATAGTCGGCGAAATCACCGCCCTGACGGCGGATGAACGTGGCGTGCTTGTCGAGGGTCTCGAGCAGGCCGAGAATTTCCTCCAATTGCTTGGCGGGCACTTCCTTGCCGTCGGCCAGGTTCTTGAGCCGGACCTCCTCGGTACCGTTCTGGAGCAGGATGCGGTTGAGCTGGACGTCGTCGTCGACGTAGTCGGTGCGCTTCTTGCGGGTGATGGAGTACAGCGGCGGCTGGGCGATGTACACGTAGCCGTCCCGGATGAGCTGGGTCATCTGGCGGTAGAAGAAGGTGAGCAGCAGCGTGCGGATGTGGGATCCGTCGACATCCGCGTCGGTCATGATGATGACCTTGTGGTAGCGCAGGTTCTCGATCTTGAAGGCCCCCTCGCCCTCCCCGGCCCCGATGCCGGTGCCGATGGCGGTGATCATGGTCCGGATCTCGTTGTTCTGCAGGACCTTGTCGAGCCGGGCCTTCTCGACGTTGATGAGCTTGCCGCGGATCGGGAGGATCGCTTGGAACTTCCGGTCGCGCCCCTGCTTGGCCGAGCCACCTGCCGAGTCGCCCTCGACGATGTACAGCTCGGTGTTGGCCGGATCGCGGTCGGAGCAGTCGGCGAGCTTGCCCGGGAGGCCGCCGCCGGTCAGGGCCGTCTTGCGGACCGCCTCCCGCGCCTTGCGGGCGGCCTCGCGGGCACGGGCCGCGTTGAGGGCCTTCTCGACGATCTTCTTGGCCACCACCGGGTTGTCGTCGAAGTAGTTCATCAACCCCTCATACGACGAGGAACCCACGATGCTCTCCACCTCGGGCGAGATGAGCTTCACCTTGGTCTGGGACTCGAACTTCGGGTCGCTGTGCTTGATGGAGATGGCCGCGGTGAGGCCCTCGCGGACGTCGTCACCGGTGATCTGCGGGTCCTTCTCCTTGAGCAGGCTGTTCGACTTGGCGTACTGGTTGACCGACCGGGTCAGGGCCGTGCGGAAGCCCGAAAGGTGCGTGCCACCGTCCGGGTTGTGGATGGTGTTGGTGTAGCAGAGGACCTGGTCGTTGTAGCTGTCGTTGTACTGCAGCACGACGTGGATGTGGATCTCGACCTCCTTCTCGGTCGTGGTCGTCTTGCTCTCCTTGAGGATGCTGATCGGCTTGGGATGCAGCGGCACCCGGCTCTTGTTGAGCTGGCGCACGAACTCCTCGAGGCCCTCTTTGTACAGGAAGGTCTCGACCTTGGGTTCCGGCTGCCGCTCATCCAGGAAGGTGATCTCGAGACCGGAATTGATGCAGGCCAGTTCGCGGAGGCGCTGGGTGATGCGGTCGGACTTGAACTCGACCGTGTCGCGGAAGATCTCCGGGTCGGGCTTGAAGGTGATGAGGGTGCCGCGGCCCTTGGCCTTGCCGATGACCTCGAGCTTCTTGGTCACCTTGCCGCGCTCGAACTCCATGTGGTGGACCTTGCCCTCGCGGCTCACCTCCACCTCGAACCACTCGGACACCGCATTGACGCACTTGGCGCCGACGCCGTGGGTGCCACCCGAGAATTTGTAACCGCCCTGCCCGTACTTGCCGCCCGAGTGCAGCGTGGTGAGCACCAGCTCGACGGCCGGGATCTTCTTCTGCGGATGGATGTCGACGGGGATGCCCCGGCCGTCGTCGCGGATGGAGATGGACCCATCGACGTGGATGATCACCTCGATCTTCTTGCAATGACCGGCGAGGTGCTCGTCGACGGAGTTGTCCAGGACCTCGGAAACGCAGTGATGGAGGGCCCGTTCATCGGTGCCGCCGATGTACATGCCCGGCTTTTTGCGGACGGCCTCCAGTCCCTCGAGGGTGCTGATCTGCGAACTGGTGTAGGTCTCCTTCGGCGGTACGGTTTCGGCCATAGTGGGGTCTCTGGGTCGGGCAGACCGCCTGAGGAGCGCGCCACGACGGCAGAGAGGTTAGCGCGGCGGGGAGGGTAAGGACAACTGCTTTCGAAAATGCACAACCGATGGTGGCGTCACGCGCCGGGACGTCCAACCGGTTGTGGCGGCTTGGGTGCCATGATCCGGAGACGGGGCCACCGGATGCCCGGTTTGTCACCCCGGAATCCCGCGTGCGGGAGGCCGCTCAGGGATCGGCCCGGATGATGACGAACCAGGCGTCGTTCCACTTGTCCTTGTCATCCCCGGCGATGATGAGGAATTCGCCCCGCTTCAGCGCCTCGTGGGAGTGGCGCAGGGTCTTCACCAACTTGGCCTCCTTCGCTTCGTTGATGCTGTGCAACTTCACCTCCACATGCCCGTCGGCAGTGGTCTTGAAGTCGACCTGGCAACGGTCCAAGGCGACCTTCTGGATGGCCTTGGCATCGAGAACCACCGGCGTCGACTTCACCACCCAGTAGTTCTTCCAGCGGAAGTGCCGGAGTTTTTCACGACCCTTGGCGTCCAGTTCCTTGAGGTTCTTGCCTTCGGGAGCGTTCCCGTCGGTGCCCCAGGCCAACTCGAGTCGCAGCTTGAGGTCGCCGGCCATGGCGCCTGCCGGAGTGCAGAGCGCGAGCAGGGCGATCATGATCAAGCCCATCCTCAGGCTCACCAACCGGGTCATCGAAAGACGTTTCATTCGGGGCCGTGGACTGGAGTCGTTGTTCGGGAAGGATCAAGGCATCCGGGACGCCGGACGCCAATGTTTTATTGGATCCAGTGCACCGTCACTCCATCGCTCTCGGAACGGAAGACCGTGGAGGAGACGTCGGCCAGCGTCACGTCGCCCCCGCCTCCCGCCAATGCCAATTCGGAAGAGGGCGACCGCATGGACACCACCACCACGACCGTGGCCACCCCAAGGGCGGGGATCAACCAGCGCAGCCAACCCAGGGCGGCCGCTGTGGCTGGAGCGGTCGGGGACTCCACGCTCTCGGCCTCGATCCGACGCCGGATCTGGCTCCAGTAGAACTCGCGGCTTGCGGGCACGACCGCCGCCGGCTCGTGGGTTCGCAGCAGGCCGGAAAGGCGGCGAAGACCCTCCACCAACTCGCGGGCATCGGCGTCGGCGGGCAGCAGGGCCTCGACCTCACGGCGTCGATCCTCGGGCAGTTCGCCGTCGACGTAGGCCTGGAGATCCAGCAGGGATTCGTTGTTTTTCATTCGGATCGTTCCCGTTTCAGAGATTGTAGAAGGAATGCCAGCCGGCGGCGCGCGTAAAAGAGCCGCGACATGACCGTGCCGATGGAGATCCCCACGCGCTTGGCGATCTCCTTGTACTCCAGCCCCTCAAACTCATGAAGGACCACCACGGTCCGGTGGGCGTCGGTGAGTTTCCCCAGGGCTTCATCGATGCGCCTCCGGAGTTCGTCCTGCTCGAGACCAGCCGTCGGATTGACCTCCGGGGCGGGCAACTGGCGCTCCACCCCGCCCGACTCCTCGTCCATGGCCTCGATGGACTCCGTGCGCACCCGCTTCTGCCGACGCAACTGGTCGAGGCAGAGGTTGATGACGATGCGCGTCACCCACGTGGCGAAACTCGAGTCGCCCTGGAATTGAACCAACCGTTGCCACGCCTTGACCCATGCTTCCTGTGAGAATTCGAGCGCCTGGTCCTCGTTCCGCATCATCATGAGGGCCCTGGCGTAGATCTTGTCCCGGTGCCGGTGCACCAGTTCCTCGAACGCCTCGGTATCCCCCGTTTGAGCCCACTGGACCAGAGTCTCGTCGGCTGCTGACGGATAATCGTGTTTCACCGACGGAGGCATCGACGGCGCGGGTGGGCGATTATTCAGCGGGAGTTTCGACCCATCGGGTCCGGGCTGCCGTGGCGGGCGAGCCGAGGCCCCGCGGCCAGGTTCAAAGGGCCCCCTTGCTGCTGGGGATCACCCCGGCGATGCGCGGATCCCGTTGGCAGGCGAAATCGACCGCCTTGGCGAAGGCCTTGAAGAGCGCCTCGACCACATGGTGGGGCTCGCCGCCGTACAGGAGTTCGAGGTGCAGGTTGCACCGGGCCTCGTTGGTGAACCCCTGGATAAGCTCCCTCGCCAGGCCAAAGCGGAATCGGGAGGACATGTCCTGATTCCGATCGGCTTCCGGGATGCGACGCTGGGCCAGCGAATCCATCCCCCTCCAGACGAGGTACGGCCGCCCGCTGAAATCGATCACGCAGCGGGCCAGCACTTCATCCATGGGCACGTGGGCCTCTCCGGTGAAGGGGTTGCGCGGATCGAACCCCGTGCCATAGCGGCGGACGCCGCGCTTGTCGCCGAGGGCCTTCAGAAACGCCTGGCCGAGGGCGATGCCGCAATCCTCGACCGTATGGTGGGCATCGATGTGCAGGTCCCCGGAGCAGGTCAGCTTCAGGTCGCAGACCGAGTGCTTGGCGAAGGCGCAGAGCATGTGGTCCAGGAAACCCACCCCGGTCTTCACCTGGGCTTTTCCTTTGCCGTCGATGTTGAGCTCCACGCGGATGGAGGTCTCGCTGGTCTTCCGCAGGATCTTGGCGCGCCGCTCGGTCATGTGCGGGAAGCGGTAACGGCGGGCGCGGTCGGCAACAAGGTTTTTGTTTGACGCCACGCCGCCCGGCCGGAGGCTTGGCCGCGATGATCCACCGTCGAGACTTCCTGAAGACCGCCTCCGTGGCGGGTGCTCAAGAAGCACGGCATCGAGAGCATCGGCTACTGGATGCCGGCCGACCCGGCCGACCAGCGCCTGCACTTCCTGTTGCGCTACCCGAGCCGCGAAGCCCGCGAGGCGACCTGGAAGGCCTTTGTCTCGGACCCCGAGTGGAAGGCCGCCCAGAAGGCCAGCGAGGCCGCCGGCCCCATCGTGGCCAAGGCGGAGAACCCCTTCCTGGTCGAGACCGACTATTCGCCGAAGGTCCGCACGGGCAACGTGTCCAAGGGCGGTGTGTGGGAGTTGCGCACCTACACCAGCACCCCGGAGCGGCTGTCGCACCTGGATGCCCGGTTCCGGGACCACACCATCGGACTCTTCGCCAAATACGGCATGGGCAACCAGGGCTACTTCCACAAGATGGCCGACCAGCCCGAGGGCGACCGCACCCTGCTCTATTTCCTGACCCACAAGTCCCAGGAGGCCGCCAAGGCGAGCTTCACCGCCTTCGGCAAGGACCCGGCCTGGAAGGCTGCGCGGGAGGCCAGCGAGAAGGCCGCCGGCGGAAGCCTCACGGTCCCGGGCGGCGTGAAGTCGGTGTTCCTGGTGCCCACCGACTACTCGCCGACCCGCTGATGCCGGTCCCCTGGAATCGGCCCGGCATTCCCGGACCGATCCAGACGCAGCCACCCAGGCCCCGCGGAACCCGAAGGTTCCCGGGGCCTTTTCGCGGGCGGGCTTCCGGACAGGACGCCTGGCCCGGCGACCCGCCCGGATCGCAGCGGGCGGTGCCGGGCGGCCACGAGGCCAATCCAAGGGACCTAGGCCCGCAGCTTGCGCTCCAGGATCTCGCCGGCCAGCGCGGGATTGGCCTTGCCCTTGGAGAGCTTCATCACCTGCCCCTTGAGGGCATTGAGGGCGGCCACCTTGCCGGCCCGGAAATCGGCGGCAGGCCCGGGGTTGGCGGCGATGGCCTGGTCGCACAGCGCTTCCAGCGCACCCACATCGCTCACTTGCGACCAACCGTTGCGCTCGACAATCGCCTTGGGTGAGTCGCCCGTGTTGAACATCTCCGCGAAGACATCCTGAGCGATCTTGCTGCTGATGGAGCCCCCCTCGACGAGGCCAACCAGTTCGCGCACCTGCTCGGGCCGGATGCGGACGTCGTCCACGGCCGTTGCCGAGTCGCTCAACCGCGCCTGCAGGTTGTTGATGACCCAGTTGGCGATCGCCTTCGGCTGGGAAGCCCCCTGCACGGCCTTCTCGAAGAAGCCGGCCAGCGGCAGGTTGTCGCGGAAGATCTCGGCATCGCCGTCGGGCAGGCCGTACTCGCGGAGAAACCGCCGCTTGCGGGCCAGGGGCAGTTCGACCACCTGCGCCCGCACCGAGGCCAACCACTCGTCGGTCGGCGCCAGCGGCATGAGGTCGGGCTCGGGGAAGTAGCGGTAGTCGTGGGCGTCTTCCTTGGAGCGCATCGGTTCGGTGATGCCGGCCAGGTCGTCCCATCGGCGCGTCTCCTGACGAAGCGTCTCGCCGCGCTTCACGGCCTCGATCTGTCGCGGGATCTCGTACTCGAGCGCCCGCCGCACGCCGGAGAACGAGTTCATGTTCTTGATCTCGATCTTGGCCCCGAGCTTGGTGGCCCCCTTGGGGCGCACCGAGACGTTGACGTCGCAACGCACCATGCCCTTCTCGAGGTCGCAGTCGCTGATGCCGCCGCGGTACAGCACGTCGGTCAGGGCGCGCAGGTAGGCGTAGGCCATGTCGGGCCCGTTGAGGTCGGGCTCGGAGACGATCTCCAGCAGGGGCACTCCGGCGCGGTTGAAATCCACCCCGCTGAACCGGTCGAAATGGCTGTTCTTGCCGACGTCCTCCTCGAGGTGTGCCCGGGTGATCCGGACCCGCGCCAGGCCGTCGACCGACCCGGGTCCGTCGAACTCGAACTCGATCCAGCCGTTGGCCGTCGAGGGCTTGTCGTACTGGGTGACCTGGTAGTTCTTGGCGGAATCGGGGTAGAAGTAGTTCTTCCGGTCGAACTTGGCGAATCGGGGGATCTCGCAGTTGAGCAGGTATCCGGTCAGCACCGTGAGGCGGATGGCCTCGGCGTTCGGCACGGGCAGCACCCCGGGCATGCCCAGGCAGATCGGGCAGACGTTGGTGTTGGGATCGGATCCGAAGGCGTTGGCGCACCCGCACCACATCTTCGAGTGGGTCTTGAGTTGGACGTGGGTCTCCAGGCCGATGACCGCTTCGTATTCCATGCGCCCGTTGGTATGCCACGGGAGGCCGACCGAGGCCAAACCGAAGTTCGCCCGACGCCGGCACGAAAAGGGCGGGATGGGCCATGCATCGCCCATCCCGCCCACGTCGATCCCGTTCCGGGGATCCGCCTCGGACCCTCAGCCCTTCACCTGCTTGACCTTGGTCCACTTCCGCGTCTTGGCCGAGGCCAGCACGGCGTCGACGACGTAGTCGGTGGCGAGGCCGTCCTTGAAGTCGGGCTTGGCGTTCTTGCCGCTCTCGAGGCCCGAGATGAACTCCACGACCTGATGGATGAAGCTGTGCTCATAGCCCAGCTGCAGGCCGGGCACCCACCACTTGCCGGTGTAGGGATGGTCGCCGTCGGAGACATGGATGCTCTTCCAGCCGCGCTCGGCACCGACGTCGCTGTAGTCGAACACCTGGAGCCGGTGCAGGTCGTGCAGGTCCCACTTGAGGCTCATGTTCTCGCCGTTGATCTCGAAGGTGTAGAGCGCCTTGTGGCCTCGGGCATAGCGCGTGGACTCGAAGAGCCCGAGCGAGCCGTTGTTGAAGTGGCACATGAACGCGCAGGCGTCGTCGATGCCGACCTTCTCGACCTTGCCGGTCAGGGTGTGCTTGCGCTCCTTGATGAAGGTCTCGGTCATCGCGCTGACATCCTTGATGCCACCGTTGAGCCACATGGCCGTGTCGATGCAGTGCGCCAGCAGGTCGCCGGTGACGCCGGAACCCGCGGCCTTGACGTCCAGGCGCCACAGGGCCGCCCCGCCCTGCGGCAGCTCGGGGTTGATGGTCCAGTCCTGCAGGAAGTTCGCGCGGTAGTGGAACACCTTGCCCAGCTTGCCCGAGTCGATGAGCTGCTTGGCCAGGACGACGGCCGGGCAGCGGCGGTAGTTGTACCAGACCATGTTCGGCACCTTGGCCTTCTCGATGGCCTTCACCATGCCCTCGGCCTCCTTGGAATTCAGCGCCAGGGGCTTCTCGCAAAGGATCATCTTGCCCGCCTTCGCGGCGGCGATGGCGATCTCGGCGTGCAGGTTGTTCGGCACGGCGATGTCCACCACGTCGATGTCCTTGCGGGCGATGAGCTTCTTCCAGTCGGTCTCGACCGACTCGTAGCCCCAGCGGTCGGCGAACTCCTGGGCCTTGGCCGCGTCGCGCGCGCAGACCGCCTTGAGGACGATCTCGTAGCCCGAGGGGAAGAAATGTCCGACCTGGGCGAATGCGTTGGAATGGGCGCGTCCCATGAAGCCGTAGCCGATGAGACCGATGCGGAGTTGTTTTTTAGCCATAGGTACCCGTGGTTGGGAGGTGGAAGAGGATAGTGCTGCGCGTCGGCCGACGGCAACCCTAGGTTGCATCGCCGGTTGGTCAGGTGGCAGACCATGCGACGCCACAACACCTCCGCCCGCCTCGACCCCTGGGATTTCGCCGCCGCGACGGGGAGGCCGCCCGGCGGTTCAACGCGGCGGCAGGAGCACCGCGCGGAAGCCGAGGTAGTCGCCCTTCAGTTC
>JAJTFN010000116.1 GCA_021298285.1 Verrucomicrobium sp.
AACACCGCCCCGGGGGCCGCCGACCACCTCTCGAACCTCGACGGCCGTCAGGCGCTTTACCTCTTCGCCATCCCGGGGGTCGCCGTGTTCCAGGATGGATCAAGCCGCGACTGGGACGACGCCGCGCCTGCGGGAGACTTCACGGCCCGGTACGAACCGGGTGCGACCTACACCCTCAAGGCATGGGTCCAGGGAGGCGGCGGTGGGATGCGCGAGGGAGTTCCCTTGGAACTGTGCCTGTACTACCGCAACACCGCCGGAATGCAGGTGCCGGTGGCCCACACCGAAGTCGTCCATTCCAACACCTTGTTCGCCGACCCGCAGAGGCTCGTGGCCTGCTCGGTCACCACGCCCCGGGTGCAGGCGACCGATCCCTGGGCCGGACGTTCCGTGGGGGTCCGCCTGCGGTCCGCGGTGGGAGCCGACCTCGCGGGCGGCTACTGGGAGGTCGATGCGGTCACCCTGCACCGTCAGGCCCCGGAGGGCCCCCGCCTCGACTGGTCGTGGGATGCGGCGGCAACCGGCCAGGGACGCCTCCGGATCGACTGGACCTCCCGGGCCGACGAGACCTACCGCGTGGAGGCGTCCGTCGACGGCATTTCCTGGTCCCCTCGGGGCGGGGCGATCCCGGGCACCGGCTCGCGGGTCGGCTGGACCTTGGACTCCGACCAGGCCGGGTCGCTCTGGCTGCGCGTGGTGGCGCGACCGGGCTCATGAAGGCGGGGCGCTCAGCCCGGGGCTTCACCCTCGTGGAACTGCTGGTGGTCGTGGCGATCGTGGGCCTGCTCGCCGCGCTGCTGGCACCGGCCCTGAGCCGGGCCAAGGAGTCCGGACGGCAGGCCTCCTGCCTGTCGAACCTGCACCAGGTCGGCATCGCCCTCGAGTTGTACGCGCAAGACCACCTGGGCTCCCTGCCCTACGGCCCCACCGCGCCGCCCTTCACCCACCCGGCGGAGCTGTACCCCTCGACGGGATCCCCGACGAGCCTGCTGTCGCTGCGCGATGGGCGCCCCGTGGCGCTGGGCCTGCTGCTGGACGGCCCGTTGGCCAGGACGCCCCGGGTGCTCTTCTGCCCGGGCTCCGACCAGGCCCTCGACGCCGCCGCCGAGCTGGCCAAGGTCGGCACCACGCAAGGCCAGGGCAGCTACCAGTACCGGCATGGCGGCGTGACCGAGCTGTTCCAGACCCCCGAGATGACACCCCGCAGCGTGCGGTTGGCCGATCCCGGGGAGAACCGCGAGGGGCGGCCAATCCGGGCGCTGGTCACCGACACGCAGTTCCTCTGCTCGCCGGAAGTGGCCGCCTTCAACGTGAAGCCCCGGACCCACCACCGCCGCCAGCAGAGCACCGTGCTGTGGATCGACGGCTCGGCGACTCGACGGTCGAACCGCGACGAGGCCCTGACCGTCGACCTGCGTTCCAACGCGGACCTGTACCGGGCCTTCGACCGGATCCTCGGCGTGTTCGAGCGGCTCGACCGCGAGGCGCCTTGATCCCGGGGCACCGCCGGTGGGCCGCCGGGCCCTGAAGCACACCCACCGACCAGCCCATCCCACCGCCCATCCCGGAGTTGCAGTCACCGGCGTTTGGCACCATCAAGTGGGCATGTCGTTGCGCGCCGCCGCCCTGGGTTCCACGGCCCTGCTGGCCACCCTGCCCCTGATGAGTGCTCCCCTGAACTACCCGACCACCCCCAAGACCAACGTCGTCGACACGTACCATGGCGTCCGGGTCGAGGATCCCTACCGCTGGCTCGAGGACGACAACGCGCCGGCGACTCAAGACTGGGTGAAGCGCCAGAACGAGGTCACCTTCGGCTACCTCCAGCAGATTCCCCAGCGCGAGGGCATCCGCCAACGGATGTCCCAACTCTTCAATTTCGAGCGCTTCGGCGTGCCCACCCGCCAGGGCAACCGCTACTTCTTCACCCGCAACGACGGCCTGCAGAACCAGAGCGTGTGGTACACGGCCACCCGCCTCGACGCCGAGCCCACGGTGCTGCTCGACCCGAACACACTCAGCGCCGATGGCACCGTGGCGGTGGGCCGCCTGGAGCCATCCGAGGACGGCCAAAAGGTCGCCTATCAGATCTCCAAGAGCGGCAGCGACTGGCAGGAGATCCGCATCCGCGACGTGGCCACGGGCCGGGAACTGCCGGATCGCGTCGAATGGGTGAAGTTCTCCGGCCTGTCGTGGTCCAAGGACGGCTCAGGCTTCTATTATTCCCGCTACGACGCCCCGAAGCCCGGCGCGGCGCTGACCGCGGTGAACGAGTTCCAGAAGGTGTACTTCCACGCCCTCGGCACCCCGCAATCGGCCGACCGGCTGGTGTACGAGCGCAAGGACCAACCCAAATGGGGTCTCGGGGCGGCCCTTTCCGACGACGGGCATTACCTGCTCCTCTCGGTGAGCCAGGGCACCGACACCCGCAACCGGTTCTTCTACCAGGACCTGCAGAAGCCCGGTTCCCCCGTGGTCGAACTGCTCAACGACTTCGACGCCAGCTACAACTTCGTGGGCAACGACGGGCCGGTGTTCTGGTTCCTCACCGACCTCAAGGCCCCGCGCGGCCGCCTCATCGCCATCGACACCAGGAAGCCGGAGCGTTCGGCCTGGAAGGAACTCATCCCGCAGTCCGAAGCCACGCTGACGCAGGTGAGCGTGGTGGGAGAGCGGTTCGTCTGCGACACCCTGCGCGACGCCCGCTCCGAGGTCCGCCTGCACCGACTCGACGGCACCTTCGAGAAGCAACTCGACCTGCCGGGCATCGGCAGCGCCTCAGGACTCGGCGGCAAGCGCGAGGAAACGGAGACCTTCTTCGGGTTCACCAGCTTCACCGTGCCGGGACGCATCTACCGCTACGACTTCAAGACCGGCCAGAGCACCCTGTGGAAGCAGCCCAAGGTCGCCTTCCAGCCCGATGACTACGAGACGCGCCAGGTCTGGGTGACCAGCAAGGACGGCGTGAAGCTGCCCATGTTCATCACCCACAAGAAGGGACTCAAACCCGATGGCCAGAACCCCACGCTCCTGTACGGCTACGGCGGGTTCAACATCTCGCTCACGCCGACCTTCAGCGTGGGCAACATGGTCTGGCTCGAGATGGGCGGCGTGTATGCGGTGCCCAACCTGCGCGGCGGCGGCGAGTACGGCGAGGAGTGGCATCAGGCCGGCACCAAGCTGCGCAAGCAGAACGTCTTCAACGACTTCATCGCCTCGGCCGAATGGCTCGTCCAGCAGGGATGGACCTCGCCCAAGAAGCTGGCCATCCAGGGCGGCTCCAACGGCGGCCTGCTCGTCGGGGCCTGCATGACCCAGCGCCCGGACCTGTACGGCGCCTGCCTGCCGGCCGTCGGGGTCATGGACATGCTGCGCTTCCACCAGTTCACCATCGGCTGGGCCTGGACCAGCGACTACGGCTCCAGCGAGAACGAGAGTGAATTCAAGGCGCTGTACGCCTATTCGCCCTACCACAACCTCAAGCCCAAGGTGGCCTACCCGCCCACGCTGGTGACCACCGGCGACCATGACGACCGCGTCGTTCCGGCCCACAGCTTCAAGTTCGCCGCGCGCCTCCAGGAGGTCCACTCCGGGCCCAATCCGGTGCTCATCCGCATCGACGTGAAGGCCGGACATGGCGCCGGCAAACCGGTTTCCAAGCAAATCGAGGAACGCGCCGACCAGCTGGCCTTCCTGGCCCGCCAGTTCGGCGTCCCCGCCCCGAAGGCGCCCTGAGCCCTGTCGAACCCGGATCGAACCCGACACGAACCCGGCCCACTCCTCCCGACGGCATTTCATTTCCCATGACTCCCCATCGCATCGGCATCATCGGCGGCAGCGGTCTCTACTCCATCGAAGGCTTCACCCGGCAGAAGTGGGTGACGGTGAAGACTCCCTTCGGGGATCCCTCCGACGCCTTCCTCACGGGCGAACTGGCCGGCCGCGAGGTGGTCTTCCTGCCCCGGCACGGGCGCGGCCATCGGATCCTGCCCGGCGAGCTGAACCATCGGGCGAACGTCTGGGCGATGAAGAAGCTCGGCGTGCAATGGATCATCAGCGTCAGCGCCGTCGGCTCGCTCCAGGCCAAGCTCAAGCCCTGCGACATCGTGCTGATCGACCAGTTCCTCGACCGCACCAAGCGCCCGGTCGAGCACTCCTTCTTCGGGCGCGGCATCGTGGCCCACATCGCCTTCGCCGACCCGATCTGCGAAGAACTGCGCAACCTGCTCCTCAAGGCCGCCAAGGCCGAGAAGGCCCGCGTGCACGACGGAGGGACCTACGTGAACATGGAGGGCCCGGCCTTCAGCACCCGCGCCGAGTCGCTCGCCAACCACCGCGACGGATACGACGTCATCGGCATGACCAACCTCGGCGAGGCCAAGTGCGCCCGCGAGGCCGAGATCGCCTACGCCACGATGGCCATGGTCACCGACTACGACGGCTGGAAGGTCGACGAGGCCCACGTGACCCTCGAGATGGTCATCGCCAACCTCCACCGCAACGCCGGGCAGGCCAAGGCCATCCTGTCGCGGGTCATCCCCACCCTGCCCCAGGAACCGAACTGGCCCTGCCACGACGCGCTGCGGAACGCGATCATCACGGAGAAGTCGCTGTGGCCCGCGGCGACCCGCAAGGCGCTGGGACCGATCCTCCAGAGATACCTCTGAGCCGAAGATCGCCGAGCCCCACGTCTCTTGAACCGGGAATCGCCTCGGAAGACCTCCACCCCAGAGCGATCGCTCAGGCACCGCCCACCAGGCACCCCATGCCCTCGGTGATCCACGACTGGTTCGCCCGCCGGCACGGGGAGCCGACCCCGATCCAGGCGGCCGCGTGGCCCGTCATCGCCGGGGGACGGCACGTGCTCATCGTGTCGCCCACGGGCACGGGCAAGACCTTGGCGGCCTTTCTGGGAGTCCTCGATGCCTTGGCCGGCGAGCACGCCGAGGGGCGGCTCACGGAATCGCTGCGGTGCCTCTACATCTCGCCCCTGCGCGCCCTGGGCTACGACCTGGCCAAGAACCTCCAGGCCCCGCTGCAGGAAATCTACGGCGACACCGGCCCGATCAAGATCGGCCTCCGTTCGGGAGACACGCCGCCCACCGAGCGCCAGCGCCAGTTCGACCATCCGCCCCACCTGCTGCTCACCACGCCCGAGAGCCTCGGCCTCATGCTCAGCCAGGAGAAGTGGCTGCCCAGGCTGGCCACCGTGCGCTGGGTGATCGTCGATGAGCTGCACGCACTGGCCGAGAACAAGCGCGGCACCCACCTCACGCTCAGCCTGGAGCGGCTGGAAGACGTCGTGGCCTCCGGCCTGGGGCGGCCCCAGGTTCCAGAGGTTCCCGGCAGCACCCCGCCCGCCGGCCTGCAACGCATCGGCCTGTCCGCCACGGTGCATCCGCGCGAAGACGCCGCCGCCTTCCTCGGGGGCGTCGGACGCGACGTCGCCGTCATCGAGGCGCCCTCGGCCAAGCGCATGGATCTGCGCGTGTATTGCCCCCTCCAGCGCGACCCGTATCCGAGGGCCGGATTCAGCGGGCAACGATTGATCCGCGAGCTGGCCAAGCTCGTCTCCGCCAACCGCACCACGCTGGTGTTCACCAACACCCGCAGCGGTGCCGAATCGGCCACCTACTGGCTCAAGGAGCAGTTGCCCGCGCTGGCCGACCGCATCGAGTGCCACCACGCCTCGCTCGACCGTGAACTGCGCCTCGACGTCGAGGACCGGCTCAAGCAAGGCGAACTGCGGGCCGTCGTCTGCTCCACCTCGCTGGAGCTGGGCATCGACATCGGGAGCATCGACCTGGTCGTGCTGCTGGCCACGCCGAAGGGAGTGGCCCGAGCCCTGCAACGCGTGGGCCGCGCCGGCCACAGCCTGCGCGAGGTGAGCCGCGGACTGCTCATGGCCACCAACGTGGGCGACCTGGTCGAGTGCTGCGCCACCGCCCTGCTGGCCCGTGCCGGCCACCTCGACCGCCTCCGCATCCCGGAGGCGCCACTCGACGTGCTGGCCCAGCACCTCATGAGCCTGGCCTGCACCGGCGCGCCGTCCCGCGACGCAGCCTACGGGCAGGCGCGGCGGGCTCATCCCTTCCGCCATCTGCCGCGCGCCGACTTCGACGCCGTGGTGGAGTTTCTCGCCGGCGGCGGCGAGTCGCTGCGCCGCCAGTACACCGACCTCTTCGGCAAGATCCACCTCGAGGGCGACACCTTCGAGGTGCGCTCCGGGCCCGTGCGGCGCGACTTTCTCCAGAACATCGGAACGATCTCGGGCGAAGGCATGGTCCAGGTGATCTTGCGCCACACGCGGATCGGCTCCATCGAGGAGGGGTTCTTCCGGCGACTGAAGGTCGGCGACGTGTTCGCACTGGCCGGCCGGGCCCTGCGCGTCGAGCGGACCGGGGCCATGGAATGCTTCGTGGCCCGGGCCGACGGCACCACGCCCACCGTGCCGCGCTGGGGCGCCAACAAGTTCCCCCTGGCCAACCGCGTGGCCCGCGAGATCCGGAGTTTCCGGGCGGAACTCCGGGAACGCTTCGAGGCGGGCGAGGCGGCCGGCCCCTTGCAAGACTGGATCGCCCGCCGCCTCGACTGCGGCGCCACCAACGCCGCCGTCATCCATCGGGTGCATGCGGCGCAGCACGGGATGAGCGAGATCCCCACCGGGGACTTCCTGCTGGTGGAGAGTTTCGTCGAGATCGCAGGGCCTGAAGAAACCGCCCCACCGAAACCGCCACCGCCGCGTCGGCGAGGGATGCCGGCCTCGGCGACCGAGCCTGGTCAACTGGCCATGGCCGGGGTCTGGCTCGACCCCAAGGCCCGTTCCAAGGCCTCCAGCGCCGCCTCCAAAACTGCCCCCGCGGCACCGACCCTCCGAGCGGGCACCACCCCGGGGGCGACGATCCGCCGCCATTACTTCTTCCACGCGCTGATCGGGCGCGCCGCCAACGACGCCCTCGGCCGGGTCATCGGCCTGCGGTTGGCCCGCCTGCGCGGTGGGAACGCCGTGGCCACGGCCGACGACTATGGGTTCGTGCTCACCGTGGCCTCCGACCAGGCGCTCGACACGGCGGATCTTCCGGGACTGCTGTCGGAAGGCGGGTTCCAGGACGACCTGATGGCCTCACTGCGCCAATCGGACCTCCTCAAGTACCACTTCCGCAACGCCGCGCAGACCGGGCTGATGGTCTACCGGAACCACTTCGGCTCGGAGAAATCGGTGCGCAAGCTGCAGTGGAGCGCCGAGGTGATCTTCAACGTGCTCGAGCAGCACGAGCCCCAGCACGTGCTCCTCCGGGAGGCGCGTCGCGACGCCTTGCACACCTTCCTCGACGGGGAGCGGGCCGAGGCCTTCCTGCACGACCTGCACGAGCACCAGCGCCCCGTGCGGTTGCGCGAGGTGCCGCTGGTGTCCCCGCTGGCCTTCGGCATGTACGCCACCAAGATCCGCGAGGCCCTGATGGTCGAGGATCCGCAGGAGACCCTCGAGCGCCTCTACCACCACTGGTGGGCCAAACTTGAAGGCACGCAGGCCGCCCCATAACTTGGGATGCGTCGGCGGTGCCCGGATCCGACCCCGGCCATCCGGGATGCCGTCCGAGACCCGTTTTGCAGCCAGCCAGAAGCCCCTGAAGCCATGCCGATCTACGAATTCGCCTGCCCCCGCTGCCGCAAGGTGTACAGCTTCCTGAGCAAGCGCGTTGCGCCCTCCCACACGCCGGTGTGCCCCAAGTGCGGCTGCGACCGCCTGAGCAAGGAGATCAGCCGCTTCGCCTTCCTGCATGGGGCGCCCGAGCCTGCCGCTGCCGCGGACCCAAGCACCGGCGACGACGGATCAGGCCTCGAAGGCGATCCCGGGGCCGAGGGGGCCGGCATGCCCGACCTCGACGATCCCCGGGTGGCCCGGGTCATGTCGGAGATGGAGCGCGACATGGACCATCTCGACGAGAACAACCCCCGGCACATGGCCCACCTGCTGCGCAAGATGAAGGACATTCTGCCCACGGGCTCGGTGCCCAAGGACTTCGAGGTGGCCCTCAAGCGCCTCGAAGCCGGCGAAGATCCCGAGAAGATCGAGGCCGACATGGGCGACGTGCTCGGCGACCTCATGGGCGGCGACGACGGCGGCCCCGGCGGAGGCGCTGGCGGTGGCGCCTACTCGAAGGACCCGGGGCTCTACGATTACTGACGAACTCTCCCGTCCATCCAATCCGGTTCAGATCCACGCCGCTCGCGATCGGGGAACAAGGATTCACAACCTCACCGCATGCAACTCGCACTCACCCCCGAGGGGCGCCTGATCGGGACTGCTGGCGCAGCGGCCGAGCAGGACCTGGTCACCGGGTTCTCCCGAGGCTCGGCGCACGGGTTGCTGGCAATGGCCTCCCTCCGCGACACCTCAAGCCGGGACGCCGTTTGGATGTATTGGCGGAACTTTGCCGATGCCTGCCTGACGTCCCTGGCCCACTCGCCGGACGGCTCCGATCCAGGCATGATGCCCCCGGTCGAAGCCAACGCCTCCTGGCTGACCGAGCAGGCGTTGCGGGCCCCCGCCATGGCCGGTGGCGAATACCTGTCGGCCGACCTGCTCTCGACCCTGTGGCGGGAACTGGAAACGTTGGCCAGATCGGAGGCGGCCTCGGCCGGTGGTCTCCGGCAGTGGCTCCGCACCATCAACCCGACCCTGCAGCTGCTGGGACGGGTGACGTTTCACCTGGCAGAGAACAAGCGCTCGGAAAGCACACCGTTCGCCTTCATGGCCACGTTCACGCACCGGATCTCCTCCTCCGACCGCCCGGTGCACCTTCCCCTGGGACGGGCGCTCCAGGAATTCGCCGGGGCCGGGAGCGTCGGCGCCCTGCAATCGCTGCTGGAACCGGTCCGCAAGGCCTCCGAGTCGTCGGACTGGGCACGGCAACAACTGGAAAGCCGGGCCCTCTTCCAACCCCAGGCGTGGACCGCCGTGCAGGCGCACTGCTTCCTGCGGGAGGTTCCGGTGTTCGAGCAGGCGGGCATTGTCGTCCGCATCCCGGACTGGTGGAAGCATCGCAACGGCGCACGTCCCCGGGTGACGGTCCAGGTGGGCAACAGCCACGGACCCGGACTGGGGCTGGATGCCCTGCTGGATTTCTCGGTCACTCCAACCCTCGACGGGGAGCCCCTGAGCCCTGGCGAATGGGAGGCCCTGCTCCGGGGATCCGGCGGATTGATCCCGCTGCGGGGTCGATGGGTCGAGGTGGATCCGGAAAAACTTCAACGGGTGCTGGACCACTGGAAGGACGCCCAACAACAGGTCCGTGACGGCGGCGTCAGCTTCCTGGAGGCCATGCGCCTGGTGTCCGGAGTCCGCATGTCGGGAGACGACACCTCCCTGCCCTCCGCCGAGGATGCCGATTGGGGAGAAGTGGTCGCCGGCGACTGGCTCGCCGCTGGCTGTGGCTGCTGCAAGGCCTGGGGCTGGGTGCCTGCCTCGCCGACGACATGGGACTCGGCAAGACGATCCAGGTCATCTCGGTCTTCCTGCGGCTGCAGCGGTCCGCGGCACCGGAACCCCGGGATTCGCGGTGCCGCTCCACGGTGGATGCCCCGTCGCTGCTCATCGTGCCCGCCTCCCTGATGGCCAACTGGAAGGCCGAGATCCAGCGCTTCGCGCCCAGCCTCCGCATCGCCTTCGCCCATCCCTCCGAGCCCGGACCCCGAGGCTGGCGGCAGGCCGATACCTCGGAGGCGTTCCTCAAGGGAAACGACCTGATCATCACGACCTACGGGCAGGCGGCCCGTCTGGGGTGGATGGCCGCGAAGACCTGGAACCTGCTGGTCCTCGACGAGGCGCAGGCCATCAAGAACGCCGGTGCGAAGCAGACGCGGGCGATCAAGGCACTCCGCGCGCGCGCCCGGATCGCCCTCACCGGAACGCCGGTCGAGAACCGCCTGGGCGAGTTGTGGTCGATCTTCGACTTCATCAACCCGGGGCTCCTCGGGAACCTCACCGAGTTCGGCCGATACGTGAAGCGCCTCGAGGGAGCCGGGAACCCCGACTTCGCCCCGCTGAGGCAGCTGGTGGCGCCCTACCTGTTGCGCCGGCTCAAGACCGACCGCCGGATCCTGCCAGACCTGCCCGACAAGACCGAGGTGACGGCATGGTGTCCGCTGGCCAAACCCCAGGCCGCCCACTATCAGCGGGCCGTCCAGGAACTCGCCGAACGGCTTGAGGAGCCATCGCCGAACCCCATGCAACGGCGGGGTCTGGTGCTGGCCTTCATGATGCGCCTCAAGCAGATCTGCAACCACCCGGCGCACTGGCTGGGCAACGGGGCGTTCCACCCGGCGGAGAGCGGCAAGTTCCTGCGGTTGACCGAGCTGGCCGAGGAGATCGCCTCGCGCCAGGAGCGGGTGCTGGTGTTCACCCAGTTCCGGGAAATGACCCTGCCCTTGGAGGATCATCTTCGCGGCGTCTTCGGACGGCCCGGGCTGGTGCTCGACGGATCGACGCCGGTGGCCCAACGGCAGCGCCTGGTGTCCGAGTTCCAGCGCGACGACGGCCCGCCGTTCTTCGTGCTCTCGCTCAAGGCCGGTGGCACCGGTCTCAACCTCACGGCGGCCAGCCATGTGATCCATTTCGACCGGTGGTGGAACCCGGCCGTCGAGAACCAGGCCACCGACCGGGCCTTCCGCATCGGCCAGAAGCGCAACGTGCTGGTCCACAAGTTCGCCTGTCGGGGCACCATCGAGGAGCGCATCGACCAACTCCTCCGTTCCAAGCGGGAGCTGGCCGATTCCGTGCTTGGATCCACGGACGGAGCCGAGAAGCTCATCACCGAGATGTCCAACTCGGAAATCCTGGAATTCGTGTCACTGGACCTCGACTCGATCGGGGCGGATTGAACCAATCCGAGCCACCACCATGCGATTCTTCCACCGCCCCTACGTACCGGTCGCCCAGCGCAAGATCCAGGCCCAGAAGGCGGGTGCGAAGCTCGCGAGGGAATCCGGTCGTTCCGCAGCCCCGGTGGTCATCGACGGCCGGGCCATCGCGAAGAGTTTCTGGGGTTGTGCCTGGTGCGATCATCTCGAGGCCTTCAGCGACTACGCCAACCGCCTGCCACGCGGTCGCACCTACGTCCGAAACGGGTCGGTCATCGACCTGCGCATCGAGCCGGGCCAGGTGATTGCCCTGGTGCAGGGAAGCTCCCTCTACCGGATCCGGATCCAGTTCCAACCCATGCAGGCCGACCGGTGGAAGGCCTTCAAGCAACGCAGCTCCGGGAAGGTGACCAATCTGGTGGACCTGCTCCAAGGCAGGCTTTCGAAGGAGATCCTTGCCGATGTGACCCGCCGGGACACCGGCCTGTTCCCGGCACCCGCGGAGATCACAATGGACTGCTCCTGCCCGGATTGGGCAGGCATGTGCAAACATCTCGCCGCGGTGCTCTACGGCGTGGGCTCCCGCCTGGACGACCAACCGGAGTTGCTGTTCGTGCTGCGCGGGGTCGAGGTGGGCGAGCTGGTGGCTGCGGCGACCGCCTCCGCCGCTGGCCCGATTTCCGGCGAGGCGACCGTGGCAACCGATCCGACCCTCGCCGGCGAGGACCTCAGCGCCCTCTTCGGCGTGGAATTGGACAGCGGGAGCCCCAGCCCCAGCCCCAGCCCCACGGTCCACGCGTCGCCGCAGGACTGTTCGGCTGGGGATGTCGCGCCCGTTGTCCCGGCGCCTCCGGCAGGAACCTCACCAAGACCGCGCAAACCGGGCCCAACCCGGTCGGCAAAACGCCCAAAAACCCCGGTGAAACGGGCGGCCACCACCCAAAAAGCGCCACGCCCCGACCCATCGCCTCAGGCCAAGGGATCCGCCCGATCCAAGGCCAGATCCAAGGGATAGAACCGCTGGCGGTGATCGATCGCGGGAGACCGGGTTCAGACACCCGGGTCGACCGACTCGTGGGCGACCCTGC
This sequence comes from Verrucomicrobium sp., assembly GCA_021298285.1. Taxonomy (GTDB): domain Bacteria; phylum Verrucomicrobiota; class Verrucomicrobiia; order Limisphaerales; family UBA9464; genus SXXZ01. The sequence continues at coordinate 11,952 of JAJTFN010000116.1, forward strand.
CGGACGTTCATGGTTCCATCGGCCTCCTCAGCGGAGCCGCTTCCGGATTCACCCCCGGATTTCGACCCGACCGGATGCCCCGACGCATGGTTCGAAGTGGCCCTCACCCGTCCATCCGCTCGTCGAAGGACGGGAGGAATCCTGGGGTGCGGCGGGCCTGGGCGGCGGTCTCGAAGGCGTGGGCCAGGCCGATGAGCCGCCCTTCGAAGCAACCGGAGCGTTCCAAGGGACCTCAGGAACCCAGGCGAACCGCCTCGTCGCTGAGGCCATGCTCGAACGCAGTGGAATAGGCGGCCATCGAGCCGGCAGGGATCCGGAGTTGTCGTGCGTGCTTCCGCCAGTTGACCACCGCCGCGGCGACCTCCCGGAGAATCGTCTTGGCCTCCGGGCCGCGGAGCCCGAATCGGGACGCGACATCCAGGACAGCCTCGATGCTCGGAGTGTCGTGCTGCTCGGATAGGGCGGTCTTGGGTGTTCTGGCCCGATCGATCTCGGGAACCGGATTGAGATCGTACGCCGGGGAAAGGGACCACTTGCCGGGCGACTTC
>JAJTFN010000244.1 GCA_021298285.1 Verrucomicrobium sp.
CCCGCAGGCCCTCGTCCCAGCCCACCTTCGGATCGAAACCAAAGGCGGACCGGGCGGCGGAAATGTCGGCCAGGGAATGACGGACATCCCCGGCGCGCGGCTCACGATGCCCCGGCACGATGGACTGCCCGAGGATCGCATTCAGGCTGGCCATCAATTGCAGCAGGCTGACGCCCTCGCCCCGGGCGATGTTGAACACCCGGCCTGCCACCGCAGACTCCGGCGCCTCGGCCACCGCGATGTTGGCGGCGACCACATTGGACACGTGCACGAAATCGCGGGTCTGGAGCCCGTCGCCGAACATCACCGGCGTCTCGCCCCGAAGCGCCTGGGTGCAGAAGCGGGCGATCACCCCCGAGTACGGCGAGTTGAACGACTGGCGTGGTCCGAACACATTGAAATACCGCAGCGACACCGTCGGCAGGCCATGGAACTGGTGGAACATCCGGCCGTAGGTCTCGGCCGCATACTTCTGCAACGCGTAGGGCGACAGCGGCTCCGGAGGCAGGCTCTCGTGCTTGGCCGGCGTGTCGTTGTTGCCGTAGATCGCCGACGACGACGCGAAGACCCACCGGCGGACCCCCGCCGACCGCGACGCCTCCAGCAATTGCACGGCGGCCGTCAGATTGGTGTGGTTGGACGAGACCGGCTCGGAGATCGACCGGGGCACGCTCGGCATGGCCGCCTCGTGGAAAACCCAGTCGCACCCCGCGACCGCCCGCCGGACCAGCGGCTCGTCGCCCACATCGCCCTCGATCACCTGCACCGGATCGCCCGACCGGACCCACGCGAGGTTGTCGCGCGACCCGAGCGAGAAATCATCGAGCACGACCACCGAGTGTCCCCGGCGCACCAGCGCCTCTGCCAGATGGGATCCGATGAACCCGGCGCCGCCGGTGACCAAGGCCTTCATGAAGTGGCCACCTAACCGCCCGACGAAACCCGGGTCAAGGACCGAGCGGGATCCTCGATGGGACCGCGGGGCATTTACCGGACTTCTCGGCTGGGCATGGCTCCCAACTCCGCCTTTTCCCGCCCCCCAGGTCTTCTGTCATGCTGGGCCCATGGGAACCATCCTCCTGAGACGGTCCGGGGAACGCGGGCACGCCGACCACGGTTGGCTCGACTCATGGCACACCTTCAGCTTTGCCGACTACCATGACCCGCGATGGATGGGCTTCCGCTCGCTGCGGGTGATCAACGACGACGTGATCCAGCCCGGCATGGGCTTCGGCCTGCACCCGCACCGGGACATGGAGATCCTCACCTACATCCTGCGCGGACAGCTCGAACACCGCGACTCCATGGGCAACCGGCGGGTCATTGGAGCGGGCGATGTCCAGTACATGGCCGCCGGCACCGGCATCCGGCACAGCGAGATGAACCCGTCGTCGGACCAAGCGGTGCACCTCCTGCAGATCTGGATCGTCCCGGAACGCCGAGGCTTGGAACCGCGCTATGCGGAGCGATCCATGGCAACCGCCCCGGGTGGCCGGCTGCATCTCGTGGCAAGCCATACCGGACGGGAGGATTCCCTGGCCATCCATCAGGACGTCGATCTCTGGTTCGGGCGGCTGGAGGCAGGCGACCAAGCGGCCCATCGGTTGGCCCCTGGACGCCATGCATGGCTGCACGTGGCCGAAGGCTCGATCCGCCTTGGAGCGGAACGCCTTGGCGCCGGCGATGCCGCCGCCGTCACCGGCCCCGAAGGGCTCGAGATCGTCGCCTTGGAACCCGCGCAGGTGCTGCTCTTCGACCTCGCGTGAGGCGTCGACGTTCACCCGGCAGGCCGATGGGCCGATGGGCCGTACCGCCTCCCCAGACCTTCGAGCGACCTCAGACGGGCGACACCGCGACCGTTGCCGGGCCCACCAGTTCGCGGTGCAAGTGGTGGACGAGCGTCGCGTTGTCGCAGCACACGTACTGCATCGAGCCTCCCATCCGGGAGAAGCTCTTGCAGAACCTGAGGTAATACGCCGGGTTGGTCTTGGGCGGCTCGCCCTGGGTCCAATCCCAGCCGCCGCCGTCCTGGAGGTCCACCACGTAGATGCGGTGGCCCGACACCGGCCCAGGCTCTTCTCGAAGACCTGTGGGGCCATGATTGCCGAACCGATCGACAGCACCACCCCGCCATCGAGTGATTCCACCGCCCCGGCAAACGAGCGGAAGTCCTGAGCCGCCGCCCGGCCGATCACCGCCCCGTTGAACATCGGATGGCAGGAGATGATGTCGTACCCGATGCCGGGGTGGACCGTCACGGGCACCCCGAGCCGCCAGGCCTGGGCCAGCAGGCTGGCGTGCTTCCAGGCGTGGGTCAGCGGGTGGCGACCGGCGGCGAGCCCATGGCGGGCCATCATCGAAAGCAGTTCGCAGCAGGCCCCGGCCATCGGATCGGCCGGGAACTGCGATACCAGTTGGGCCAGCATGTCGGGCTCGGGCAACTCGCAGCCATCCTCCTGGATGAAGCGCCCCAGCGATTGGCCGTAACCCAGCCCCTGCAACGCACCGGCCAGCAGGGCCAGATGGATGTTCCGGCCCGTCTCATCCCAGGTGCCGAAGGTGCCCGCCGCCACGTTCTCCTCCACCCCCTCGGTCGACCGGCCGAGCCAGGCGTACTCCCAGTCGTGGATCGTGCCGGCGCCATTGGTCGCCAGGTGCTGGATGAAGCCGGCCTCCATCAAGCCCGTCAGCAGCGGCACCGCCCCGTTGCGGATCAGGTGCGCGCCATACATCAGGATGACCGGCGCGCCTGCCTTGCGGGCGGCCCGCATCGCCTCGGCGATCTCGGCCACCCGATCGGCCTGGGCCGGTGAGAGCGGCACGGGAGAACGGTCCGGGGGGATGAGGATGTCCTCCACCCGCGTCAGGCTCCGGCGCTCGGCCAACGGCCGGACCTTCAAACGCATCAAATCGAGTTCCGCCATGTCGGACAGGATTGGAAGCCTCGGGAGCCCGCGAAGGAAAGTCCTCAATCGCCGGGGCCGGGCCGAGGCAAGGCGCCGCCAACCGATCATGGCGTGCCGTCGACACCGGGTGTGGGGCACCGTCGCAGAACCCGGCGCGAGGTCATTCTTCCGTGGCCAACAGCGGACACCGCTCCGGAGCCTGTCCGGTCACTCGCAGCGATCCGCCCTCACCGCCATTTCAGCGACGTCACCAACGCGCACAGCAGCACAAACTCCAGGTGAAGGCTGTGGACCTGGAAGGGGAAGTCGAACTTGGCATGCGCCACGATGCCGGCCATGGCAAGGCCAAGCATCCCGAGGAACTCCGGCGGAGCCGGAATGCCCTGACCAAGGAAGGGCACCAGCCAAACCACGACAAACACTCCCAGGATGATGCCGAGCCCGACCGCGCCGAAGGTCACCCGCGTCTCCAGGAAGTCGTCGTGGACGTAGGCGTTCCAATACGGATCGGCCTTCCGGTAAAAATAATACAGCGGTGAGAACGTCTCCGCCCCGGAACCGAACACGGCGAAATCCTTCACCATCCGGGCGGTGTCCTGATAGATGAGCTTTCGGCCACTCATGTTGCCGAGATCCTCCTGCGAGAAGCGCTTCCAGACCGCCTCGCCCCCGAGCCAACCGCCCAAGGTCAACACCGCCAGCACGGTGGACGCCACCGCCAGCTTGACACCACCGCGCCGGCGGCGGTCAACGCCGCGAGCACCAACAGCACGACATGCGGGTCTCCCCCGGAGCGTTGGGAGGCGGACCTCCTGGCGAGATTCCGTCGGCGCAGCACCCACCAGAACCCGAGGGTGACCGGCCACATCAGGTTGAGATACTGCGCGCCGTTGGATCGATACGGAAACGGTCCGAAGGCACCGTGCCCGCCATTGAGCCGGTTCGTGAAGGTCCAGAGCAGCGTCGTGGTGCCGTCCAACCGTTGCAGCATGCCCACCAGGGCCAGCGCCGCCGAGCTGAGTGCGAGCGTCCACAGGAACCACTGCATGCGGTCGGTCGGAAAGCCTGCCTCCTCGTCCTCGGTGCGGCGTTCGCGCCGGGAAGCGCCCATCAACCAATCGCGGGCGGCGCCGAAACTCAACGCGATGGCCAAGTACTTCCAGAACGCCTGCAGGGTTCTGTCCCGATCATGGGTCTGAGGCAACCACTCGATGGAGTCGATGGATTCGATGTCCACCCCCGTCGGCAGAGAGAACCCCTCCGAGTAGGTATACTGCAGGCTCGCCCTGGGATTCAGCGCACTGCACAGCACGTACCCGAGCAAGGTGATCACCAGGACCCACAAACAGACCATCGGCCATGATGCCCCCGCGGAACCGTGTGTCCGCGAACCTGCCCCACCTCGCGAAGGCCCCATCCCGGACCGCATCGCCAAGACCCGTTTGACGAGCCAGAGCGCCCCCAGCAGGTAGCCCAGGCCATTGATCACCCACGACGTCTCGCGGGTGGTTGTGCCCAACATCCAAGGCGCCAACACAGCCATCCCCAACACCACCGCACCTGACACCGCGTCGATCCTCCGGTATCCCTTGGACAATTTCATCATCACCGTTCCCACCTTCCGAAGGAAACCGCTGCCCATCCATCAAAAACCACGGGGCGATCCTCGTGCGAAGGAGACCAATTCCTGCCCGAATGTCCGCCGGAAGCTCCTTGGTTGGATCTTGGGGCTCACGCCACCGCGACTGGATCCACGGCATTCATCGTGCACCCCGCGCCAGATTCCCGGTGGGTTCGACTGGGATCACCCGTGCCGGAGAAGCATCGATGAGGATCACTGGCCCGACCACGGACAGTTCCTCAGGACTGGTTCCGGAAGCCGGCTGCATCTCGCACCCACCCGCCCCGGATGGATGGCGCCCACCCGACTGCAGGCCCGGACCGTCCCATCGGAGCAGTCGCCGAGCGTGGGCAGAGACGGATTTTGTTGGTGGCAGGGCCGGAACTCATCCGCGTGGCCGCTCAGAACTGGTCAAGAGCGGCAAC
>JAJTFN010000117.1 GCA_021298285.1 Verrucomicrobium sp.
CCCCGCGCGCCGGGCGATCGCCGCGGCCAGGCGGGCGCGCCACCACGCGTCGTCCACGGTCACGGGCTTGCCGGCATGCAGCACCCGGAGCCGGATCGGGGAATCCGGGTCGTACAGGCCCAGGGCCAGGAAGCGGTCGTTGCGGTCGTAGACGACGGCCAGTTCGCCGGGCAGGCCCTCGCGATTCCGGTCCCGGAGACGCTCGGCGTACACCCAGGGATGCCCGCGTCGGACCGCCGTCTCGGCGGCCGGACTGAGGCGCAGTCGCAGGCGGGGTTGCGGGGTCGGCGTGCCCGCGGGGGCCGCTCCGGGAAGGCTCATGCCTGGAGCGAGGCCAGCACCTCGGGGTCCCGAACGTCGACCCAGCGTCCGGCGATCCGGAGACCGGCCAGCACCTTGCCCCCGGCGATCATGGCCGCCAGCGCGTCGGTCAGCTCGTACTCGCCACGCGGCGACTTCTGCAGGCGGGCCGTGTACTCGAAGAGCGACGGCCGGAAAAGATAGATCCCCGCGTTGTACCAGACGGGCCGGCCGGGGCGAATCCACCCGTCGGTGCGCAGCCGCTCGAGCTGGGCGGCATCGGGTTTTTCGACCAGGCGGGTCAGGCAGAAGCGCTCGTCATCGAAGAAGAACAGGCCGCCCTTGGTGACGTCCTCGCCGGCGGTGACCGTGAGCACGCCGTCGAACGGGCCGGAGCGCCAGCGTTCGATCATCTGGCCGTAGGTCTCGGGCTTGACCAGGATGTCGCCGTAGGTGAGCACGAAGTCGTCCTGCCCGACGAAGTCTTTCGCCAGTTCCGGCGCCTTGCCGGTGCCGTCCTGCACCACCTGGCGGGAATAGCCGATCCGCACCCCGAACCGGGATCCATCGCCGAAATGCGACTCGATGACCTCGGCCCGCCATCCGGTGACGAGGTGGAACTCGCGCACCCCGACCTCCTTGAGGCCTTCGAGGATGTGCTCGAGGATGGGCCGGCCCTGCACCGCCAGCATGGGCTTGGGGATCTCCTGGGTGAGGTCCCCCATGCGGGTCCCCTTTCCGGCGGCGAGGATGACGGCCTTGGTCATGTTGTGGTCCCCAGTCTGGCCGAAGCGGCCGCTGGAAGGAAGCCCCGGCGCGATCGCGGCGAAGTCCCGGCTCGGGGCTCACGACCTCCGGCCGGCGGCCGCCGCCTCTCCCGACCAGCGGAAGCCGCCGGGAGGCCGGGGAACCCACCGGGATTCCCCGGCTCGACGGAAGGCATGCCGGGCCGTCGTCAGGCCATCACCGGTCAGGTGAGCTTCACGGCCTTCTTGAGCCGGGCGCTCTTCACGGCCGCATCGACGATCTCCTGGCCGATCCGGCTGATGGCCAAACTCACCGGCCCTTCCAGCGGCACATTCTTGTCGAGGCAATGCAGGAGGTACTGCACCGGGTTCTGGTTGGGAGCCTTGGTAGCCGGTGCGGCGACGACATGCGGCACGGGTTGCTTGCGGGTCTGGACGGTGACGTAGTCGTCGTAGTCGTAACTGCTCACCGATCCCTCGGTGCCCAAGATCACAAACCCGCACTTGGGCTGCGGCTGGATGATCCAGGGATCGGTGAAGGTGCCCCAGCGGGTCTCGAACTTGGACAAGCCATGGGCATAGCGGGCCACCACGATGCTGTGCTCGTCGACCTCGAGGCCGGCCGGTTCGTCGACAACGGCCGTGACCTCGAGGGGCCGACGCCCGCCCTGGTACCAGGTTCCCAGCGTGGTGCCATAGCCGAGGTAGTCGAGCAGCGATCCGCCCCCGTGGGCCTTCTTGTAGAACCAGGAATGCGGCTTCTCCTTGGCGACTTGGGCGGGCGTCTTCTCGTCCTTGTCGGCACCATGGAACAACGGACCGCGATTGCCACCGATGTGCCACACGTTGAGCACCTCGCCGATCTTGCCGCCGGAGACCAGTTCAAAGGCCTTGCGGTGCGAGGCGACCCACTGGAGCGGCCAGTTGATCATCAGGCGCTGGTCCTTGCCCATGCACCGGACCATGGCGTCGGCCTCCTTGAGGGAGGCGGCGAAGGGCTTCTCGACCATCAGGTGGGCCCCGTAGGGAGCCACCTTCTTGACCCACTCCCCATGCTTCGAGGCGGCGGGACAAAGCAGCACCACATCGGGCTTGGTCTGCTCGAGGCACTGACGGTAGTCGGTGAAGGCGCGGTCCCGGGCGACCAACCCCTTGGAGATGGCCTCTTCCATGCGCGAGGGCTGCTCGTCGCTGATGCCGACGATCTCGGCGTTCGGGTGTTCGTGGGCATACCGCAACAGGTCGCCCATGTGGAAGTGGTCAAAGTTGATGCCGGCGATTTTCCAGGTTCGTTTCTTCATCGGGGATGGGCGTCGGAGATTCGATCCGAGGTTGGTTCGAAACCCGCCCCGAGCGAAGCGCAAAAATTGCGCACGGCGACCGGCGGCGCGGACGACCGACCGACCGGACAATTTGGCGATTGATCCGGCGGGATACGGCCGTCGCGGCCGGGACGGCAACCCTGCGGTCACCGCAGCCCAAGCCGCGGTCCGGACCGGCGAGACCATCTACCGCGAGGACTGCGCCCGCTGCCACGGTCCCCGGGGTGAGGGCGTGGCCGGCAAATACGACGAGACGCTGCACGGCGAGCAATCGGTCGCATCCCTCGCCCGGTACATCCACCGGACCATGCCGGACGACCGGAAGGAGAAGACCCCGGAGGCCGAGGCGCGCGCGGTGGCCGAGTTCATCCACGGGGCCTTCTACTCGCCCCAGGCGCGGGCGGCGCTGGCCTCCCCGGCGCGGGTCGAGTTCGCCCGCCTGACCCAGCGACGCCACCGCGAGTCGGTGGCCGACCTGTTGGCCGGCTTCGGACCCCAGCGGCGGGCGACCAACGCCGGCGGCCTCCAGGCCGAGTACTTCCAGTCGAAGGGCATGAACAAGAAGGACCGGTCGGTGGTCCAGCGCCTCGACCCGGTCGTCCGCTTCGATTTCGGCACCAATCCGCCCGTCGCGGGCATCACCGCCGACCAGTTCTCCATCGCCTGGACCGGATCGCTCCTGGCCCCCGACTCCGGCGAGTACCAGTTCCGCGTGACCACCCCGAACGGGGCCCGGCTCTACGTCAACACCGACCTCGCGGCGGGGGACTCCAACCGCCGCGACGACTCGGACGCCAAGCGCGAGGTGGCGCTGGTGGACCTTTGGGTCAGCTCCGGGGGGACCGAGCGGCAGGGTTCGGCCTCGCTGTACCTGCTCGGCGGGCGCAGCTACCCGCTCCGGCTGGATTGGTTCAAGTTCAAGGAGAAGACGGCGGCCGTGCGCCTCGAGTGGAAACCGCCGGGCGGCCCGTGGACGACGCTGCCGTCGTCGGTGCTCTCGCCCGAACCTTCCACCGCCACGCCGGTCCTCGGCACGGCCTTCCCTGCCGACGACGGCAGCCAGGGCTATGAGCGCGGCACGTCGGTCTCGCGGGAGTGGTGGACGAGCGTCACCCGAGCGGGCACCGAGGCGGCCGAGCGGGTCGCCGGACGCCTCCACCGCCTGGCGGGCATCCCGGCCGGGCAGACCAACCGCGTCGAGGTGGAACGGCGGGTGCGGGAGTTCTGTGCGGAACTGGCCGCCCGCGCCTTCCGCCGGCCGCTGGAGGACGACCTCCGGCGGCGGTACGTCGACGCGTGGTTCCAGCCGGGCATGGCCCTGGAGGACTCGGTCCAGCGTTCCGTGCTCGCCACGCTCACCTCCCCGCGCTTCCTCTACCCGGACGCCACGGCGGGCACCGACGCCCACGGGACGGCCGCTCGGCTGGCGCTGGTGCTGTGGGATTCGCTGCCCGACGCCCCGCTCCGGCAGGCCGCCGACGCCGGCACGCTCGACACGCCCGAGGCCGTGCGCGCCCAGGCCCGACGCATGCTGGGGGATCCGAGGGCCCGGGCCAAGCTGCGGGGCTTCTTCGACCACTGGCTCGACGCGGGCGAGGCCGACGAGATCGCCAAGGACCCCAAGGCCTACCCCGGGTTCGACGCCGAGCTGGTGCAGGACCTGCGCACCTCGCTGAACCGCTTCGTGGACTCCGTGGTCTGGGAGGGAACCTCCGATTACCGCCAGCTCCTGCTCAGCGATGAACTCCATCTCAACGCCGCGCTGCGCCGCTACTACGGGGTCTCGGGCTCGGTCACCAATGCGCCCGACGACGCCTTCGTGCCCGTGCGCTTCGACCCGCAACAGCGGGCCGGGGTGCTCACCCATCCGTTCCTCCTGTCGGCCCACTCGTACTACCGATCCTCGTCGCCCATCCACCGGGGGGTGTTCCTGACCCGCAAGGTGCTCGGTCGTTTCCTGAAGCCGCCGCCGATGGCCATCGAGTTCATGGACGACCGATTCGACCCGTCGCTGACCATGCGCGAGAAGGTCACCCAGCTGACCGACAAGCCCAATTGCATGGGCTGCCACCAGACCATCAACCCGCTGGGTTTCAGCCTGGAGCAGTTCGACGCGGCCGGACGGTTCCGCCTGGAGGACAACCGCAAACCCATTGACGCCACCGCCGAATACCAGACGGCCGACGGGCGGACCCTGACGCTGCGGGGCCCGCGGGACGTCGCCCGGCATGCCGCCGAGAGCCCGGAGGCGCGACGAGGCTTTGTCCGACAACTCTTCCACCACGCGGTGCAGCAGGATCCCACCGCCTTCGGACCGGACACCCTGGAAGCGCTCGATGCCGGGTTCGCCGGGTCCGGCTGCAGCATCCGCGAACTGCTGGTGGACATCGCCGAGCGAACGGCCACCGTTCCTCCGAACCAGAGCCACCGGAAATGACGACCGAAACCCCGAACCTCACCGCCCGCCGCCGGTTCCTGCGGGACCTCGGCGTGTCCTCCGCACTGCTGCCCCTCCTCGGCGGCCTGCCCTCGCTGCAGGCGGCCTCGCGACGGCGTCCGCAGCCCCGCATCGTCTTCGTCTTCAGCCCCAACGGCACCGTGCCGCCGGCGTTCTGGCCGGAGACCTGGGGATTCGACTTCGAGCTCAAGCCGATCCTGGAACCGCTGGCCCCCTTCCGGAACCGCATGCTGGTCCTCAAGGGCCTGTGCAACCGCGTCCGCGGCGACGGAGACGGGCACATGCGGGGCATCGGTTGCCTGCTCACGGGCATCGAACTCCTGCCGGGCAACATCCAGGGCGGCTCCGACACGCCGGCCGGATGGGCCAGCGGGCCGTCGATCGACCAGGCGCTCAAGGGCTTCCTGCAGGAACGGCCCGAGACGCGGACCCGCTTCGGGTCGCTCGAGCTGGGAGTGGGCGTGCCGCACCGCGCCGACCCCTGGACGCGCTGGAGCTATGCCGGTTCCAACCAACCGGTGGCGCCCCTCTCCGATCCCTACGAGGTCTTCGAGAAGCTCTTCGGCCAGGTGAGGGACCGCCAGAACCTTGGCAGCGTGCTCGACGGGGTGCGGTCCGACCTCCGGAAGGTGTCGAGCCGCCTCGGCCGCGAGGAGCGGGCGTTGCTGGACCGCAACACGTCGCTGGTGCGCGAGATGGAGCGTGAGCTCGCCGAAGCCGGCCGACAGCGGCTCCGCGTGCCCGCGCCCGTGCTGGAGCCCGGCGTGGGCACCGAGAACGACTCGATCCCGCAGGTGTCCCGCATGCAGGCCGACCTGTTGGTCAACGCCTTCGCCAACGACCTCGCCCGGGTCGCCTCGCTGCAGTACACCAACTCCGTCGGCCAGGCCCGCATGCGCTGGCTGGGCATCGACGACGGGCACCATTCGCTCTCGCACGATCCCGACCTCAACGCCGGGTCCCAGGAGAAGCTCGTGAAGATCAACCGCTGGTTCGCCGGCGAGATCGCCGAACTGGCCCGCAAGCTGTCGGTCACCCCGGATCCGTCGGGCCAAGGTTCCCTCCTCGACCACACGACCATCCTCTGGACCAACGAACTGGGAAAGGGCAACAGCCACACCCACGAGAACATCCCCTTCGTGCTGGTCGGAGGCGGGCTCGGGTTCCGCATGCGCCGCTGCCTGCACCTCGAGAAGACCCCGCACAACCGGCTCTGGCTCTCGATCGCGCGGTCCTTCGGCCACGACCTCGCCACCTTCGGCAACCCGACCCTGTGCGCCGCCGGGCCGCTGGACCTGGCCTGAGGCCGGGGGGCGGGGACCGGAAATCGGGGCCCGGCCATGGTTTGCGGGCGTACTTGACCCGTTCTCAGTCCAATCTAGGATGCTACCCGCACCGCAGCGTCCGCCGGCCGGGCTTCCCACGGGTTGCCCGAAGGCCGTCGTCTGCGACGCCCGGTCACATCCATCTCCATCAATGAGCACTGCTGCCTCCCCGCAATCTTCGCCCAGGATCTCCAAAATCTCCGAGGCCGTCATCCGCATCGCCGGCAATTCCCAGGATGGCATCCCTTGCCCGCCTGGCCGGACGTTCCGAGCAGGAGGTCATGACCTTCATGACCATCCCGTCGACCATCTCCGGCGGCCCGTCGATCTTCCAGGTGCGCATCGGATCGGGCGAGGTGCTCTCGGCCGGTGACCAGGCCGACATGCTGCTGGCCTTCTACGACCACAGCTACAAGGCCCACCTCTCCTCGCTCAAGCCCGGCGGCATCGTGATCTACGACGCGGACCACCTGAAGGCCGAGGACATCCCCGCCGAGAACCTCGGAAAGTACCGGCACGTCGGGGTGGCCATCTCTTCCCTGACCGTCGAGGCCATCGGTGGCACCGGCCGGGACAAGGGCAAGAACGTCTTCGCCCTCGGCCTGCTGGCCAAGATGTTCGACCTCAACGTTCCCAAGCTCACCAAGCTCCTGACCGAGCGGTTCGCGGGCAAGGACCCCAAGGTGGCCGAGACGGCCCTCAACGCCTTCAACGCGGGCTACAACTACCAGCTCGCCACGGCGCCCGAGCTCTTCCAGTTCAACCCCGGCGAGAACGTCGGCCTGAGTCAGGTGGTCATGAGCGGCAACGAGGCGCTCGCCTATGGCCTGATCGCCGCAGGCGTCCGATTCGGGGCCGGCTATCCGATCACCCCCTGGTCCGACATCATGGAACTCCTGCGCCGCGAGCTGCCGAAGTACGGCGGCATGTTCCAGCAGTGCGAAGACGAGATCGCCTCCATTTCCATGGCCATCGGTGCCAGCTGGGGCGGCCGGGTGGCGGTGACGGGCTCCTCCGGCCCGGGCATCTCGCTCAAGACCGAGGCGCTGGGCTGGGCCGTGATGGCCGAGATGCCCCTGATCGTCGTCGACGTGCAACGCGGCGGCCCCTCGACCGGCATGCCGACCAACATCGAGCAGTCCGACCTCAACATCGCCTGCTTCGGCGGCCACGGGGACAGCCCTCGGGTCGTGATCGGCACCTCCTCGGTCGAGGATTGCTTCTACAGCGCCATCGAGGCCGTGAACATCGCCCGCAAGTACAGCACGCCGGTCGTGCTGCTCACCGACCAGGGCATCGCCACCCGGATCGAGGCCTTCAAGGAACCCGACCTGCAGAAGGTCATGCAGGACATCTCGCCGGACCTCACCCCGGTCACGGACCACAAGCCGTACGACCTGTCCGCCCCGGACGGCATCACCCGCCATCTGGCCCCGGGCACGCGCATCGCCAGCGGCAAGTACCCGGTGGTCACCGGCCTCGAGCACGATGAGCTCGGCCACCCGACCGGCTCGCCCAAGCTCCACGTGCAGATGGTCGCCAAGCGCCGCAACAAGCTCAAGAAGCTCGCCTCCGAGCTGCCGGTGCCCACGGTGTACGGGCCGGCCGAGGGCCAGATCCTCCTCGTGAGCTGGGGCTCGGCCAAGGGGCCGGTCCAGGAGGCCGTCAAGGTGGCACGTGCCGCCGGTCATGCGATCTCCTCGGTGCACGTCAAGTACGTCCACCCCCTGCCTCCCGGACTCGAGGACATCTTCGCGGGGTTCCGCCACGTGTTCGTGGTCGAACTCAACGACGAAGGCTTCGCCGGCATCGGCCAGATGGGCGCGCTCATCCGCTCCCACATCCCGGATGCGAAGATCCGTGGCATCACCAAGACCGATGGCCTCACCTGGAAGGTTCAGGAGATCATCGACCGGGCCCTCCAGATGGCCAAGTGACGCACCTGACCCGGAACCCCTTTATTTGAACCACAGATCATGAGCGAATCCGCCATCCTGAACCTCGTTTCCCAGCGCGGTCCGAACACCAACACCGCGCCGGTCGCCCCGCTGCTCGACGCCGACCGCAAGCCCCTCACCAAGAAGGAAGTCTCGGCCGACCACCCCACGTGGTGCCCCGGTTGCGGCGACTTCGCCGTCCTGGCGCTCTACTTCAAGCTCATCGAGCGTCGCAAGATGCACCACGAGAAGATCACGACCGTGGCCGGCATCGGCTGCTCGTCGCGATTCCCGTACTTCGTCCAGGCGCACGGGGCCCACTTCATCCACGGCCGCGCCCTGCCCTTCGCCTCGGGGGTGTCGCTGAGCCGACCCGACCTGCATGTCTGCGTGTTCGGCGGGGACGGCGACGCCTTCTCCATCGGCGGCAACCACTTCACCCACACGGCCCGCAAGAACATCAAGCTGACCTACGTGGTGATGGACAACAGCGTCTACGGCCTGACCAAGAACCAGACCTCGCCCACCTCGCCGATCGGCTTCAAGTCGAAGACCGACATCTGGGGCTCCAAGGATCGGCCGATCAACCCGATCAAGCAGGCCATCGCCGCCGGGGCGACCTTCGTGGCCCGGACCTCGGCCACCAATCCCAACCACGTGCTGGCGATGATGGAGGCCGCGATGGACCACGACGGCTTCAGCTTCATCCAGTGCCTGAGCGAGTGCGTGGAGTTCTACCCGGGCGCCTTCGACGCGGCGACCCCCCGCAAGGGCGGCGTCTTCAACGAGGTTCCCAAGGACCACGACGTGTCCGACGAGTACGCGGCCTACAAGCTGGCCGACACCGCCTGGCCCGGCCTCTTCGGCGTCTACTACAAGACCCAGCGCCCGACCAAGAACGCCAACGAGCAGGCCATCATCCAGGACCTCCAGGGCAAGACCGCCGGCCTCGAGCCGTGGCAGATCCTCAAGAAGAACTTCGACCGCATGAAGTGACCGCAGGGGGAGCTCGGTCTCCCCGGCACCCCCCGACGGGAGCAGGGAATCCGCAAGGATCCTGCTCCCGTTTGTGTTTCAGGACACCGCCCCGTCCCGGAGGGGATGGCCCGGAACGTTCAAGGAGCCGGCGCGATTCGGACCAGCGACGCGTCGGCATTGCCGGACCAGCGGCTGCCCCACTCGATCAGGTACAGGGCCCCGTCCGCCCCGAGCTGGAGGCAGATGGGGCGAAGGAACTTCCTGGCCGGGATGAGCGGGCGCAGCCGGGTCAACCGGTCCTGCGGATCGAGCCACGCGCCCAGGATCCATCCACGCTCCCAGTCGAAGAGGAAGGTGGCCCCATCCCATGCGACCGGGAGCTTGCGGGCCGATGCGAGACCCGGCGAGTACCGGTAGGTCGGGCCCGCCATGGCCGACCTCGGCCCGGAGCCCACCTCGGGCCATCGCGCCGAGGGGCCGGGCGGATACCACAGGAAGGCCGGGCGGGCGGGAGGAAGCTCCCGGTGCCCGGTGTTGGACGGGGAGTCGTTGATCGGGTGCGACGGATCCCAGGGGTCACCCGACGTCTTCGTCGCGAAATCGAAGCGCCGGTAGGACCGGTTGTCGGCGATGAAGTGGGGCCACCCGAAGTTGCCCGCCGTCCGGGTGACATGGAACTCGTCGAAACCGGCGGGGCCGCGGTCGGGATGAGGTTGCGTCGCATCCGGGCCGACATCCCCCCAGAACAATCGTCCTGTCGGCCGGTCGACGCTCAGGCGGAACGGATTCCGACACCCCATGGCATAGATCTCCGGCAGGGCCTTGGGATCGCCCGGGGCGAACAGGTTGCCCGGAGGGAGGGTGTACGAGCCATCGGCCTCGGGATGGATCCGCAGGATCTTGCCCCGCCAATCGGCCGTGTTGGCGGCGGTCCGCCCGGAGTCATTCAGTTCATGCCCCGGCCGGTGGTCCAGCGGCGCGTACCCCTCGGATCGGTCGGCGTAGGTGTAGTCGCCGGTTCCCAGATAGAGGCATCCGGCCGCGTCGAAGGCCAGGCCTCCGCCCGAGTGGTTGGGCTTGGGGATGCGCGTGGGCACGCGCAGCAGGATGCGCTGGGAGTCGGGATCAACCACCGGACCCTCGGGCCCATCGCGCAGGGTGAATCGCGAGAGGCGATTCTCCAGGAAGCCCGGCGTGCCGTGGTAGCAGAAGAGCCAACCGTTGGTGGCGAAACCGGGATGGAGCGCCAACCCCAGCAACCCGTCCTCCGGCCCGGAGAACACCCGAAGGGCCCCGGCCGTCCTCAAGGTTGCGGTCACCGGGTCCCAGACGGAGATCCATCCCCGTCGCCCGGCCAGCACCACCCGGCCGTCGACCGAGGCATCGAGGGCAATGGGTTCCTCCAACCCGGTGGCGAGCACCCGCGATTCGAGGGCGCCATCGACCTCCGAGGCGACGGCCTCCGCGGCTGGGGACGCATCCATGGGAGCCGAGACCCCGGCTCCGAGCAGGGCCAGGCAAAGCCCCATCCGCGCCGGCGCCGACCACCGGGGACCTGCGGCGCCGGACCGGCCTGCGGCAGGTTCGGAGAGCCGTCTCCCCGGAGCCGTCGGCGGCTCAGGGAATCGGGCGGACGACATACCCGCCACTCTTGGCATCGGCCTCCATGTCGATGAGGCCCCGCTTCTTGGCCTCGATGAGCAGGTCGTTGAACGAGCGGAACCCGCAGGCGCGCTCGTTGAAGCCCGGATTCCGGCGCTTGATGGCCTGCTTGATCATCGAGCCCCAGATCACATCGTCCTCGTCGCGCTCCTCGGCCAGGTCCTCGACGGTCTCGACCACCTGGTCGAAGGTCTTCTCCAGCAACGCGGCCTTGGCGTCGACGGGCGCGGCGGCGGCCGCCTTGGAGCCGCCCGTCGCCGACGCCGGTGAGGCGCTCGAGGCCGGGGTGGCGGCGGAGGCCCTGGGCCGGGCCCGGCCGCGTGAGGGCGCCACCTGCACCAGGTCGTCGTAGTAGATGAACGTGTCGCAGTTGTTGATGAAGAGGTCGGAGGTGGAGTTCTTCACACCCACGCCGATCACGGTCTTGTCGTTCTCCCGCAGCTTGGACACCAGCGGGGAGAAGTCGGAATCGCCGCTGAGGATCACGAAGGTGTCCACGTGGCCCTTGGTGTAGCAGAGGTCCAGCGCATCCACGACCATGCGGATGTCGGCGGAGTTCTTGCCCGACATGCGCAGGTGCGGGATCTCGATCAATTCGAAGGCCGCCTCGTGGAGGTCGCGCTTGAATTCCTTGTACCGGTCGAAGTCGCAGTAGGCCTTCTTGACGACGATGTGGCCCTTGAGCAGGAGCCGTTCGAGCACCTTCTGGATGTCGAAGCGCGGGAATCGCGCATCGCGCGCCCCGAGGGCGATGTTCTCGAGGTCGAGGAAGACCGCCATGGTCGAGTCGGAAGCGGAATGGCTCATAGGTCGCTCCCACCCTACCCGGATCCGCCGGGGGCGACAGCGTTTCTTTGGGTCGGGCGATCTCCGGGTTTGACAGGTGGGTCCGCCCGTCGCCATTGGTTGGTGACGGCCCACGGACGGATGCACCGCCCCGGGAACCGCCCTTCCCCCTTGGACAAAGCGACCCTCATCCAGCGCATCGTGGAGAAGCTCTCGGCAGACCTCGCGCTGTACGCCAAGGCCGCCGGCGCGGCGCGTGCCGAGGCGACACACGAGCAGAGCCGCGCCGAGAACAAGTACGACACGCGCGGGCTCGAGGCGTCCATCCAGCAGGTACGCACCCTGCCCCGCCGGGCGTTCGGCCCGACCGATCCCATCGACCTGGGCGCGTATGTCGAGACGGCGCGACGCGGCGGCGTCTCCTGCTACTTCCTGGCCCCAAGGGCCGGCGGCACGGAGGTGACGATCGACGGGCGGGAGGTGCTGGTGATCACGCCCCAGTCGCCGCTGGGCCGGCAGCTCCTCGGGCATCGGCAGGGCGACCCGGTGAAGATCGAACTGGCCGGCCGCACCGAGACGCACCGGGTCGAGCGGGTGCTCTGAGGGCATGGGACCGCGCCGTCGCCCCGGGACTTGCGGAGGGGCCGGCCGACGGGGATGGTCTGGCGCATGCCGACCCGGTTGCCCGCCCGCAGGATCCCAGCCCGGCTTTCATCCCTGCTGCCCGCGATCCTCCTATTCGCCCTGAGCGCCTCCGCCGAGACGACCCCGCCCATCCCCGCGCGGCCCGAGGCCCTGAAGTTCCCGGCGCTGGCCTACGAACCGCCGGATCCGCGCGACCACCGGGTGGTCCTCCAGTCCGGCACGGTGGCCTACCTGGTGCCCGACCGCGAGCTGCCGCTGGTGACCATCTCGCTGCTGGTCCGGACCGGCGCCTACCTGGAGCCCGAGGGACGCGAGGGCTTGGCGGCCTTCACCGGCGCCCTGCTCGTCCGGGGCGGCACCGAGACGCGGACCGCCGAGGCGTTGGACGAGCGGCTGGCCTTCCTGGCGGCCCAGATGTCCTCGTCGATCGGGGACGACCTGGGCACGGTGAGCCTGAACCTGCTCTCCAAGGACCTGCCCGAGGGTATGGCGATCCTGCGGGAGGTGCTCACCCGGCCGCGCTTCCAGGCCGACAAGCTCGAACTGCAGCGCCAACAGACCCTCCAGGCACTGAAGCAGCGCAACGACGACTCGTCCTCGATCGAGGCCCGAGAACTCGAGAACCTCAGCCTGGGCAGCGGCTTCTGGGCCGCCCGGCAACCCACCTCGGGCAGCATCGGAGCGATCCGGCAGGAGGACCTGAAGGCATTCCACCGGCAGTGGTTTCATCCGGCCAACTTCATCTTGGCCGTCAGCGGTGATTTCGATCGGGCCGACATGATCCGTGCCCTCGACACGCTCCTGGCCGACTGGCCGTCCCCCGGTGCGAAGACGCCCCCCATCCCCACCGACCTCAAGCCGGCGGGCCCCGGGGTGTATCTGGTCGACAAGGACGTCCCACAGGGGCGGGTCTCGATCCTCCTGCCCGGCGTGATGCGCGACGACCCGGACTACCCGGCGATCCTGCTGATGAACGACATCCTCGGCGGTGGCGGGTTCACCTCCCGCATCATGAACCGGGTCCGCAGCGACGAGGGCCTGGCCTATTCGGCCGGCAGCTCGTTCCCGGGCGGCGTGTGGTACCCGTCGACGTTCCGGGCGGGCTTCCAGAGCAAGAGCCGCACGGTGGCCTATGCCACCAGCATCGTGCTGGAGGAGATGAAGCGCATGACCTCGGGCCCGGTGACCGAGGAGGAACTCCAGACCGCCAAGCGCTCGTTCATCGACAGCTTCCCGGAGAACTTCAACACCAAGGCCAAGGTCGCCGGCATCTTCGCCCGCGAGGAGTTCACCGGCCGATTCGCCAAGGCCCCCGACTTCTGGAAAGGCTTCCGGCAACGGCTGGAGCGCGTGCAGCGCGAGGACATCCAGCGCGTGGCGGCCAAGCATCTGCACCCGGATCGGGTGGCCATCCTGGTGGTGGGCAACCGCCAGGAGATCCTCAAGGGGCACCCCGACCACCCGGTCTCGCTCGAGAAGCTCGTGCCCGCCCCGTTGACCGTGCTGCCGATGCGCGATCCGCTCACCCTCGAGCCGATCAGCACCCCGCCCGCCGCCCCGTCGAACTAGGGTGACCCGCGGGGCCCCGGCGGCCTCATGGATGCTCCGGAAGGGCGAAGGCGACGTACGTATCGCCGCTGGGAGTGCCCATCTTGCCGCCCCCGCAGGCGATCACGACGTACTGTCGACCGTCGACGGCGTAAGTGGCCGGGGTCGCATAGCCGCCCGCCGGCAGCGGTGCCCTCCAGAGTTCCCGCCCGGTCTTCCGGTCGAAGGCCCGGAGGTGGGCGTCCCGGCTGGCGGCGATGAACACCAGCCCGCCGGCCGTCACCAGCGGGCCGCCATAGTTCTCGGTGCCTGTCGGCGGGAGCCCCTGGGCGGTCAGTTCCTTGAACTCGCCCAACGGCACCTTCCAGCGGATCGAGCCGGTGTTCAGGTCGATGGCGTTGAGGGTGCCCCAGGGCGGCTTGACCGCCGGGTACCCGTTGCTGTCGAGCCACCGGTTGTAGCCCGTCATCGAATAGGGAATCCGGCCCAGCGCATCGGCGGTCGCGGCCCCGGCATCGCCCGAGGGCTCGGGCTCGTCGCGGAGGAAGGCCACCAGGCGGGACTTCTGCGGACCGGACAGGAAGTCGAAGGAGGGCATCACCCCCTTGCCGGTCTGCAGCAGCCGGTGCAGGTCGGCGGCGGGGAGCCTCTTCCCGACCCCGACCAGCGAGGGCACGTTCTGGCCCGGGTTGCCCTGGCGCTCGGGCCCGTGGCAGATCCCGCAGACCTGCTGGTAGAGCGCCGCGCCCGAGGCGGCAGAGCCGTCATCCTTGGGCTTGGTCTCCACCATGGTCAGGATCCAGGGCATCTCGTTGCCGTTGACGTAGAGGATGCCGTCGGGATCCACCGCGGCCCCACCCCATTCCGCCCCGCCGTCGAAGCCGGGGAACACGATCGACCCCTCGCGACTGGGCGGCTGGAAGGGCGCGTGGGGGCGGATGCGGGAGAAACGCTCGAGGACCTGCCGGTGCGACTCCGGCGAGATGTCCGTGATCTCGTCGTGGGTGAAGAGCTGACGGGAGAAGGGCGGCGGCCTCAGGGGCACCGGCTGCGTGGGCCATGCCGATTCGCCCGAGAGGTCGGAGCCGGGAACGGGGATCTCCTGCACCGGGAAGAGGGGCCGGCCGGTCACCCGGTCGAAGACGAAGACATGGCCCGACTTGGTCACCTGCGCCACCGCGTCGATCCGACGGCCCTCGTGGGTCACGGTGACGAGGTTGGGGGGCGCCGGCAGGTCCCGGTCCCAGAGGTCGTGGTGCACGAACTGGAAATGCCACAGGCGCCGGCCGGTCCGGGCGTCGAGGGCCAACAGGCAGTTGGCGTAGAGGTTCTGGCCGATGCGGTTGCCACCCCAGAAATCGAAGGCCGCCGAGCCGGTGGGGCAGAACACGATGCCGCGGGCCTGGTCGAGGGCGAATCCGGTCCACACATTGGCCCCGCCGACATACCGGTGGGCCTCCGGCGGCCACGTCTCGTGCCCCGGCTCACCGGGCTGTGGGATGGTGTGGAAGCGCCAGACCAGCTTGCCGGTGCGGATGTCGAAGGCACGGATCGGCCCGGGCGCCGCCGGGGCCGGTCCCTCGCCCAGGCGCATGCCCATGATGAGCAGATCCTGGAAGACCACCCCGGGCGTCGTGGCCTGCAGGGAAAGGCCCGAGGCGTCTCGGCCGAGGTCTTCCTTGAGGTCGATCGACCCGTCGCGCCCGAAGCCCGGGATGCGCCGCCCGGTCACCGCGTCGACGGCATGCAGGAAATGGTCGTTGGCGTAGAGGATGCGCCGGTCGGAACCGTCGGCCCAATAGGCCAGCCCCCGGTTGACGCCCCCCTTGCTGATGCCGTCGCAGGCGGCCGGATCGATTTCAGGTCGGCCGTGGTGCCGTAGACCACCCCGTCGATGACCAGCGGGTTGCACTGGATTTGCGATCGGTTCTGCGGGTCGGACCAGCCGCCTCGATAGGTCCAGGCCACCTCCAGGCGTGTCACGTTCCGCGCATCGATCTGTCCCAGCCGCGAGTAGTGGGTGCTCCCGCTGTCCCCGAGGTACACCGGCCAGTCCACGGTGCCCCGGGGGATGGCCGTTGCCCTCGCGGCCCATCCCGCCCCCGGGGCACCCGGCCCCAGCATCAGCGCCGCGGTCACCGCCAGCCACCCATGTCGGATTCGTTTCATGCGAATTCAGTTCAACCGCGCGTCACGGAACCAGGCCGCGCTGCCGTCGAGCATCAGACGGTTGCGCCCGCCCCGATGGGCGGACCGGCCGGCCAGCGACGACGCCACCGTGGGGATCGTCCGTGGAAAATACGGATCCACGGCCATCTCGACCCCGGAGAGTCCATCGGGCGGGGGCGTGCCGGAGTTGAGCAGCGAAGCCTGAAGGTCGGCCAGCGCGGAATCCGGGCTCTTGTTCCAGAAGTTGTCCAGGGTCACCTCGGCGTCGGCCCGGTCGAAGCGCCAGAGCCAGAAACCGGTGCGGATCCCGGGATGACCATCGGCCGGACCCGGGACCCGCTGGACCACCTGCGCGGCCCCGGCCAGCGCGCCATTCCCAATTCCCGGGCACCACCCCGCCCCGCCGCCGGCCCGGGCCAGCGCCTCGACGGTCCAGCCGGCCCGGGGGTCTGACGGGGGCCAATCCGACCACGGCCGGTAGCCCAGCGACCGCTTGAGGTCGCGCCGGTCGGGCAACCGGTCCTGGTGGTCCCCCAGGTACAGCGCGAACCCGAGGCCGAGCTGGTGCAACTGGGACAGGCAGGCCACACGGGCCGACTTGGCCCGCGCCGAGGCCAGCGCCGGCAGGAGCAGGGCGGCCAGCGCGGCCACGAGGGCGATCACCACCAGCAACTCGACCAGCGTGAAGGCGCTCCGCGTTCGGCCACGGCGGCACTCAGCCCCCCGAGGGCACCGCCCCGGCGCGCGGATCAGCCCGGTCGACGGCGGCAGGCGGAGGGCGGCGCGCTTCATGGCACGGATGCGGTTCTCTAGTACCCTCCCCCGCCGAGGGTCGGAGCCGGGGTGGTGCCCAGGGTGCCGGCGGCCTCGCGGCGGCGGAACTCGTCCAGCATCGCCGCGGTCGCCGTGGCCCCGCACCGGGAGGCACCCAGCGCCCGGACCCTCAGCAGCCCGTCGAGGTCACGCACGCCGCCGGCCGCCTTCACCTGCACCCGCTCCGAGACCGCCGCACGCATCAGGGCCAGGTCGTGCTCGGTGGCGCCCTGGTAGTCGTAGCCACCGCCCGGCCGTTTCACGAATCCGAACCCCGTCGAGGTCTTGACCCAGTCGGCCCCGGCCGTCTCGCACAGCCGGCACAGGGTGCGCTTGAGGTCGTCACCGTCCAGGCCGGCACCGCCGGCATGCAGGAAGTCCGTCTCCAGGATGACCTTCACCCGCGCCCCGTGACGGTGGGCGATCTCGCACACCCCTCGGATCTCCCCCTCGACGTACTCCCAGTCGCCCGAGAGCGCCTTGCCGATGTTGATCACCAGGTCGATCTCCTCGGCCCCCTGCGCGCAGGCCAGTTCGGTCTCCCGCCACTTCACCTCGGCGGCGTTCCCGCCATGGGGAAACCCCACCACGGTGCCCACCGCCACCCCGGTGCCCGCCAGCCACTCCACGGCCTGCGGCACCGCATGGGGCTTGATGCAGACCGACGCCACCTGGTAGCGGGCCGCCAGCTCGCAACCGGCCTTCAGGTCGGCATCCGTGAGGGTCGGGTGCAGGAGCGAGTGGTCGATCATCCCGGCGAGGTCTTCGTAGGAGGGGTTCATGGAAGGACGTGCCTCCGGTTAGGCCGTTCCCCGGGGAAACGCAAGGCAGGACCCGAACGGTCAGAGCGCTCCAGCGTCGTTCCGCCGCAGGTACGCGGGGACTTGCCGATGTCCCGCACCGGGGCACGATGCCCGCATGGCGCAGCGCTGTTGGCTGGTGAAGCAGGAACCCGAGGCCTACCCGTGGTCGCAGTTGGTCGCGGACGGCCGGACCGCATGGACGGGTGTCCGGAACTTCCAGGCCCGGAACCACCTGCGGTCGATGAAGACCGGCGATGCGGTGCTCTACTACCACAGCGTCACCGGCAAGCAGGTCGTCGGAATCGCCGAGGTCGTGCGTGAGGCCTACCCGGACCCGACGGCGACCGAGGGTGACTGGTCCGTGGTGGACCTGGCCCCCCGGAAGGCCCTGGTCCGCCCGGTGGACCTGGCCACCCTCAAGGCCGACCCGGTCACGCGGGACATGCCGCTCATCCGCCAGTCGCGCCTCAGTGTCATGCCGCTCGAGGCCGCGGTGTTGGATCGCATCCTGGAGCTCTCCGGCACGCGCTGACCGGCAGGGCTCAAGGCGGCGATGGCTCCCCGCCCGACGACTCGCCGTCCCGCCCCCCCGGATGGGAGGCATCGACGACCAGGCCGTCCACCAGGTTCACCACCCGGTCCGCACGGTCGGCCAGGCGGGCGTCGTGGGTCGCCACCACCAACGTCACTCCGCGCTCGGCGCGGATCTCCAGGAGCAACCGCACGATCTCCTCGCCCGTCCGGGAGTCCAGGTTGCCCGTGGGCTCGTCGGCGAGGATGAGGCTTGGCCGGTTGACCAAGGCCCGGGCGATGGCCACCCGCTGCTGCTCGCCGCCCGAAAGCTCCCCGGGGCGATGATCCAGGCGATCGCCCAATCCGACCCGACGCAGCAGCGCCTCGGCCTCGGCCATCACCTCGCCCATCGGACGGCGGGCCATGCGCCCCGGCAGCGCCACGTTCTCCAGCGCGTCGAACTCGGGCATCAGGTGGAAGGCCTGGAAGATCAGGCCCACGTCCCGGTTGCGGAACCGCGCCAGCTCCGACGGCCCGAGCGACTGCAACGAAACACCGGCGACCTGCACGGAGCCCCGGTCCGGCTGGTCCAGGCCGCCGATGAGGTGCAGCAGCGTGCTCTTGCCCGCACCGGACGCCCCCCGGAGGGCCACGAACTCCCCGGCATCGACCGCCAGGTCCACGCCCCGGAGCACCTCCAGGCGGCGTCGGCCCAACGAGTAGCCCTTGTGGACGCACTCGGCCCGGATCAGGGGACCGTTGCCGGGACGCTCATTCATGGCGGAGGGCTTGCACGGGTTGGAGCCAGGCGGCGCGCAGCGCGGGGATCACCCCGGCCAGGAGGCAGATCACCAGCGAGCCGCCGCAGATGATCACCACGTCGGAGGTCACGATGCGGGCGGGAAGCTCCCGGAACTGGTAGAGCTCGGGCGGGAACAGGTCGAGGTCGAAGGTCCGGTTCATGAAGTGCAGGAAGTCGTTGCGGAACCGGACCCCGGTCCACCCGAGGCCGAAGCCGCTGATCACCCCCACCACCCCGACCACCAGGCTTTGCGACAGGAACACGAGCGCCACCTGCGCGGGCGTGGCGCCGAGGGCCTTGAGCATGCCGATCTCGCGCGTCTTCTGGACCACGAAGGTGATCAGGGCGCTCATGATCCCGAAGGCCGCGACGATCACGATGAAGAACAGCAGGTAGAACATCATGTTCTTCTCGACGACCAGCGCGCCGAGCAGCTGCCGGTTGTCCTGCATCCAGGAGACCACCTGGAACTCGCCGCCCAGGGCCGAGGCGATCTCCGACTGGACCCGGCTGGTGGTGGGCATGTCGGGGCTGTGCAGCATCACGGACATGCCGGTCACGTCGTCCTCGATGCCGTGCAGGTCCTGCGCGTCGCCCAGGCCGGTGATCATCGAGGACATCTCGAGTTGGTAGAGGCCGGCGTCGAACACCCCGGCGACATGGAACTTCTGCGGGGGATCCACCTCCTTGCGCCCGGCCTCCCAGGCCTCGTGCATCCGCTTCAGGGCCGGCAGCGAGTACACGGCCAGCGAGTCGCCCACCTTGAGGCCGAGGGCCTCGGCCAGCGACACGCCGACCAGCACCTGGTTGGGACCGACGTCGAAGCGGCCCGAGATCATCCCGCGCGGCACCTCGGACACCCGGGGCTCCAGCAGCGGATCCACCCCGCGCAGCACCGGTGCGAAGGGACGCGGGTTGCCGGACTCCGGCTGGGTCTCCATGAGCACCTGCGTGTGCACGTAGGGCGCCACGGCCCGCACCGAGGCGTTGGACGAGATCGTCGCGGCCACGTCGCGCCATCGGGGGAGCGGCTGGCCGACGGCCTCCACCCGCAGGTGCGCATTGAAGCCCAGGATGCGTTCGCGCAATTGCTCCCCGAATCCGGTCATCACCGCGATGACGATCATCAGCACCGCCACGCCCAGCGTCACCCCCAGCACGCAGATGAGCGTGATGATCGACACGAAGGTGCGCTTGGGCCGCAGGTAGCGCAGGGCCAGGGCGATCTCGTAGGGCAGCGGCGACATGGTCTTTCCGGGACGGCGACGGTGGCCGGCCGCGCGCAGCCTGACAAGGCACGAGCCGGGCATCGGGACACGATGATCGGTCGGCCCGCGCCCCGGACGGCGCGGCGTCCTTGCCCGGTCGGCCCGATCGGCTCAGGGTTCGATCTTCCGATGAATCCCCTGATCGCCAAGATCGAAGAGAGCGCGCGACGGCAACTGGTGCTTCCGCCCCTCAGCAAGCCCTCCGACGAGCTGCCGAGGTACAAGCGCTTCCTCAAGGTGGAGGGACACCGCCTCAAGATCGTCCACCGGGGTGGAGCCTCGGGCCTCGAGGTGTGCCGGGCCCGGTCGGCCATGATGGATGTGCTGGTCCGCCACCTCTGGAGCTCGATCCAGAGCGTGTTCCCCGCGCCGAAAGGCAAAGCGCCCAAGGTGGCGCTGGTCGCCTTCGGGGGCTATGGGCGCGGTGAACTCAACCCCTGCAGCGACATCGACCTGATGTTCCTCCACGGCGACGGGCTGGACCCGGAGGGGCCGGAGTTGAAGGCGCTCGCCGAGTGGACCAGCGGCCTCCTCTACACGCTCTGGGACATCGGACTCAAGGTGGGCCACGCGGTCCGCACCGTGGACGACTGCGTGCGCCTGGCCAACGAGGACATGCAGGCCAAGACCTCCCTGATCGAGGCCCGTCGCATCACCGGCGACGAGGCGCTCTTCGACCGGCTGCAGCGCGAGGTGCAACGCCAGTGCGTCAAGGGCCACGAGGACGAGTACATCGCCCAGCGCCTGGCCGACCAGGCCAGCCGCCGGGCCAAGCACGGCAATTCACCGGCGCTCCAGGAACCGAACATCAAGAACGGCGTGGGCGGCCTGCGCGACTACCAGAACCTCCTCTGGATGGCCTACTTCAAGCACGGCACCCGTTCGCTGATGGACCTCCAACGCGCCGAGTTCCTCAGCGCCGGCGAGCGCAAGCAGATGGAGGCGGCATACGACTTCCTGCTGCGCACCCGCAACGAGCTGCATCACCAGGCGGGTCGGGCCGCCGAGGTGCTCACGCCCACGGTCAAGCCCGCCGTCGCCCACGGCCTGGGTTTCACCGACCGGTCACCGCGCGCCCGCACCGAGGCCTTCATGCGCGAGTACTACACCCACGCGCGCAACCTCTACCTCACGACCCGCACGCTCGAACAACGCCTGGCCCTCGTGCCCAGCCCCGGCAAGTCGAGGGCGTCGAAGGCCAAGGCGAGGCGGGGTGCGGCCAAGCCGGCGGAGGAGTTCGACGGATTCCGGATCGTCGACGGGCAGCTGCACATGGTCGACCGGGGCATCCTGCGCCAGGACCGGGGCCGAATCCTACGGGCCTTCCTGGAGGCCCAGCGGCGCGGCCTGTCGATCCACCCGGACCTTGCCCAACTGCTGCGGCAGCAGGTCTCGCTGGTGGACCGGGGCTTCAAGGCCAACTCCCACTACCAGGCGACCTTCCTGGAGATCCTCAACCAGCGTGGGAACGTGGCCCCCTCGGTGCGGGCCATGCACGAGGTGGGGCTGCTCGGCCGATTCCTGCCCGAGTTCGACAAGATGACCAACCTCGTCCAGCACGAGTTCTATCACCAATATGCGGTCGACGAACACACGCTGACCTGCGTGGCCAAGCTGGACCAGGTCTGGGGGGCCGAGGCCCGGCCCTTCTCGGGCTACACCGACCTGCTGCGCCGGGTGGAGCGCCCGTTCGTCCTCTACCTCGCCCTGCTGCTCCACGACTGCGGCAAGGCCTACCCCGGCCGACGTCATGAACTGGTGGGCGCCGAGCTGGCGATCAAGGTGGCCAAGCGCTTCCGGCTCGACGGGGCGACGGCCCACACCCTGTCGCTGGTGATCGAGCACCACCTGACGATGGTGCAGACCTCCCAGCGTCGGGACCTCGACGACCCGGAGGTCATCCGCACCTTCGCCGCGCAGGTCCAGAGCCTCGAGAACCTCGACCTGCTGACCTTGCACACGTTCGCCGATTCGATGGGCACGAGCGACACGCTCTGGAACAGCTTCAAGGACTCCCTCCTCCTGACCCTCCACAAGCGGGCGAGCGCGGTCCTCCGGGGCGGCCCGGAGTTCATCGAGGCCGAGCTGCGGCAGCGGCAACTGCTCCGCGAGCAGGTGCAGGCCCTGCTGCCCCGCACCTTCTCCGAGGAGGAGATCTCTGCCCACTTCGACGGGCTGCCGGGGCGGTACTTCCAGATCCATTCGCCCCGCCAGATCGCCCGCGACCTGACGCTGGTCCACCAGTTCATCCACCTGCAGCTCACGCAGGAGGACCGGGCCCTCGAGCCGGCCGTCCTGTGGAACGAGGACAAGGACCGCGGATGGACCCGCGTCCACTTCTGCACCTGGGACCGACCCGGGTTATTCACAAAATTCACAGGGGCCCTCACGGCGGCGGGGCTCAACATCCTGTCGGCACAGATCTTCACCCGGGCCGACGGGGTGGTGCTGGACAGCTTCCACGTGACGGACGCACGCACCGGCGCCGCCCCGGATGCCGCGGTCCGGGAGCGTTTCGAGCGGTTGATCCGCGAGGTGCTGGCCAAGGGGACCGATGTTCGGCCGGCCGTGCGTCGCATCGCCGCCCAGACCCGCCCCCTGTATCAGGCCCTGGCGGGCGAATCCCTGGAGCCCGCCATCCGGTTCGAGCGGTCCACCCCCAACGGGCCGACCATCATCGACCTGGAGACCGAGGACCGGGTCGGTCTGCTTTTTGCACTTTCTCAGGCACTCACCGAACTCGGCCTCAACCTGGTGTTGGCCAAGATCGTCACCGAGAAAGGGGCGGCCATCGATACGTTCTATGTCACAGAACGGGATGGAACTGCAGTCATCCACCCGGAGCGTGAACGACAGATCGTCGCTGAACTGCGACGGGTGATCCGCGATTTGTGACTCCCTCCATGGGCTGGGCGGCCTCGCCTCCCATGGCCGAAATGAAAAAAAAGTATTGGCACCCGGCGAGGTCCGTTCGTAGTCTGCGCCGCGTGATTTCCGCCATTCTGGCGGGGGCTGCAGACTGTGTCTGCGGCTTTCAGGTTGATTATTGCAGTCAAACAAAACGCAGAACTCAGGAGTAACAAAATGAAGTTCAACAAATGGACAGTCGCCTTGGCCGCCACCGGCGTGGTGAGCCTCGCTTCCGCGGTTCAGGCCGATGAGTCTCACCCGGTCAACACGGCGCTCAGCTCGACCACCCTCAGCGGTTACGTCGACACTTCGGCCATCTGGAACTTCGGTTCCGGCGCTGAGGTCGCCAATCGCTTCGCGAACACCGGTGCTGACCGTCAGGACGGGTTCAACGTCAACACGGTCAAGATCCAGCTGGAGAAGCCCATCGACGAGGGCACCTGGAGCGCCGGCTACAAGGTTGAGACCATGTTCGGCCCTGACGCCAACGTGATGCCCGGCGCCCTGACCTCCGGTGTGGCCATCAAGCAGGCCTACGCGGCCCTGCGCGCCCCGATCGGCAACGGCATCGACTTCAAGGTCGGCCAGTTCGACCCGATCGTCGGCTACGAGGTCACCGACTCCTACGCCAACCCCAACTTCTCCCGCAGCCTCGGCTTCAACAACCTCGAGCCGTTCGGTCACACCGGCATCC
>JAJTFN010000118.1 GCA_021298285.1 Verrucomicrobium sp.
AGTCCGGTCCGCTGCCGATGCCGATGGTGAGCAGGCGCGGGCAGACGCCACGGATCTCGGCGGCCACCGGCGGGGTGACCAGTTCCAGGACACAGGCAAAGGCACCGGCCGCCTCCAGGGCGATGGCATCTTCCAGCAAGCGCTGCCGACCCGCCTCATCGCGCCCCTTGATGCGGTACTTGCCGCCCTCCTCGACCACGTGCTGCGGCAGCATGCCCAGATGGCCCATGAAGGGGATTCCCTCGGCGAGGATGGCCTCCACCTGTGGCAAGATCTCCCGGCCCCCCTCCGCCTTGACATACTCGGCGCCGGCCTCGACCAGCCTGCGGGCGTTGCGGACCGCCTGGGCGGGCGTCTGATAGGCTTGGTAGGGCAGGTCGGCGCCGACCAGGGCATGGCGCCGGGCCCGGACGACGGCCCGGAGGTGGTGGACCATGTCATCCATCGTCACCGACGTGGTGTCCGGATGACCCAGGACGACCATGCCGAGGGAATCGCCGACCAGGACCACGGGGACACCCGCCTCGTCCAGCACCCGGGCTCCCGGATAGTCGTAGGCCGTGAGGGCGCCGAACGGCCGGACGCCCTTCCAGCCACGCAGCATCTCGACGGTGATCTTCATCGCATCCACGGGCGGAGTGTCGGCCCGGAGGCGGGTCCGGCAAGGTCGAAGCCGCCTTCCTGAGCCGCTCAGCCCAGCACCAGCCCCACGGGGCAATGGTCCGACCCCAGCACCGAGGGCCGGATGAAGGCCTCCTGAAGGTCCGGGCGCAAGGATCCGGAGATGCCGAAATAATCGATGCGCCACCCCACGTTCCGGGCCCGGGCACCGGCCATGGGGCTCCACCAGGTGTAATGACCGCCCTGCCCCGGATGCCGGTCCCGGAACGTGTCCACGAAGCCCGCCTCCATCAGCCGGGTGAACCCACGACGCTCCTCGACCGTGAACCCATGGTTGCGGACGTTGGCCTTCGGGTTGGCCAAGTCCATCTCCTCATGGGCCACGTTGAGGTCTCCGCAGAAGACCACCGGCTTGCGGGCCTCCAGCGCCTTCAGGTGGGCCAGGAAGGCCGGATCCCATTGCTGCTCGCGGTAGGGCAGGCGGGAGAGATCCCGCTTGGTGTTGGGCGTGTAGCAGTTGACCACGAAACGGTCGGGCAGCTCGACGGTCAGCACGCGGCCCTCATTGTCGGGCAACCAGGCGCCCAGACCCCGGTCGACCGACAGCACCGGCAGGCGGCACAGGGTCAGCGTGCCGCTGTAGCCCCTGCGCTCGGCCGGGTTCCAGTGGACCGAATAACCGGCGGGCCAGTCGACCTCCACCTGTTCGGGCATCGCCTTGACCTCCTGCAGGCAGACCACGTCGGCGTCCTCCCGCTCGATCCAGTCCAGCAGTCCCTTGCCCAGCGCGGCGCGCAGGCCGTTGACGTTCCATGAGGTGAGTTTCACCGGGCCGATCCTGGGATCGATCCAACGCCGACGCAATCCGCCCGCCTGGGCCGAGGCCCGGGCGGGGTCAGCCCCCCAGGTGCCGGGTCAGGAACTCGCGGATCCGGCCGATCTCGGGCTCACCGGCCACCGTGTGGGCCTTGGGGAACTCGCACCACTCCAGGGCGAGGCCCGCCTGCTGGAGCGCCTGCGCCTGTGCGCGCACCGGGACCATCGGCACCACGGGGTCGCGGGTGCCATGGGTGAACAGCGCGGGCAATTGCCGCGCCTCCGGACCCAGCTCGCGCAGGAGCGAGGCCGGATCGTGGAGGTATCCGCTGATCCCCACCAGCGCGCCCAGCCGCGGGGTGAAGCGCCACCCCACGTCGAAGGTCATCAGGCATCCCTGCGAGAACCCGAGGAGACCGATCCGCTCCGGAGGATGGCCGGCGGCGATCCGTCCCTCGATGAGGCGGGAGAGCAGGGCCCGGCTGCGCCGGACGCCCGGGCCGGCGTCGCCCGGCAGGTCATACCACGAGTATCCGCCATGGCAGGGATCCGGCGCATCGACCAGGGCGTACTCGAGCCAGGGCAGGCGCAGTTCCCCGGGCAACCACTCCCAGCCCCGCGACGAATCGCCAAGGCCATGCAGGACGATCAGAAGGGCCCGGGCAGGCGATTGCCCGGCCGGGATGGTTTCGAAGCGCAGGGACTCTGGTGGGTTCATCGGCGGATCCGGGACAGGTTCCACGGGCGGCGCCTCAGGCGGCCGGCATCGCGGCGAGCACCTCGCGGAGGGTGAGCAGGCACCGGGCGTTCTCGACCGGGGTGCCCACCGAGATGCGCAACCAGTCCGGCAACCCATAGCCGCCCATCGGGCGGGTGATGATGCCCCGACGCTGGAGGGCGGCGAAGACCTCGGCCCCGCGGCCGGTCTTCACCAGGACGAAGTTGGCGTGAGAGGGAACGAACGGCAGGCCCATCGCGGCGAAGGCCGACTGGTAATACTCGACGCCCACACGGTTGTTCTCGCGGGTCCGTGCCTGGTGGTCGGTGTCGCCGAGGGCCGCGATCGCCCCGGCCTGCGCGATGGAGTTGATGTTGAAGGGCTGGCGCACCTTCTCGAGGGCCGAGACCAACGCCGGGGCGGCGATCCCGTACCCGAGCCGCAGGCCCGCCAGGCCGAAGATCTTGGAGAACGTCCGGCACAGCAGGAGGTTCTGACGGGTGCCCGAGAGGATCTCCGGAACCAGGTCCACCGGGTCCTCGAGAAACTCGATGTAGGCCTCGTCCATCACGATGAGGACGTCGTCGGGCACCTCCCGCAGCAACCGCTGGACGTCCTTCCGCGAGGTGCGCGTGCCCGTGGGATTGTTCGGGTTGGCCAGGAACAGCACCCCGGTGCGGGGCGTGACCGCGCGGATCAGGCCGTCGATGTCGGCTCCGAAATCCACCGCAGGGACGGTGACCAGGGTGGCCCCGAAGAGGGCCGTGACGATCGGATACACCGCGAAGCAGAACTCCGGCACCACCACCTCGACGCCCGGGCGCATCATCGCGTGGCCGACGAATTCCAGGATCTCGTTGGAGCCGTTTCCAAGGATCAGGTGCTCCGTTCCCACCCCCAGCGAACCGGCCAGCGCGCGCTTGAGCCCGGAGGCCGAGCCGTCGGGATAAAGGTGCAGCTGCCGCAGCACGGTCTCCATGGCCTCGAGCGCCTTCGGCGAAGGGCCGAAGGGATTCTCGTTCGAGGCCAGCTTGATGATGCCGGACGGGTCGAGGCCATGTTCGCGGGCGACCTCCTCGATGGGACGGCCGGGCACGTAGACGGGCAGGCTGGCGAGGGATGGATTGAGTCGGAGAAGCACGTTGCTCATGTGCGGCGGTCGGAGCCTTGTCCCGGAAGGCCCCGGACGCAAGGCGGCGAAGGGGCGCGGCCGGGGACCCCGGGCACCCGGCGAATCCGGCCCACACCGATGTCCGGGGGCTTGACCCGGCCCCGGCCGGGTCAATCGTGGTCCCGCGATGCGGATCCTGATCGTCGGTTGCGGGTATGTGGGCCTCGAACTGGGACGGCGCCTGGCGTCTTCCGGCGCCGAGGTCCTCGGCCTGCGACGCCGGGGCGACGACGACGGGCTCATGGCGGGCGCGGGCCTGCAGGCGGTGCACGGCGATCTCACCCGGCCCGAGGACCTGGAGGCCATTCCCGGTGATTTCGACGCGGTGGTCTCCACGGTCTCGTCCGGGCGCGGCGGGATCGACGCCTACCACCAGGTCTACCTCGGCGGGGCCGGAAACCTCGTCGACTGGTCGCGGCGGCGGCGGGCGGGTCGCCTCGTCTGGGTGAGCAGCACCAGCGTGTACGGCCAGGCCGACGGCTCCTGGGTCACCGAGGATTCCCCGACCGCGCCCGAAGAACCGACCTCCCGGTGCCTCGTGGCGGCCGAGCAGGCGATCACCGAGGGAACCCGCTCGGGTGTCGTTCCGACGCAGATCGTCCGGGTCGCAGGGATTTACGGACCGGGCCGCGGACACCTTTTCCGGCAGTTCATCGCCGGCGAGGCACGACTTGATCCGGGCCAGAGCCCATGGATGAACATGATCCATCGCGACGACGTGGCCTCGGCCCTCGAGGCGGTGCTGCACCGCGGCGAACCGGGCCGCATCTACAATGCCGTCGATGACGAACCGGTGACCCGGGGCGAGTTCCTCCGGTACCTGGCGCAGGCGACCGGTCTGCCGTTGGCACCTGCGGCCGAAGCCGGCGGATCGGTCCCGACCCGCAAGCGCGGCTCCACCAACAAGCGGGTGTCCAACGGGCGCCTCCGCGAAGAACTGGGCTGGAGGCCACGCTTCCCGACCTGGCGCGAAGGCTACGCCGAGGCGATCGCCGGGGTGGTCTCCGCGACTCGACGCCACGACGACCGCAAGGCCTCCGGCTGAACGCACCCGACCCGGTGGGGACGGATCCCCGGGCGCCCCACCAAACCCGGCCCTTTCGGAAAAAATGGCCCCACCCCGGGGACCCCAGGG
This sequence comes from Verrucomicrobium sp., assembly GCA_021298285.1. GTDB lineage: Bacteria > Verrucomicrobiota > Verrucomicrobiia > Limisphaerales > UBA9464 > SXXZ01. The sequence continues at coordinate 4,462 of JAJTFN010000118.1, forward strand.
TGCGCTCTGGCCTCCGGCCGGGCGATGCCCCATGATCCGGTCCGTGATTCAACGCTACTCTCGGCCCGAGATGCGGGCCATCTGGTCCGAGGAGAACAAGCTGAGCCTGTGGCTCGACATCGAGGAGTACGCCAGCGAGGCGCTGGTGTCGCACGGCGTGGTTCCCAAGAAGGATTTCCTCAAGATCCAGAAGGGCTGCCAGGCTTGGAAGGGCGACACCGCCGGCTTGTTCGCCCGCCAGCGCGAGCTCGAGAAGGTGCTCAACCACGACGTCATCGCCTTCACCACCGCGGTGACCGAGCGCATCAACGACCCGGCCAGCCGCTGGCTGCACTTCGGGCTCACCAGCTCCGACATCGTCGACACCGCCTTCGCCGTGCAGATGGTCCAGAGCACCGACCTGCTGATCCGCGACGTCGAGGCCCTGCTGGCCGTCATCGCCCGCCGGGCGCGCGAGCACCAGCGCACCCCGTGCATCGGCCGCAGCCATGGCATCCATGGCGAGCCCACCACCTTCGGCCTGAAGCTGGCCCTGATGCACGAGGAGTTCTCCCGCGCGCTGGCCCGCTTCCGGCACCTGCGCACGGTGGTGGCCCTGGGCAAGCTGAGCGGCGCCGTTGGCACCCACGCCCACCTGCCGCCCTCGGTCGAGGCCCATGTCTGCCAACGCCTCGGACTGCGGCCCGCCCCCATCGCCACGCAGGTCATCCAACGCGACATCCACGCCGAGTTCATGAACGGCCTGGCACTCGTCGCCTCGGGCTTCGAGCACTGGGCCGTCGAGTTCCGCCACCTGCAGCGCACCGAGGTCCTCGAGGCCGAGGAGCCCTTCACCAAGGGCCAGAAGGGCAGCAGCGCCATGCCGCACAAGCGCAACCCCATCACCTGGGAGCGCCTCACCGGGCTGGCCCGCGTGATCCGTGGCAACGCCGTGTCGGCCCTGGAGAACGTGGCGCTGTGGCACGAGCGCGACATCAGCCACAGCTCGGTCGAGCGGATCATCTTCCCCGACTCCTGCACCCTGCTCGACTACATGTTTGGCCTGCTCACCCGCCTCATGGACGGCCTGCTGGTGTACCCGGAGAACATGCGCAAGAACCTCGGCCTGAGCCTGGGCATGTGGAACAGCCAGACCGTGCTGCTGGCCCTCATCCGCAAGGGCCTGACCCGCGAGGAGGCCTACGCCCTGGTCCAGCGCAACGCCATGAAGACCTGGGAGGTGAAACACGCCGGCCGCGACGACGCCGACTTCCTGGAGATGCTCAAGGCCGACCCCGAGGTGGCAGGGCACTTCAAGAAGGGCGAACTGGAGGCCCTGTGCTCCCTGGAATTCCACCTGAAGGAAGTCGACGAGCGCTTCCGGGCCCTGGGTCTGGCCTCCGGGACAGCCGTGCCCCGGCGGCGTGCCCGATCGAAGGGACGCTGAGCCTCCGGGGTGCCAGGCGGCCGCCACCGCCCCCACCGATCCCGGCTCGCCCGACGGGTGCGCCAACGCCGTGGTTGCCCCGATCGGCCGGGTATCCTACCTTCGGCGGCATTGGACGGGGTCCGCCCGCGACACCCGGCAGAGCCCTGCCGCGGCGTCCGGCGTCATCCCAAAAGCCCGATGTCCCAATCCCGAGTCAGCGCCGGTCTCCTGATGTACCGCTTCCATGGCGGAGGTCTTGAGGTCTTCATCGCACATCCGGGCGGGCCTTGGTTTCCCCACCGCGACCATGGCATCTGGACGATCCCCAAGGGCGAGATCGAGCCGGGTGAGAGCGCCCTGGAGGCCGCCTGTCGCGAATTCACCGAAGAGGTGGGCATTCCAAGCGGGCCACCCTTCATCGACCTCGGCTCCATCCGACAACGGGGCGGCAAGACGGTGTTCGCCTGGGCCTTCGAGGGCGACTGGGATCCGACCGAAGGCATCCAGAGCAACCGGGTGGACATCGAGTGGCCGACAGGCTCGGGCAACTGGGCATCCTGGCCGGAGATCGACCGGGCCGGGTTCTTCAGTCCGAGGGCCGCCAAGGAGCGCATGAAGCTCGCGCAGCATCCCTTCATCGACCGGCTCACCGCAGCCCTCGCCCGGAAACGCTGCGCGGGTGTTCCCGTGGCTTAGCTCATCCGGGATCGCTGCCAGGCGTCCGGTCGGGAAAGTTCCGCCCGACGGCGGAGGAACGCCATGGTGCCCGGCCCGGCTCCCGCCCGTTGAATCGACATCGAACCCGGCGCCACCGCCTCCGCCAAACCCGTCCCCGTCGCCGTCATCGGCACAAGGACCACCGGGGTGCGGCGGCAAAAACGCCCCCGCGGGGGGATCCCCCGAGGAGGCGTTCGGTCAGCCGCCGGAGGATCCTCAGCGATCGTCGAGTGCCACGACGCCCGGCAAGGGAATGCCCTCGAGGAACTCCAGGCTCGCACCGCCGCCGGTGCTGGCGAAGGTGACCTGGCTGCCCAGGCCCGCCTTGTTGACGGCCTTGACGCTGTCGCCGCCGCCGATGATCGACTTGGCCCCGTGTTTCTGGGTCGCCTCGACGGCGGCCTTGGCCACGGCCTGGGTGCCCGCCGCGAACCGGGGATCCTCGAACATGCCCATCGGGCCGTTCCAGAGGATGGTCTTGGCCGAGGCGATCACCTCGGCGTAGCGGCGCACGGTGTCCGGGCCGATGTCGAAGCCCTCGCACTCGTCGGGGATGTCGCCGGTGTTGACCCGCGGATTCACGAACTCGAAGACCGGGCGCCCCTTCTTGTTGACCTTGCCGGTGTCCTTGAGGTCGGCGATGACCGTGTCGGTGGGCAGGAGGAACGACACACCGCGCTGGGCGGCCTTGGCCTCGGCCGCCAGGGCCGTTCCGGTGTGGTCCTTCTCGACGAGGCTCTTCCCGGTCTTGCCGCCGTGGGCCAGCTTGAAGGTGTAGGCCATGGCACCTCCGATGAGGATGGTGTCGGCCTTCTCCAGCAGCCGGTCGATGACCTTGATCTTGTCGCTCACCTTGGCGCCGCCCAGGATGACCACGAACGGACGGGCCGGGTTCTCGAGTTCGTCGCCCAGAAACTTCAGCTCCCGCTCCATGAGCAGACCAGCCGCGGCCTGACCGCCCCAGGCACGGACGATGCGGGCCACCCCGCTGGTCGAGGCATGGGCGCGGTGCGCGGCCCCGAAGGCGTCGTTGACGTACACGTCGGCCAGACGGGCCAGTCGGGCGGCGAACACCGGATCATTGGCCTCCTCCTCGGCCTGGAAGCGCACGTTCTCGAGCACCAGGATCTCCCCGTCCTTCAGTGCCGCGGCGGCGGCCTCGGCCTTGGGTCCGACCGTCTCATCCACGAAGGCCACCGGGCGGCCGATCATCTCGCCGAGCTTCGCAGCCACCGGGGCCAGGCTCATCGAGGGTTCTCGCCGGCCATCCGGGCGGCCGAGGTGGGCGGCGAGGATGATCCGCGCGCCCTTGGAGATGAGCAGCTCCAGCGTCGGGAGCGTCTCCTTGATGCGGGTGGTGTCGTTGATCACCATCACGCCGTCCTTCTCCTCCATCGGGACGTTGTAATCGACGCGCATGAGGACGCGCTTGCCGGTGACGTTCAGGTCGCGGATCGAGAGTTTGGCCATAGGGTTTTCTTCCGGCGGAGGACGCTATCGGCGGCCCCCGGGACGGCCAAGGGTTTTCCCGCAGCCCAAGCAGGATGCTGCCCGGAAAAAGGGCTCCCCGGGGAGGCCTGAAGGCCCCGCCGGGGAGTCGTTGGTGCTGCTGGACGCAGGAATCAATCCGCAGGCCGATCGGGAGTGAACCCGCCCAGGGTGACCTCGGGCCTGCCGATCCGAAAAGCCTCCCTGCGGCTTCTCCCGGCGTGTCCCGCGGACTGATTGCTGCGTCCTTGCCCGCTGTTTCCCGGCGGGCCCGGTGACTGCCGGATCGCTCCGGCATGGACTTGCTCCCCCCATGGGGGCTGGAGGAGGGGGAATCCGACCCCGCTCCTCCCGGCCTGGGCGCGCCCGGGATGGCGCGCCCAGGACCGAACCCTCACCCTTGGGCTTAGCCCAAGAGGCGGAGGGCCGACTGCGGACTGGCGTTGGCCTGGGCCAGCATGGCGGTGCCCGCCTGGACCAGGATGTTGTACCGCGCGAAGTTCGTGCTCTCGTCGGCGACGTTCACGTCCTTGATGCGGCTGTTGGCGGCCGACAGGTTGTCTTTCGACACCCCGAGCTGCTCCTGGTACATCAACAGCGCGGCCTGGTTGGCACCCACGGTCGCACGGTCGGTGGCCAGCTGGTTGATGGCGTTCTTCACGTTGGTCAGCGCGGTGGCCGCGTTGGAGGTCGTGGTGATGCTGCTGGACGTGGCCGTCGAGTAGGTGGAGGCGGTGAGGTTGATCGGCGAGTACGTGAAGTTGCTCGACGCCTCGCTGTTCACCGTCACCGTGAAGTTCGCCCCGCCGAACATGCTGACGCCGTTGAACGCCTGCGTGGAGGTGGCGGTGACGAAGGCACCGAGGTTCTGGAACTCGGTGTTGTAGAGCGAGCGGTCGGTGTCGCTCTTGGTGTTGTCCTGTGCGAGCATGGAGAGCTCGGACATGCGGTCCAGGGCCTTGGCCACCTTCTTGAGGTAGCCGTCCTGGGTCTGCGAGAACGAGATGGCGTTCCCGATGTTGTCGCTGGCCGCCTGGGCGCGTCGAACCGGGTGGCGACCGCGAAACCGGCCGCGTCGTCCGACGGAGCGATCAGCTTGGATCCCGAGCTCAACCGGGCCAGCGAACGATTCAGCAGGGTCTGCGAATCGCCGAGTTGCCGCGACGCACTGAGCGCCGGGTAGTTGGTGTTGATGACCATGATGTGGACTCCTTCCTTGAAGTCGCCCCGTCACCGGGGCTTGTTCATACTGCAAGACGGCAATCCTTGCCGCCGGAGGTCTTGGTTGCGCGGGTGACCTCCTGGAACCCGTGCCGGCTGCTTCGGCGGCCGGCCGCCTGGCTTTCGCCATCCGTCACACGACGGAGAAAATCTGGTTGGGAGGAGTCGTTCATGGACAACCTGGGACATCGTCGGACCCGGGGCGTCGGTGGGAAGGCCGGGGCGGCCGGGGCGGCGAGCATCGGCAGGATCACCCGCCGCCCCGGTTCACGGCCGTGAGGTCGATCAGCCGAGCAGCCGGAGGACCGACTGGGGTGTCGAGTTGGCCTGAGACAGCATGGCGGTGCCCGCCTGGACCAGGATGTTGTACTTGGCGAAGTTGGTGCTCTCGTCGGCGACGTTCACATCCTTGATGCGGCTGTTGGCGGCCGCCAGGTTGTCCTTCGAGACCCCGAGCTGCTCCTGGTACATCATCAGGGCGGCCTGGTTGGCTCCCACGGTCGCACGGTCGGTCGCCAGCTGGTTGATCGCCGCCTTCACGTTGGTCAACGCCGTGGCGGCGGCACTCGTCGTGGAGATGTTGCTGGTCTGGGTGGCGTTGGTGTAGCTGGCGGTCGTCAGGTTGATCGGCGAGTAGGCGAAGTTGCTGATCGCCTCGCTGTTCACCGTCACCGAGAAGTTGGCGCCACCGAACATGCTGACGCCGTTGAAGTCCCGCGTCGCGGTGGCGTCCACGAAGTCCGCCAGGTTCTGGAACTCCGTGTTGTACAGGCCCCGGTCGGTGTCGCTCTTGGTGTTGTCCTGGGCGAGCATGGAGAGCTCGGACATGCGGTCCAGGGCCTTGGCCACCTTCTTGAGGTAGCCGTCCTGGGTCTGCGAGAACGAGATGGCGTTCCCGATGTTGTCGCTGGCCGCCTGG
>JAJTFN010000119.1 GCA_021298285.1 Verrucomicrobium sp.
GGTTTGGCCAGCGACACCCCGCGAACCAGACTTCCGCCACGGCCCCCGAGACGACGGCCGCTGGCACCCGGTCGCCTGCCTCCGCCGGGAGCTCTTCCGGGCAGACCTCTCCCGCGACAGCGACCGACGCCTCCGAAACCGACACCCCGGGCCGACGCACGTTGGCCGAGGTTCAGAAGAGGCTGCTTGCGCTGAAAGGTGATCCACTCTTCGGGCTCAGCCGCCGCGAAGAGCGGGAGGTGGATCGGATCCTGGCCGACCTGGATGGTTCGGACATGGTGGAGTTGTTGGGGTTCATCCAGAAGCACCTTCCAAAGAGGCTGCGCGACGAACTGCGCTTTCGAGTGCTCACCCATTGGGCGGAGACCGACGTGCGCGGTGCCATGGCCTATGCCAAGACCCGGCCGGTTTCAGAGGGCCGCGATGACTCCATTTGCTGGGTGGTCGAGACATGGGCCGAAGACGATGCCGCAGCGGCGGCGGACTGGGCCACGCAGTTGCCAAAGGGTGGCTTGCGCGATCGGGTGATGTACAAAGTCCTCTCTACGATCGCCGACAAGGATCCTGCGGTAGCCTGGGATTTATCCCAGAAACCGGTCTGGACGGAAACAAAACGCCAGAATTTACAAACTATTTTCTCATCATGGGCGAGGCGGGACCCTGCCGCCGCAGCGACCCGGGCGTCGGGCCTCATTTCCCAAGAGGATCTTTCGGCCGCCTATCGAGAGATCTCTGCTGTGTGGGCGGAGAATGATCCGCGGGCAGCACTTGGTTGGCTCAAGAGCTTGCCCGAAGGCTACGCGAAGCAGAGCGCTCTGCAGTCGGCAAGCAGCTCACTGGTAGCGGCCGATCCCAAGCTTGCAGCCGAATTTGCCAATACCTTGCCGAGAGGGACGTCGCGCGATCAATTCATGGCCAATGTCGCCCGGCAATGGTCGGAAGCCGATGCTGCTGCGGCCCTTGCCTGGGCAGAGAAACTGCCGGAGGGACAGGCCCGACACAATGCCCTGAATGATGTGGTTGAGCAGTGGGCCCAGCAGGATCCGAGGGCCGTGATGGCTTACGCTCAACACCTTCCGCCGGGCGACCAACAGAACTCCTTCATGGCGTATTCCGCTCGCGAATGGGCCGAGGGCGACCCCGCTGCGGCACAAGCCATGATGCAAGAGCTGCCCGAAGGCGCATCCAAGGATTCCTTCGTGGATGGTTTGATCTCTGGCATGGCGCGGAATGATCCGGCGTCAGCGGCCGAGTTGGTCTTGGCCAATTTTCCCAAGGGAACGGACCGAAACACCCGGGTCTCTCTAAGGTTGATTTCCAGCTGGATCAAGACCGATCCGGCCGCCGCTTCGCAGTGGGCGGAGCGTCATGGGTTCATCGGCTCTACGTTCCAAGCTTGGCACTACGATAATTCAGACGCGGCTGAACAATGGCTCAAGACCACCTCGCTGTCTCAGGGGAGTATCGAGCAGCTCCTGAAGGCTTCGCGGCGGAACTGGGTCGCGGAGTAGAGACGTCGAGACCGGACCTCAATTCGGTTCCGGGCCACTCGATTTCCAAATGATCCAACGGTCCCCCATCAGGCCGCCTCGTGCCACGCCATTCCGGTCGGCAGGGAATCCGAGCAGTATTCGATATGGAAGATCCGCCGCCGCCGACCGCTCATCGATTTGCTCGAGGCATGGAGCAGGAGGGGGCGCATCAGCAGCGCGTCGCCGGCGGCGGCCGCGCACAGCACCTCGGGGGTGGCCGTCTTCAGAGCCGCGATCCGATCGGCATCGAGCCGGCCGTATCGGTGCGAACCGGGGATGACCTGCAACGCCCGTCGATCGGGTTCTCTGACCAGTGACCGGACCCTCACGAAACCTTCGGCTTTCAGGTCGTGGGTCATCGCATCAGTTGGTGCGGTTGAATTCGGCCAGGGCGGCGGCGAGTTGGGCGGGGGACATCGCCTTGCGCAGGGCGGCCATCTCGGCGTTGGCCCGGGCGTCGCAGCGTTCGTTGAGCGGGTGGCCGGCGTGCCCCTTGAGCCAGCGCCATTCGATGCGGTGCCGGCCGGCCTGGGCGTCGAGCTGCTGCCACAGGTCGGCATTCTTGACCGGTTCCTTGGTGGAGGTCTTCCATCCGTTGCGCTTCCAGCCGTGGATCCACGACTGGATGCCCTGCCGCAGGTATTGGGAATCGGTGTAGAAGACGATCTCGCAGGCCTGGTTGAGGGCCGACAGGGCCTGGATCGCCGCCTGGAGTTCCATCCGGTTGTTGGTGGTGGCCGGCACCGCGCCGCCGATCTCCAGCTCCTGCCGGCCGTACTGCAGCACCGCCGCCCAGGCCCCGGGCCCGGGATTGCCCTGGCAACCCCCGTCGGTGTGGATGGTCACGCGCTTCAACGGGCCAGACTCTGGTCGGAGTCCGTCCGGAGGGGAAGCCGACTCCATCGCCGCCGTCGGGCCGCCCGTCCGGACACCGATCGATCCCGGTCTTGCCGGCCGGGGTGGCCTGTCCCCTAATGGGCGGGCAACGTTCCATGATCCCGCTCCAAGCGCCGTTCACCGCCGACAAGATCCGGGCCCTCAAGGTCGGGGATGAGGTCCTGATCTCCGGGGTCCTCTTCACGGGCCGCGATGCCGTCCACAAGTACCTGCACGAGGGCGGCGAACTGCCGCCGGGGGTGGATCTCCGCGACGGGATCATCTACCACTGCGGACCGGTGGTCCTGAAGGAGGCCGATGGTTCGTGGAAGGTCACCGCCGCCGGCCCCACCACGTCGATCCGTGAGGAGCCCTACCAGGCCGACATCATCCGCGACCACGGCCTCCGCGGCGTCATCGGCAAGGGCGGCATGGGCGACAAGACGCTGGCCGCCTGCCAGGAGCACGGGTGCGTGTACCTGCACGCCATCGGCGGCGCCGCCCAGGTGCTGGCCGAATGCGTGGTGCGTGTGCGCAACGTGTCGCTGCTGGAGAAGTTCGGATCGCCCGAGGCGATCTGGGAACTCGAGGTGCGCGATTTCCCGGCCGTGGTGACCATGGACTCCCACGGGCGGTCGCTCCACCGCGAGGTCTTCGCCGCCAGCCAGGCGGCCCTCCAGGAACGGGTCTGAGGCGGCATGGACCTGGCCGAACTGGGTTGGGATGCGGGCTGGGAGACGCTCTTTTCCCCGCATCGCCCGGGCGGCCTCGAGCCCGCGCGGGTGGTCCATGAGGACAAGCTTTCCTACGTCGTGGTCGGGGCCACGGGCGACCGGCCCGCGATCATCACGGGTCGGCTGAGGCACCTCTGCCCGCGCGACCAGGACCTGCCGAAGGTCGGCGATTGGGTGGGTGTGCGCCCGGTTCCCGGCGAGGCCAAGGGGGTCATCGAGGCGCTGTTGGCCCGCCGTTCGCAAATCGCCCGCAAGATCACCGGCCGGGGCAGCGAGGCCCAGATCGTGGTCACCAACGTCGACGTGGCCTTCGTGGTGCAGGCGATGGACGCCACTTTCAACGCGCGGCGATTGGAGCGCTTCTTGGTCATGGTGCTCGAGGGCGGGGTGAAGCCGGTGGTGGTGCTCAACAAGCTCGACCTCTGCAAGGCCCCGCGCCGGATGATCTCGGAGGCCGAGGCCGTCTCGGGCGGTGCGCCGGTGCTGCCGGTCTGCGCCAAGACGGCCAAGGGAACGGGCCAACTCCGGGAGATCCTCGGGCCCGGATCGACGGCGGTGTTCATCGGCACCTCGGGCGTGGGCAAGTCGAGCCTCATCAATCGGCTGGTGGGCGGCACGCTGCAGCCGACCCTCGAGGTGCGCGACAGCGACTCCAAGGGCCGGCACGCCACCACCTGGCGTGAGATCATCCCGGTGCCCTCGGGCGGCCTGGTCATCGACACGCCGGGCATGCGGGAGTTCCACCTGTGGTCGGCCGACCTCGGCCTCGACACGGCGTTTCCCGACATCACCGGTCTGGCCGCCGGGTGCCGGTTCCGCGATTGCACCCATGGCGCCGAACCGGGGTGCGCCGTCCGTGCCGCCCTCGAGTCCGGCGGTCTGGCGCCCGGCCGCTACGAGAGCTTCCGCAAGCTCCAGGCCGAGTTGGCCGAGCTGGAGCGCGGTCGGGTGGAGCAGGACCGCCGGGTCCGATCCTCGCGGCCCAAGACCTCCGCCCGACAGACCTTGCCCGAGGACGACGGTGGTGACGATGTCGGCGATGATGAGTGAGTGTCGGGTCGGGCGCGGTTGAGGAAACGGGCCGCGGGTCCACGTTGGCCCCACGATGTCAGGCCCCGAAGCAAGCATTCCGACCCACTTCCCGGTGACGCGTGAGTCGGCCCTGGCGCGGTGGCGTGAATTTCTCCCGAAGGCCAACCGCTACGGAGCCCTGCGCAATCAGGTGGTTCCCGGTCATCCCCACGTGACGCGGTTGTCTCCGGCCATCCGGGCCCGGTTGGTATCCACCGAGGAACTGGTGGGATCCGTGCTCGAGACACACCGCTTCGACGCCGTCGAGAAGCTGGTGCAGGAACTGGTGTGGCGTGACTACTGGAAGGGTTGGCTGGAACTGCGTCCTGGGGTCTGGTCCGCCTACCGGGCCGAGGCGGAACGCCTCCGGACCGAGGGTGATCCGGCGCTGCTCCGCCGGGCCGAGGCGGTCCTGGCGGGCGAGGGCGGCATCGCCGTGATGGATGGGTTCACCCGCGAATTGATCTCGACTGGATATCTGCACAACCACGCCCGCATGTGGTGGGCGGGCTACTGGATCCATGTCGAGCGGCTGCCCTGGGCCCTGGGGGCCGACTTCTTCTACCGCCACCTGCTCGACGCCGATCCCGCCAGCAACACGCTCGGCTGGCGCTGGGTCGCGGGCCTGCAGACGCTGGGCAAGGCCTACCTGCCGCGGCGATCGAACCTGGAGCGGTACTGTGCGTCGTCCCTGCTGGCCGACCCGACCGGGCTCGAGCGCCTCGAGGACTCGGTGGTCTCGCCCGCACCGCTGCCGGACGAGGCCCCGGCCCAACGGGTCGCGTGGCGCTCCCTGTCCGAAAGCCCCGACCTGTCGGGAGGCTCACCTGCCGGCGGCGGCCGTTGGGGCCTGTGGGTGCACGGCGAGGACCTGGGCCTCGAGGCGACGGCGCTGGGCCGCCTGAGACCGGAGGTCCTGCTCAGCGTGTTCGATGCGCAGCGGGTCGGAGCCCACGGTCTGTCCCCGCTTCGGATCGCCTACCTCAAGACGGCCCTGGCCGACGGGGTGGCGCGCGCGGGCCGGCACTTCGGATGCGCCACGGTGTCGTGCGAAACAGGGGAGGGATTGGCCGAGGCGCTCGTCCGAGTGGCCCAGGAACGCGGCCTCGCCGGATGGGTCGCCATGCGGCCATCGGTGGGACCCTTGGGCGACGCGATCCCGGGCATCGAGGCCGCGCTCGCCGGCGACGGCCGGAAGATCCTCTGGTGCCGCCGCTCCTGGGACGAACGCCTCTGGCCCCAGGCGTCGGCGGGGTTCTTCGGGTTCTGGGAAAAGGCCCGCCGCCGTCTGGAGCCCCGTTCAGGACGACCGGCGCGGGACGGCGATCCGCAGCAGCCCGGGTTGCCGTTCCCATGAATCCTCCCCGCCCCATCGGTTCGACCCCCGCGGGGCCGCCGACCGGCCGTGCAACGCGGGGCCCGCATCGTGTGAGGCGCGCCGACTGGCAGGTGGTGTGGTTCAAGCGCGACCTGCGCCTCGGTGATCACGCCCCGTTGACCGAGGCCCTGCGGCAAGGCCCCGTGATCGGCCTCTACCTCTATGAGCCCGAGCTGCTCGGGTCGCCCGAGTGGGATCCCTCGCATTCCCGCTTCCTCGCCGACGCCCTCCGCGAGTTGGAGTCGGAGTGGACGCGTCGCGGCGGGTGCCTGCTGCTGCGGCGCGGCGAGGCCGTGGATCAGCTCGAGCGCCTGCATCGCGAGACCGGGTTCGTGCGCCTGTGGTCGCATGAGGAGACGGGCAACCGGATCACCTTCGACCGCGACCTCCGCGTCGCCCGCTGGTGCCGCGACCGGGGGATCGACTGGCAGGAGCGGCGGCAGGATGGGGTCGTCCGGCGGCTGCGATCCCGCGACGGCTGGGCCGAGCGCTGGGCCTCGACGATGTCGGGCCGACCGGTGCCGGCTCCGGAGGTCCTCGGGCCGGGGCGTCCGACCGGCCTGGTCTCCGACGGCGTCCTGGGCCCGGAAGACCTCGGCTTGGGTCCGGTGATCCCGACCGGCTTGCAGCGCGGCGGCGAGTCGGCTGCTCGGCACGTGTTGGGAAGCTTCCTGGAGGACCGCGGCGTCGGCTACCGCGCGGAGATGTCGAGCCCGCTCACCGCCTGGTCGGCCTGCTCGCGTCTCAGCACCCATCTCGCCTGGGGGTGCGTCTCCATGCGCACGGTGCATCAGGCGGCCGTGCACCGGCAGGAGTCCTTGCGGGCGATGCTCACCGCCGGCGTGCCAGTGGACCGCCGCTGGTCCGGTGCCCTCGCGAGCTTCCAGGCCCGCCTGCGGTGGCATTGTCACTTCATGCAGAAGCTCGAGGACGAGCCGCGCATCGAGTTCGAGAACTTCAACCCGGTCTACGACGGCCTGCGCGAGGCCTTCACCGAGTCGGAGGAGGGCCAGCGCCGCCTTGAGGCGTGGCGTCAGGGGCGGATCGGCTTCCCCATGGTCGATGCCTGCCTGCGGGCGGTGCGGGCCACGGGCTGGCTCAACTTCCGCATGCGCGCCTTGGTGATGAGCGTGGCGTCCTACCACCTCTGGCTCCACTGGCGTCCGACGGCGATCCACCTGGCCCGGTGCTTCCTCGATTTCGAGCCGGGGATCCATTTCAGCCAGGCGCAGATGCAAAGCGGCACGACCGGCATCAACACCGTGCGCATCTATTCGCCGACGCGCCAGGCCCTCGAGCAAGACCCGAAGGGCGTGTTCATTCGTCGCTGGGTGCCCGAACTGGCCGGCGTGCCCGACGTCGTCCTGGCCGAGCCGTGGCGCATGACGCGCTCACAGCAGGAGGCCGCCGGGTGCGTGATCGGCGTCGATTATCCGGCCCCGAGGGTCGATCCGCGTCGGGCGGTGCTGGAAGCCAAGGAACGCATCGCCCGCGTGCGGTCCAGCATCGCCGCCCGCGAGGCGTCGCGCCGGGTGTACCTGCGCCATGGCAGCCGCAAGGGGCACACCTTCCGCGGGGCCGAGGCCGAGGCCCGCTATCGCCAGAGCCTGCTGATCGGATCGCCCGATCCCGGACCGGAGCCGGCTCCCGGGCCCGTGCAGCAGGAGCTCTTCGGGTAGACCCGGAAGCACCGGGCCACGGCGTCAGCCTCCTGGTGAAGCCAGCACCTCGATCAGGTAGCGCAGTTCCTCCTGCCCGTCGTCGCCGTCGGGCAGGGTCTGGCCGATCTCGGCCCGCACCGCCTCGCGGAATCGTCGCCTCAGGCGGTGGATGGCCACCTTCAGCGCGCCTTCGGTGAGCCCGAGTTCCCGGGCGAGGTTCGCGGGTGACGGAAGCTCGCTGCCCACCAGTGCGGGCTTCAGGCGCTCGAAGTGGGCCGACTTGCCGGCCGTCCGCAGATCGCTGTCGACCGTTGCCAGGGCCCGCTCGACCACCGTGAGCGCCCATTCGCGATCGAAGCGCACCAGGTCGAGGCCTGCGGTGGCCGGCTCGTCGATTCCGTCCTCGGAGAGCGACGCGGTCGGGACCCCGCCGCCGCGCTTGAGTCGGCGGGCCCGCTCGCGGAGGTCCGACTCGAAATGCCGGAGCGCGCCCAGCAAGTAGGATCGGAATCGCCCACGGGACGGGTCGGCCGCCGCAAGGCGTCCGCCGGCCAGCACGTGGGCGAAGAACTCCTGGGCCCATTCGCGCGCCTCGTCGTCGGTCCCATGCCTCCGCCGGAGCGTCTCGAAGACCGGTCGCCAATAGGCCTCGCACAGTTCCGACAAGGCCGCCCGCGCCTCCGGCGTCGTGCCCCGCGCCCGCGCCACCAGCGACCAGCGCGTGGGGGCGAAGCCGGCGATGGGCGATCGAGAGTCGGTCATGGGGGTGTGCTTCGGTGGGGCGACCGATTGGAAGGCTTCCGGTGCAACCGTTCCCAAGCCGCCTGCACCGATGGGCTGGCCCGGCTCAGGCGGTCGCGGAATCGAGTCTCGAACAGCCGCGGGAAGTCATCATCTGAGTTTGGTGCCCACCATGTTGAACAGGAGTGCGCGGAACCGCTCTTCGGACATTGGCTGGACCGACCCGTCCCCCTGCAGCACCGATCGGCCCTGCGTATCCGGATCCGGGGGCGACACGGCGAGCATCTCGTCAGGTGACGAGTTCGTCCCACTGATTGGGAGGAAGAACAGGTAGGGTTTTCCGGTTCGGGGGTCTGTCATCTGGTCTTTCCGTCCGAAGAGTCCCAGCTGCTGAAAATGTTCCCAGTTGGCTCGATATGACGGGCTGGCCCGACTCAGGCTTCGTCGGAATTGCTCTTCGGACATTGGCAGGACCGACCCGTCCCCAAACAGGACCGTTGGGTTTTTCAGGTCCGGACCCCCGAGCGCGACGGCGACAATCGGGTTGGGTGATGTGTCCGTGAGGTCCGTTCCAAAGATCACGACAGGTTGGTCGGTGAGGGTGTTGAGATTTGAGATCAGACCCTCAAACTCAAACACGTGGGTTCGGTACGCCAATCCGATATCCTTGAGTCGGTTGACACCGGCGATCCGGTCCGCGCGGGCCTTGCTGTGCTGGAGGAACCGGACGGTGACGGTCAGTAGGCTCCAAGCCGCGACGAGGGCGACCGCGACCGCCCCGACGACCCGGGATCTTTTCCACGGGCCGAAGCGTCTCCAGATCGAAACTCGCTTCGACGGTTTGTTCTTCTGGTCGTGTTCGGTTCCCGCCAACCCCTCGACCTCGGCCCTCACCTGATCGGCGGATTGCTGGCGCAGCTCCCGTTCCTTGGCCAGTGCGCGGAAGACGATGTCGTCCACGCGGGCATCGAGGCCGGCCTTGATCGACGGGGCCGGGAAGCGGCCGAGGGGAAGCTCTCCGGTGAGCAGCTCATAAAAGACCACCCCCAGCGAATAAATGTCGGCCCGGTGGTCCACCTGGTCGG
>JAJTFN010000120.1 GCA_021298285.1 Verrucomicrobium sp.
CACCGACATACCGTTCTTCGAACAGCCCCCGAGATCCCTCGGGGGCTGAATTCTGTCGGGGGGGCATCCTCATGATGACCGGCCATCCCAAAGGTCCAGCACCGTCGTTCGGGTCGGTGTCCAGAGGTCGCCCTCGGAGAATCCCGGCTCCATGCCTTCGGGTGAGGGCGAGGCGGCAGGCGACCAGGCGGCTCGATGGCCTCCCGGGATGCGTTGGGCCAGCAAGGATCGGGTCGAACGGTTGGCCGAGACGGGGCAATTCCGAGTCGATGACTCGAGGGGGGGATGATGACTCGAGGGGAGTTCGAGGGGATTTCGGGGGATTGGTAGGCCGACATGGATTCGAACCATGACTAAGGGCTTCAAAGACCCCTGTGCTGCCATTACACCATCGGCCTGTCCTGAAACGATCCTAGGCACGCGCCCAACGTCCTGAAAGCCAATTCCTGCTCCCGCCGGGTCACCGGTCGGACCGATTCCGAGGGGCTGCCGAGCCAAGACCAACGGGCCACGCCAAGTCGGAGATTGGCCAATCGGCCGGCTGCCGGCTAGGATCTCCGGCCATCGACACCGACCAGCCTCCAATCGAAGGCCATTTCCAGCCACCGGAGATGCCAGAGTCCCCGCCAGCGGCCAGCCGGTGGTCGCGGCTGGCATTGGCGGCGACCATCTTTGCGCTGCCGTCGTTCCTGCTGGTCCTGCTGCTTCCGGGGTGGTTGTTCCAGCGCCTGGTGGCCTTTGAGATGGAAGGCGTCGGGCCGGTCTTCCTCACGCTGTTCATCGCCGTCTGGGTGGGATTCCTGGGCGGCATCCTTGGTGGCTTGGGGGTGAGGCGACTGCGGGGGCCGGAGCCGGCGCGGCGCGGACGTGGCTGGGCATTCTTCGCTTCCAGCGGCAGCCGGGCCCTCCTGATGGTGATCGCCGGGGCGCTGGGTTCGGTGGTCCTCGGTCGAGGAGGTGAGGATGGCCCCGATCCGGAGTTC
The DNA here is from genome assembly GCA_021298285.1 of Verrucomicrobium sp. GTDB lineage: Bacteria > Verrucomicrobiota > Verrucomicrobiia > Limisphaerales > UBA9464 > SXXZ01. Next base: position 984 of record JAJTFN010000120.1, read on the forward strand.
CTCCTGCCGCGTTGGATCGCAGGATTCGGCGCCACCCTGTTGGTGGCGGCTCTGTACCTTCGGGCGCGCCTCCGGGCGTTGCGAACCACCCACTCCGGCCGGGGATGGTGGCTCTTCGCCGGCGGGATGCTGCTCCATCTGGGACTCATCGCCGCGCTTCCGGTGTCGCTTTTCCAGGCCTTTGCCACCTTCCGTCCTGAGGTGGTCCGAGGCGGTGGCCAGAATCGTCGTTACGAGGGACCCAAGGTGCCCGGATGGTATGCTCAACGGTCTTTGAAGTTGGTTCCTCCGGCGGGATCGTCGACGGTGACCGTCAGCCTTCGGTGGTGGGAATCAGGCCAGCCCCGGGAGGTGGCCCGGCGCGAGATCACCGGCGGAGACACCATCGCTCTGGAGTGGCACCTGCTCGAGGGTCCCGAGGCCAATTCCAAACTGAGCCTCCGATGGATGGGCACCGGGAAGACCGCGGAGGCGACCTGGCCCCTGGAGCTGCCCCCAGGGGTGGACCTGACCCCGGCCCCGGGGCCCACCTCGATGCGGCTGGCCAGCGGCCAGAAGACCAACCTGTGGATCTTCCAGGACTTCGACCAGGTCCATCCCGAGGGCCCGGAGGCGCGAAGTGCCCGAGCCGCCGACATCCTCATTGAGTCGCGCCCATCCCCGTGAGTCAGCGGCTCCGGGTGTTGTCCTGCTCCTGCGGCATCCGCGAAACCTCGTCGATGGCTTGGAGACAATACCACCGGACGGCGTGGCTCATGGGGGGCTCCAACAGATCGAGTTGCTCCGCGGTGCACCAGCGGATGTCCAGATGCTCCTCGGCCGCCAGCGCCAGGGTACCGCCGACGGGCCGGGCGAGGTAGATCATGCCGATGTGTTCGTGCGTGTCTGAGATCCTGTGGATGTCGAGAAACCGGGGCGCGATCAGGGCCCGGGTTCCGGGGCCCGTCGTGGGCGGACGCTCCCCGAGGAGGCGGACCTCGAGGCCTGTCTCTTCGCGGGCCTCCCGAAGGGCGGCCTGCTCCGGGTCCTCATCCAGTTCGATGTGCCCCCCGATCGGGAGCCACTTGCCGAGTTTCCGGTGCAGGATCACGAGCACCCGACCTTGGTCGACAATGAGCAGGGCGACCGTGAAATCGATCTTCTCGTGCAGATGGGGCATCGAAGACCGAGACGATCCCGCCGGCGACCGGCCTGCGTCAACCGTAACCGGACCGTCAGCGGAGCGGTCTCCTTGGCCAATCGGGTCCGATGTCGGATCCTTCAACCACTCCCATCGCCATGAACCGCTCCTCGCTTGCATCGATGTTGGCCGCCTGCGGCCTGATCCTCGCCACCACCACCGGAACGATCCTCGCCCAGAACGACGCACCACCGGCCCCTCAGGGAGGCGCCGGCGGTCAGGGTGGTCAGGGCGGGCGGCAGGGGCGTGGCAACTGGGATCCCGAGCAGATGCGCCAGCGGATGATGGAGCGCATCCGTGAGCAGCTGGCCGTCAAGGATGACGCCGAGTGGGGGCTGATCGAGGCCCGCATCAAAAAGATCAACGACTCCCGCATGGGCATGGGTCGTGGCTTTGGCGGATTCGGAGGCGGCCCCGGCGGCCCCGGCGGTCCCGGCGGAGCCCCCGGTGGCCCCGGTGGCGGACGTCAGGGGCGCGGAGGGTTCGGCCAGCCCAACCCGGACGCGGAGGCCCTGCAGACGGCCTTGGATTCCGGAGCATCAGCCGACGACGTGAAGGCCAAGCTGGCGACCTACCGGGCCGCCGCGAAGCAGAAGGAGGCGCAGCTCGAGAAGGCCCAGGATGAACTCCGCCAATTGCTGTCCGTGAAGCAGGAAGCCCGGGCGGTGCTGCTGGGCCTGCTGAAATAACCGGAACCACAGGGTGACGACCCCGGGAGGGGCGCGCGGACCAACGGCAGGGATCTCCTGAAACCGCCGATGACCGGGTGCCGCCTCCCGGTGCCGTTCCCGAGGGATGACCTCCCCGGGCCCCATTTTCCCCCGGCCCCAACCCCCGCCAGCATCCCGTTCCCACGGTCCAACCACGTCCCCATGGCCGCACCCTCCGCACCGACCCGGGCGCTCCTCGATCAGATGATCGCGGAGCGGCAGCTCTCGCCGACCGACGCCGAATCCTTCGTCCGGGTGCGATCGCAACGCCCGGCGGTCGACGGCACGTCGGCGACCGATGCGACGGAGCGCGAGGTCCTGGAGTGGCTGGCCGGCGAGTACGGTGTCGGGTTCCTGCCGCTCGACTCCGTCGAGGCCGACCGCGAGGTCCTGGCGCTGTTCCCCGCCCGCATCCTCCTCAAGGAGGAGCTGCTGCCGTTGCGTCGCGACCAGGGCTCGGTCGAGATCGCCACCTGTCGGCTCTTCTCCAACCGCGGCATCGACACGCTGCGTGCCTCGACCGGTCTGCGGCTGAAGCGCGTCCTGTGCCCTCGCGAGGCGCTGCTGCGCGAGATGAAGAAGAACCTCGGGGTGGGTGCCGACACCATCGGCGCGCTTGACGAGGAGAAGTCCGTCCAGGTGGTCGAGGAAGGCCGGGACGAATCGAACCTCGATGCCGGGGCCGAGGATGAAGCGTCCATCATCCGATTCGTCAACCAGGTGCTCAAGGACGCCATCGAGCTGCGGGCGTCCGACATCCACCTCGAGCCCTTCGAGCACGAGTTCCGCATCCGGTACCGCATCGACGGCGAGCTGCAGGAGATCCCCCTGCCCGCCCAGCTCAAGCAGTTCCAGCCGGCCATCGTCTCGCGGGTGAAGATCCTCAGCCACCTGAACATCGCCGAGAAGCGCTTGCCTCAGGACGGCCGCATCAAGGTGCGCATCGAGGACACCGAGGTGGACATCCGTGTCTCGGTCATCCCCATGCTGCATGGCGAGGCGGTGGTCATGCGCCTGCTGCGGCAGAACTCCACCTTGCGGGGCCTCGCGGAGATCGGGCTGGGTCCGCGCGAGCTGGAGTGCTTCCGGCGCGTGCTCGACCTGCCCCATGGCATCGTGCTCGTGACCGGCCCAACCGGAAGCGGCAAGACCTCCACGCTCTACACGGCGCTCAACGAGATCAACGACGAGGTCCGCAAGATCATCACCATCGAGGACCCGGTCGAGTACCAGCTCCGCGGCGTCAACCAGATCCAGGTCTCCGAGAAGGCGGGGCTGACCTTCGCGCGCGGCCTGCGTTCCATCCTCCGTCACGATCCCGACGTGGTCCTCATCGGCGAGATCCGCGACCGCGAGACCGCGCAGATCGCGGTCCAGGCCTCGCTCACGGGTCACCTCGTCTTCTCCACGCTGCACACCAACGACGCCCCCGGAGCGGTGACACGTCTGGTGGACATGGGGGTCGAGCCCTACCTCGTCGCCTCGTCGCTCGAGGCCGTCCTCGCACAGCGCCTCGTGCGCGTGCTTTGCCCGAAGTGCAAGGCGCCCGACACCTCGGCCAATGCCCGGGCCTTCCGGTCCCGGATGGGGATCGCCCCGGAGGTTCCGCTCTTCCGGGCCGTCGGCTGCCGCGAGTGCCGCCAGACCGGCTTCCATGGCCGGCACGCGATCTTCGAATGGATGGACACGGACGAGACCATCCGTCGGCTCATCCTCGAGAGCGCCTCGACCGACCAGATCCGGGCAGCGGCCCGAGCGGCGGGCATGCGGACGCTCGCCGAGGATGGCTGGCGGCTCGTTGCGCAGGGCATCACCACGGTCGAGGAGGTGCTCGGGGTGACCACCGACAAGGAGACGCCGAGGCCGGACGCTGCCGCGACCGCGGACGCCTCGGGCGAACCGGGCACCGATGCCATCGAGCCTGCGCCCGCGGCCTCCGGCCCAGCCCATCGCGCCTCCAACCCCGGCTCCACCGTCCGCGGCTCCACCGTCCGCGGCTCCTGAACCATGCCCACCTTCTCGTACCGCGCCTTGCAGGCGGATGGCGGCATGGCCGAGGGCCTCACCGAGGCGGCCAGCCGGCCCGAAGCCGTGCGGTCGCTCGAGGCGAAGGGGTTGCGTCCGGTGAAGGTCGTCGAGGCTCGGGGAGGCGGCGGTTCCGGCAAGACGGCCGGCCCGGGGTCGGGGCGTGGCGCCTCCGCCGGCTCGGTTCAGGCAGCGGGCCTGCCGGGTTTCGCGATGGGTGCCCGGACGGTGAGTTCCGCCGAACTGGAGAACTTCACCCGGCTGCTCTCCAGCCTGCTGGCCGCGGGGGTGCCCCTGAGCCGGGCACTGACCATCCTCGGCAAGGAGGCCTCCTCGCCGGCGGCGGCGGCCAAGTGGCAGGAGATCCACGGCCTGGTGGTGGACGGCATGTCGCTGGCCCAGGCGATGGCCCGTTCCCCGGAGACCTTCCCCAAGGTCTACACCGCCATGGTCGAGGCCGGCGAGGCCGGCGGGTTTCTCGACGTGGTGCTGGCCCAGATCGCCGACTTCCAGGCCCGTGAGAAGGAGCTGCGATCCAAGGTGCTCACGGCCATGATCTACCCGGCCGTGTTGCTGGTGATGGCGCTGGTCGTGCTCACGGTCCTGTTGGTGTTCTTCATCCCCAAGTTCCAGAAGGTCTTCACCAGCGTGAAGGGCGCGTTGCCGCTGGTGACGCAGATCATCATCGCCGCGAGCGATCTCCTGAGGTCCTACGGCCTGCTGGTGCTGGTCGGCGGGGTGCTCGGCGTGTTCTTCCTGCGCACGTGGATCGTTTCCCCGGCGGGCCGCCGCGTGTGGGAGGGCCTGACGCTCCGGGCCCCGGTCGTGGGTCCGCTCAGCGCACGCTTCGCCATGGCGAGGTTCTGCCGGATGCTCGGCACGCTCATCGGTGCGGACGTCCAGCTCGTCCAGGCCCTGAACGTCGCCCGTCGATCCATCGGCAACCAGATCCTGGTCGATGCGGTGGCCCGCTCCATCGAGCAGGTGCAGCAGGGCGGCCGGCTGGGCCAGAGCCTGGCCGAGTGCCCGACGCTCTTCAGCGGCTCGGTCATGGAGATGATCTCGGTCGCCGAGGAGAGCGGTCGCCTCGATGTTGAATTGATCCGCATCGCCAACGTCACGGAGAGCGAGCTGGACCGCCGCCTCAAGACCGCCGTGGCGCTGGCCGAGCCGCTGCTGTTGTTCCTGATCGCCGGTTTCATCGGCTTCATCTTCATCGGCATGCTGTTGCCGGTGTTCTCGCTCCAAGACTACATCAAGTGATTGCCCACGATTCCATGAACCCCACCCTCCATCGCCGTCCCGCCGCCCCCGGTCCCGACCGCCGCCGTCGCCGGGGCTTCACCCTGGTCGAGATGCTCCTGGTCATCACCATCATCGGCATCCTCGCCGCCCTGGTGGTGCCCAAGATGATGGGCCGCAGCGAACAGGCCCGGCAGGCTGCCGCGCGCGCCGACATCGCCTCGATCAAGACGGCCCTCGACGCCTACGAGGTGGACAATGGCGGCTACCCCAAGGCGCTGGCCGACCTGCTCCAGGCTCCGAGGCAGGCGCGCAACTGGCGCGGGCCCTACCTCGACAAGATTCCCCAGGACCCGTGGGGCAACGAGTACCAGTACGCCCAGCCCGGCCGGCAGAACGCCAACTCCTTCGACCTGTCGTCCATCGGACCGGACGGCAGGGCGGGGACGGAGGACGACTTTGGAAACTGGACGGCCAAGTGACCCGCGGTCGCGGGCGGCCCGCCCCCGGAGCGCCTTCACGCTGATCGAGATGATCCTCGTGATGGCGCTGCTCGTCGTGGCCGTCTCCATGGTTTCGCCCCGGCTCTCGGACTTCCTGCGGGGTCGGGCCATCGAGTCCGAGGCCCGGCGTCTCCTGGCCGTGACCCACGCGGCACGGAGCCGGGCGATCACCGAGGGACGCCCGGTCCTGCTGTGGCTGGATTCCGGGACCGGTGCCTACGGCCTCGAGCGGGTCGATGCCGGCCGCTCGGGCGACCCTCAGGCGCAGGAATTCGCGCCCGACGAGAATGTCCGCGTCTCCTTCGACCGCTCGCAGCGCCTCATCGGCCAGACGCCGACCGGCATGCCGACACCCACGGTCCTGACGGGTCCGTCGGGCTTTCGGCGGTCCGCAGGCGCCATCGCGACCACCCGGCCGGGTCCCTCGATCCGCTGGGCACCCGACGGCACCATCGACGAGGACAGTCCCAACGCCATCCGGGTCGAGGACGCCGCCGGGGCGGTGCTGTGGCTGGTGGAGGCTTCCGACCGCCGACGTTATGAGATCCGCACCGCACTCGACTAGACGCCGCCGCGACGGCTACACGCTGGCCGAGACCCTCGCGGCCCTGTTGTTCCTGGCCATCGTCATCCCGGCGGTGGTCGAGGCCCTGCACGTGGCGGGCCGGGCAGGCACCGCGTCGGTCCGTCGTGCGGTCGCCGCCCGCATCGCCGAGCGGATCCTCACCGAGAACACGCTGCAGACCAACCTCAACGCCACCGCCCAGAGCGGGACGCAGGTCGAGGGATCGGTCGACTACCAGTGGACCCTCACGCGCGAGAACTGGGTGCTGCCCGCCCTGCCGCAGCTCACCGCCGAGGTGCGATTCCTGACGCAGGGGCAGGAATCCTCGGTCCGGCTCACCACCCTGGGCCATCCGGTGGATGCGCAACCGGGAACTGGTCCCACCACCACGCGATGACCTCCCGGTTCCAGAGCACCGTCCACCCGGCGGCCGCGAACCGCCGGCCCAGGCGTCCGGGGATCGGTGCGTCCACGCCGACGCGTTCGCCGGCCGGGTTCACGCTGATCGAGCTCATCCTCTCGATCGGCGCCGCCGCCCTGATCCTGATCGTGGCCAACCAGGTGCTCTTCACCAGCCTGCGCCTGCGCGATCGCGTTTCGGGCGCGGTCGAGTCGGCGTTCCCCCTCGAGCTGACGCTGGACACGCTGCGCCTCGACCTGCAGGGGGTGGTCACCCCCAAGACCAACGGCATCCTCTCCGGCTCCTTCCGCGCGGGCATGCTCCAGAGCACGGTCGACTCCCGGCCGATCTCGCTGGAGTTCAACACCACCACCGGGTCCTTGCGCGAGACCGAGCCGTGGGGCGTGGTCCAGCGGGTGTCCTACAGCCTGCGCAGCCCGGTCGACGCGGGCGGTGGCTCCCTCGACCTCTACCGGGGCGTCTGCCGCAACCTGCTCTCGCTCTCGGTGGCCGAGGTGGAGGACCAGCTGCTGCTCCGCGACGTGGCCCGGATCGATGTCGAGGCCTTCGACGGCCTCCAGTGGCTTCCGCAGTGGGATACCACCGACCCCTCGGGCGCGACGACCAACCTTCCCGTGGCCGTGCGGATCCGCCTGCAGCGCGGACCCACCTGGGGTGCAGACACGGGCCCGGTGGAGCTGCTGGTTCCCCTGGGCCTTCAGTCCCGCACCAACTCCACCAGCACCGTCGGAGGATGATCCCAAGCCCTTCCCACCGGATGGTCCGCAGGAGCCGCGCCGCCCGCCGCGCGTCGCCGCACCCCCGTTCCGCGGCCTCGGTGCTCGTCGTCGTGCTGTGGATCACCGCGGGGCTTACGGCGCTGGTGCTCTACTTTGCCGCCTCCATGGGGCTGGAGCTGCGCGCGTCGGCCAACCGTGCCGCCGACCTGGCCGCCGGGCAGGCCATCGAGGGGGCGATCCGCTACGTCGGCTGGGCGTTGGTCAACGTCGCCACCAATGGCGTGATGGCCACGAACAGCCTCTTCGTCTGCGAGGCGCTCCCGATCGGGGAGTCCCGCGTGTGGATCATTGGCCGCGATCCGGCCTCCTCGGAGACCGGGCTCAATCAGGTGGTCTTCAACCTCCAGGACGAGTCTTCGCGCCTGAACCTCAACCGGGCCAACTCCAACGCGCTGGTGATGCTGCCGGGCATGACGGCCGAGCTGGCCGCGGCGGTCATCGATTGGCGGAGCACCAACGGCACCCTGAGCCTCGGCTACTCGGGCCTGGGCTACGAGGCCAAGCGGGGTCCCTTCGAGAGCGTCGATGAATTGCGCCTGGTGGAGGGCATCACCCT
>JAJTFN010000121.1 GCA_021298285.1 Verrucomicrobium sp.
GGTGCCGGGTCGTACTTGTAGCTGCCGGCCCGATATTGGCCCGTGACGCTGGCCACCCATCGGCCATCGGGCGAACCCGCCAGGTCCCACGACCAGAACCGGTGGGCCTGGACCGATCGGATCTCGCGGCCCGTTTCCAGGTCGATCCAGCGCACCACGCCGTCGTATCCGGACGAGACCAAAGGACGGCCACCGGGCAGCAAGGCCACGCCGCTGGCGTAGCTGCCATGACGACCAATTTCAGCCGCCTTACCGCTCTCGGTGTCCACACGCTGGATCGAGCCGTCGAGGCAGGCGGCATACAGGGTCTTGCCGTCCGGAGTCGCGTCGAAGGCAAGCACGGCCGTCGGCAAGGCGATCTCCTTGGCCTTGGTGAGCTTGGGCTCCACCGGGGCGGTCGCGGAGGGCTTGGATTCGGGTTCAGCCATGGTGGGCGATCTCCGGATCGGGTTGCAGAAAACGAATCATGCCAGCACCTCCCGGATGGGCTCCGCCCGGTCCTCGACCCGACGGAACCCGGGCAAATCGCCCAGGTCGTAGAGCGCGTAGGGGTCGATGCCGAGGGCGGTGAAGATCGTGGCGAAGAGGTTCTTCTCGTCGAAGGCCTTGCCATCGACCTCGACCCCGTCGGCATCGGTGCCACCCACCACCACGCCCCGCCGGATCCCACAGCCAGCCATCATCATCGACCACGCCTTGGAATAGTGGTCGCGGCCGCGGGCCTGATTGAGCCAGGGCGTGCGGCCGAATTCTCCCATGGCCACCACCAGCGTGGAATCCAGCAGGCCTCGCTCCCGGAGGTCGGTGATCAACTGGAAAATCACCTGGTCGAGCTCGGGCGTGAGCATCTGGTAGATCTCGTTGTGGAAGACGTGGCTGTCCCACGGCATCCCATTGGCCACCATCACAAAGGGAGCACCATTCTCGACCAGGTGCCGGGCTTGCAGGGCATGCTGGGCGAAGGCCCCGGGCCCATAGCGTTCCCGGTCCTTGGCCGGGAGTTTCTCGAGGTCGAAGAGGTCGGCGCAGCTCATCAACCCCTTCACCCGCTCGAACACCGCGTTCTGCGAGGCGGCGGCCGCCGACTTCCGATCGTTCTCGTACTTCCGCGTGAGGAACCGCCGCAGGGCGTTGCGCGACGCGTGGTCCTCGGCCGACAGGTCGGCCTGCCGCAGCACGTTCTCGATGCGGTAGTCACCGCCCACGCGGACCGGGCCGTACTGCGCGCCCAGCCATCCGGCCCAGTTCCCCGCCTTGAACTCCTTGAACTCGTTCCCCTCGGGGCACGGGTCGAGCAGGATGAAATTGGGCACGGGATTGTCGAGGTGCCCCAACTGCTGGGCCAGCACCGACCCGAGCACCGGACGCACGAAGGGCGGGCGCGGGGCCGCACCCCGGTTGAGTAGGTTGATGCCCTGCAGGTGCTCGTTCTGGTCGGTCTTCATGCAGCGCACCACCGCCAGTTTGTCGGCGATGGAGGCGCAGCGGGGCATGAGGCCCCCGAAATGCACGCCGGGAAGCTTCGTGGGGATCGACCCGAAGGGCCCGGCGCTGATTCGACCGGGCTTGGGATCCCAGGTCTCGAATTGGCTCGGTGCACCGCACAACCAGAGCAGGATGCACCGCTTGGCCGTGCGCTTGGCCTGCTGGGCGAAGGCCGGCAGCGAGAAGAGCCCCGCCCAACTGCCGAGCGACACCGCCCCGGCCGACCCGAGGCCGGTGAGGAACTTCCGCCGGTGCAGTACGTGGTCGGGCTGGCCGCAGGTGGCTCCGGCCATGCCGTGGACGGTTCCGAGCGGGTCGAGGGGCGGCGTCATGGCGTCAGTGGTTCACCTGGAACTCCGCGCCCGTCAGCAGCGCCCACAGGAACTGGGCCCGCCCGCCCTGCCCCGGATGCCCGCGGAGGTAGTCCATGCCGGCCTTCAATTCCTCGCGATCCGGACTCCGACCCAGGATCGCGCGGAAGGCCTCCCGCACCCGGGCGCGATCGTCGGGGAGGCCTTCCAGGCGCTGGGCAAGGTTGCCGGGATACGGCCGCAGGAGCGGTTCAAGGACCGAGGAGTTCGACAGGAACATGGCCTGTTGGAGCGTGGCGTTGTACTCCGGCGCACCGAGGTCCGGGAAATCGCGGACCAGCGCCCGCTGGAGCGACGCCGCGGTGACGACCGGCGGTTTCACCGACGGCGAAGCCGAGGCCGTTTCCGCCCGGATCCACGGGCCAGTGGCCAGCTCGAGCGATCGGGCCAACTGCTCGGCTGACAACGGTTTCTCCAGGGCACGGGCGAAGGCCTCGTCGGCGGGCGGTTTCCCGGAGGCCGGGCGCGAATCCAGCTGATAGGCCTTCGACAGCACCACGTGGCGGATCAGGCGGCGCAGGTCATGGCCGCTGCGCTCGAAATCCCGGGCCAGCCAGTCGAGCAACTCCGGGTGGCTGGGCGGGTGCTGGGAATCCATGAGGTCCACGGGATGGACCAGGCCGCGGCCCATCAGGAGCCCCCACACGCGGTTGACCGCCGCCCGCGCCAGCAGCGGGTTGTCACGGGTCACCGCCTCGGCCAGGGCCTGACGACGGGAGAAGTTGGGCTCGGCCGGGACTGCTGGCCGTTCCTTGCCCTTCGGCGGTGCCACCCGGTACTTCTCCGGCGCATCCACTTCCTTGACCCCGTCGGCGGGCCAAGGTTCCTCGACCTGGCGGCCGTTGAAGAACACGAGCCGGGCCTGCTGCGATTCCTTCTTCAGGTTGGCGAAGCTCACGAACCCGCCGATGGCCGACTCGGCCAGCCCTGGGCCCGCCTCCGCATCCACGTTCTTCGAGCGGTTGAAGGCGGCGACCATGCCCCAGTAATGGGCCTGTTTGATCTCCCGGGCCACCATGTGGTCGTGGCATTGGGCGCATCCGATCTGGACCCCGAAGACCAGCGGGGCCACCGCCTCGGCCATGGCCTGCGGATTGTTCTGCCGCTCGTAGAGGAACTGGACGAGGCCACGCCGGGCCAAGTCCCCCGACCGGTCCGGCCGGGCCACGATGAGGTCGCGCATCAAGGCATCCCACCGGCGGTTCTCACGGAAGGAGGCTTCCAGGAACTCCGTCCATCCATGGTCGCGGCGCTGCGCCTCGGTCTTGGCGGTCGGCCGTCCCATCCACAACACGTCGAACACCTCGCGGAGATGCCGCGCGTGGTCGGGATGGTTCAGGAGCCCGTCCACCACGGTCTCGCGACGCCGGCGGGCCGGCAGGCCCTCGAACCGGGCGATCTCACCCGACGTCGGGATGCGCCCCACCAGGTCGAGGTGGATGCGCCGCAGCCAGGTGGCGTCATCGGCCTGGGCCGCCGGCCGGACCTTGCGAGCCTTCCAACCACGCTCGAGGAATGCGTCGATGACGGCCGGAGCTGCCATCCCGGCCGGAGGCACCCAGGGATCGCGTCGCGGGACCGCCGGTGCGGACCGGGCGTCCGTGGCCGCGGACCGGTCCCCGGAAGCCTCGGTGGGCCGGACCTGCAGGCGTTCGATCCCCGTGCGGATCACGGCGATCTGCTCCTCGGACAACTGCCGCTTGGGCGGCATGTGCGGGTCGGCCCCGGGCTTGAGGACGAGGTACAACGGGCTTTCGTCGGGACGCCCCGGGACGAAGCCCGCCCCGTGTTCACCGCCGCGCAGGGCGTTCTGGAAGGTCGAGAGGTCCAGCCGGCCCTTGGACCGGGTCGGGCTGTGGCATTCGACACAATGCTCCTTGAGCACCGGTTCGACATGGGCCGACCAGAAGTCGGCCGCCGTCAGGCCCGAAGACGCCAGCGCGGCAACCAGCGTTCCCCATCGGAGAACGCTGGACCAACCCCTCGGATGGAAGGCCTTCGGCGGCATGGCGCCGCCCTGAGGCTAGGCCCGGGCCGTGATCGCCGGCAAGCCCCGCCAGCCAATGACACACCACACGGGGGTGGTTCAGACGCAGGGAACGCGGCGACCAGGAACACCTCGTTTGCGGGAGCGCGGACCGGCAGTAGCCTGCGACACCAACATGAGTTCCCATCCTGCGACCGACTCGCGAACCTGGTTCATCACCGGATGCTCCACCGGCTTCGGCCGAGCCGTGGCCGAGGCCGCCCTGCAGGCCGGGGACCAGGTGGTGCTCACCGCCCGGGATGTCTCCAAGGTCGAGAGCCTCGCCTCGGTGGTCCCCGACCAGGCGCTGGCCTTGCCGCTCGATGTCACCCGCACCGACCAGGTCGAGGCGGCGATCGAGGCGGCCGTGGCGCGGTTCGGCCCGCTGGACGTGGTGATGAACAACGCCGGGTACGGCCTCGTGGGCGCCATCGAGGAATGCCAGGCCGACCAGATCCGCCGCTGCGTGGAGACCAACTTCTTCGGCACCCTGAACGTGATCCAGGCGGTGTTGCCCCGTCTCCGGGCGCGACGCTCGGGCCACATCGTCAACATGAGCGCGGCGGCAGCCATCTCCAACTACGCGGGCTTCGGCGTGTACGGCGCGGCAAAGGCGGCGGTCGAGGCGCTCTCGGAAAGCCTGCGGGCCGAGACGGTCGGGCTGGGGATCCGCGTGACCCTGGTGGAGCCGGGCCCCTTCCGCACCGACTTCATCGGCCGTTCGCTGGAGACGGTGCCCCAACGGCTGGGGGACTACGACCGGACCTCGGGCAAGTTCGCCCAATTCCTCAAGGTGATCGACGGCAAGCAACCCGGGGATCCGGCACGGGCCGCCCGGGCGATCGTGGGAATGGTCCACGGCCCGAATCCGCCATTCCGCTTCCCGCTGGGCCGCTATCTGGTGAAGAAGCTCCGCGACCGGTCGGCCGAACTGGCCCGCGTGGCCGACGAGCACGAGGCCACCGCCGCCGCCGCCGACTTCCCCACCGGCGGATGAAAGCCACCGACCCGGCCACGGCGACGCGTCGGGCCAACGCCCCCCAACCCGGCCGATGCCGGCGCCTGGTGCTGGTCCTGGGCGATCAGCTCGACGACGACTCCGCCGTGTTCGACGGCTTCGATCCGTCGCGCGACCGGATCTGGATGGCCGAGGTCGCCGGCGAGGCCACCCACGTGTGGAACTCCCAGTCCCGCATCGCGATCTTCCTGGCCTCGATGCGGCATTTTCGCGACCGGCTCCGGGCCCGGGGCTGGCCGGTGGCCTACCGGGAGCTGCAGACGACCGGTGCCACGTGGACCGTGGAGCCGCTGCCAGACCGAGCGACCCAGGCACCGACACCATCTTCCGGGCCGGACGACGGCGGCGAGACCCTGGCCGGCCAATTGCGATCAGCCCTCGGGCACCTGCGGCCGAGCGAGGTGCATGCCGTGGACCCCGGCGAATGGCGCCTGCGACGGGAGTTGCAGGAGGTCGCAGCGGCGGCCGGCATCCCTTGGGTGTCCTGTCCCGATCGGCATTTCATCTGCACCCCGGAGGAGTTCGCCCGTCACGCCCGGGGCCGCAAGCAGCTGCGGCTGGAGTACTTCTACCGGGAACAACGCCAGCGCACTGGCCTCCTGATGGACGGCGACCAGCCGCTGGGCGGCCAGTGGAACTACGATGCGGAAAACCGCGAATCGTTCGGCCGGGAAGGTCCCGGCTTCGTGCCCGTGCCGAGGGCCTTCCCCCCGGACGCCGTCACCCGTGGGGTCCTCGACCTGGTGCGGGAACGCTTCGGCTCGCACCCGGGAGCGCTGGACCGGTTCGACTGGCCGGTCACCCCGGCCGATGCGGAGGCCGCGCTGGACGACTTCATCGACCACCGGTTGCCGGAATTCGGCCGCTGGCAGGATGCCATGTGGTCGGGCGAACCCTGGCTGCACCATTCACGCCTCAGCGCGGCGATGAACCTCAAGTTGCTGGCTCCCCGCCGGGTGCTCGCGGCCGTCGAGGCGGCCCATCGGTCGGGCCGGGTCCCGCTGGCGGCGGCCGAGGGATTCATCCGGCAGATCCTCGGATGGCGGGAATATGTCCGGGGCGTCTACTGGCATCTGATGCCCGGGTACCTTGAGCGGAACGGGCTCGGGGCCGACGAGCCGCTCCCCCCGTTCTTCTGGACTGGCGAGACCGAGTTCAACTGCCTGCGGCACGCGCTGCGGCAGACGCTTGACCTCGGCTACGCCCACCACATCCAGCGGCTCATGGTGACCGGGCTCTTCACGCTCTTGCTGGGGGTCCGCCCCCGGGAGGTCCACGCATGGTACCTGGCGGTGTACGTGGATGCGGTGGAGTGGGTCGAACTGCCCAACGTGCTGGGCATGTCGCAGTACGCCGATGGGGGCGTGATGGCCTCCAAGCCCTACGTGGCCACCGGGAAGTACATCCAGCGGATGTCGAACTACTGCCAGGGATGCCGGTTCGATCCCGCGCAGGCCACCGGGCCCAAGGCCTGCCCGTTCACGACGTTGTACTGGGATTTCCTGAGCCGGCACCGGGCAGCGCTGGCGAAGAACCCGCGCATGAGCCTGCAGGTTCGCAACCTCGAGCGCTCGACCCCGGAACAACTGGCCTCCATCGCCAGCCAGGCCGGCGTCCTGCGGGCGTCCCTCCGGGCGGCGGTCGGGCCGAAGCCGCCGGCGCCGACGGCCGGTTGATGCCACGGCCGCAGTCGGCGGGGGAGGCCCCGTGACGAGGGAGCGGGCCGGTGCCAGGAGACCAGAACGGCACCGGCCCGCCGACGGACACGGCAGGTTCAGCGCTCGGCCTTGTCCATCTTGGCCGTGGTCTTGCCGGTCCTGGGGGCCGGCTTGTCGTACTTGCCCCCGGCGCTGGCACGGACAAGGGCCTCACCGCCGTCGTCGGTCTTCTGGAGCATGCCGCGCAGGTAGTCGCCCGGCTTGACGTCCTCGAGGCGAATCACCGCGCCGTCGCGCTCAAGGAGGCTCTCGCCGGAGACCTCGATCGGCCGGGTGCCGGACTTCTTGGCCAGCACGATGGACTTGCCCTCGACGGCGGCGACCTCGCCCCGGAACGGATAGGTGGCGCGGCGGACCGATGCCTTGCGGGTCTCGGTGGACTTGACCGCCACCACCTGCGGGGTGGCGTCGGCGGCGATGGCGGATCCGGCCAACGCCAGGGCCAGCGTGGCGAGGGCGAAGGGACGGAGCATGGAGTGTTGGATGTGGTTCATGTCGAATGATGTTGTCGGATGGTTTGTTGTTGTTTCGGCCCACCGGACACCCGGGGGCTCATGGAAGACTTCGCGGGATCCGGCGCGGTTCTTTCCGGATTTCTTCATGGGATCCAAAAAAACGGATCTCTCCCCGGGCTTCACACCACGCATGCCCCGGGCGGCGGGCATCGTGGACCCGCGCCTGGCGCGTCCCGGCCCCGGCGACCACCCGGGGCAAGGCCCGGACGTTGCCCGTTGTCACCCGTCGATCACCAACCACCCAAACCAGCCAAACAACCCGTTGACAGCAGGCCCGCGGACCCTGTATTCAAATCGCCTTTTCTAGGAACCGATTATGCCGAATACGAAGTCCGCCGAGAAACGCGTCCGCAGCAGCGCCCGCAAGGCCGCGCGCAACCATTCCGTGAAGTCGAGCGTGAAGACGTTCGAGAAGAAGTTCCTGACGCTCGCGACCGCCGGCAAGCTGGACGAAGCCAAGGCCGCGCTGTCGGTGGCCACCTCGGCCTACGCCCGGGCCGCCAAGGGCGGTGTCATCAAGCGCGAGACGGCCAGCCGCAAGGCCTCCCGCCTGCAGCTCCAGTTCAATCGCGTCGCCGCCGCCAAGGCCGCCGCTCCGAAGGCCTGAGCGATCCGCGGGCTCGGTCGGGCTCCCGGTGGAACCGCTCGCTGGGCCTGCACCTCACCGTGCCCTCCCGACGGCACCCGGTCCGGTGCCTCAAAACGGCTCGACCTGTCGGTTCGCCCCCTTCCGAAACCAGGCCCGGACATTGCATCAGAAAAAAACGGCACCCGAAGGTGCCGTTTTTTTGTGCCTGCTCACCGGAGCGCGCCGGTCGACCGGGCGCCCCTCCCGTCACGCCTTGCGGATGCAGGCGTAGGCGTTGTGGTTGTGGATGCTTTCCTGGTTCTCGGCCTCCACCTGGTACCACACGATGTCCGGATGCTCGTTGAGCCGCAGGGCCACGTTGCGCACGAGGTCTTCGACGAACACGGGGTTCTCGTAGGCGCGCTCGGTCACCGCCTTCTCATCCACGCGCTTGAGCAGCGAATACATCTCGCTGGAGCCGCAGGACTCGATCCAGCGGATGAGGTCCTCGATCCAGACGAGCTTGCGGGAGCGGATCTGCACCGTGACCTCACCGCGCTGGTTGTGGGCGCCGTACTGGCTGATGGCCTTGGAACAGGGACACAGCGTGGTGACGTTGGCCTTGACGGTCAGCACGAAGTCGAGGGTGCTGCCTTCGAGGGTGGCATGGAACCCGACCTCATAATCCATCACGCCCTCCTTGCCCGACACCGGGGCCTTCTTGGTCAGGAAGAACGGGAACCGCATCTCCAGGTGCGCCGCGGAGGCGTGCAGGCGTACCTGCATCTCGCGAAGGATGTCCGGGAGGTTCTCGACGTGGATGACCGAGCCATGCGCATTGAGGACCTCCACGAAGCGGCTCATGTGGGTGCCCTTGAATTCCTCGGGCAAATCCACGAACAGACCGAGGGTGGCCACCGTGTTCTGGAGGTCGCGTGACTTGTCCCGAACCTGAACCGGGAAGCGCAGGTTGCGCACGCCGACCTTGTCGATGCGGAGTCTGCGGTGGTCGGGCTCGCTTTGCTTGTCGGTCATCGGGGAGGTGGGGGGAACCGTCGCTTCCGGGACCACCAACCGGGAGGCCGGGATGGCCATGCCGTCCTTGCGTGGGTCGATTCGTCGTGTCCCGGTCGGTTCTTGATACTCTTGAGTCAACGCCACCGACCCTATCATCGCAAACTTGAGGCGCCAAAAAAGATTCGGTGCACTTTGAGCGAATCCTCCGGTGTATGACTGTCCTTCGATCCTTCCGCA
>JAJTFN010000023.1 GCA_021298285.1 Verrucomicrobium sp.
GCTCCGAGTGCGAGGCCCATGAATTCGATTACGTGCGGCTGGCCACCGACCAGCCGCTGGACCAGGCGCTCCGGGCCTACCTCGAACGGAGGACCCGCCTGTGAACCACCGTCCCCGGCTGGCAGCCTGGCCGACACCCTCGGTGACACCACGGCCGACAAGCCCCGGCTGAATCCCCGCCCGGCATGCCCTTCCTCTTCACCCAAGCCTTCCTGCTGTCGGCCCTCGCGGGCCTGGGCATCCCCGTGCTGCTGCACCTGCTCCTGCGCCAGCGCAATCCCCGCAAGCGCTTCAGCACCCTGCGCTTCTTCGAGGTCCAGGACACCCGGAGCAGCGCCCGCCGACGGCTGCGCAACCTCTGGTTGCTGCTGCTGCGGCTGGTGGTGTTCGCCCTGATCGTGCTGGCCTTCGCCCGGCCCTACCTGCCCGACGGATGGAATGGCACCCCCCGCCGGCCGCGGCGCGACGTGGTGATCCTGCTCGACCGCTCGCTGAGCCTGCGGGCCCGCGAGGGCGCGACACCCCGTTGGACCTCCGCGCTGGCCGCGGCCAACCGGATCCTCGACGGGCTGGCCGAGGGTGACCGGGCGGCGCTCGTCTCCGTCGGCGAGCGGGCCGAGGTGCTCTCGGGCTTCGCGCCGCCGGACCGGGTGCGCGGGCTGCTGCAGGGACTGGCTCCCGGGGCCGGACGGGGCGACCTGGCCGGGGGATTCCGCGAGGCGCTCGACCTGGTCGGCGGCCTCGAGGCGCCGGGCTCGGCCTCGGTCGAGGTGATCGGCGACCTCCAGCGGTCGGGGGCCGATGGTCTGGCCACCGTGCCCCTGCCGCGCTGGCTGCCCGTCGGCTGGACGCGGGTCGGGTCGGCCGCGGTGCCCCCCAATGTGGCCGTCACCGACCTGCGGCCCTCCGCCGGCGACCCGGGCGCGCTGTCGATCACGCTCGCCAACCTCGGCGACACGCCGGTCAACGACCGCATCGCCCGGTGCCTCGTCGACGGGAAGGCCGTGGCCGAGATCCCCTTCAGCCGAGCGGCCGGCCAGTCGGCCACGGTCGAGTGGAGGCCGCCCCGGCCGACCCCCGGATGGCACGAGATCGAGGTCCGGCTGACCGCACCCGACGCGCTGGCCGACGACGACGTCCGCCGGCTGACGCTGCAGGTCCCCGAGCCCGTCCGGGTCGCCGTCGTGGAGAACCGGAGCGGCGTGCGGTCCTTCGAGGAGCAGGGCTTCTTCCTGGCCGCCGCGCTCGACCCCTTCCTCGGCGGCACCAACGCCGGGCGGAACGGCTTCATCGTGGAGGTGCTCCGGCCGGAGGCGCTGGCCGGGGTGCTCGGGCGGAACGGCGGGCTCCCGGCGCCCCGGGTGGTGCTGCTGCCCGCCCAGCGGGCGCTGCCCGCACCGGCGGTCGCCGCGCTCGGCGCGTGGGTGGAACAGGGCGGTGGGCTGCTGCTCTTCGGCGGCGAGGACCTCGAGCCCTCGCGCTTCAACGCGGAGTTCGGCGGGCTCACGCCGGCCCGGCCGGGTGCCCCGGTGGCCTCCGCGGCCGAGGTGCCCTGGCGGATCGGCGCCTTCGACCGCGACAGCCCGGTCTTCCGGCCGTTCGGCCGGGCCCGGGCCGGCGGGCCCTCCGTGGCCGAGTTCACGCGGCGGCACGCGCTCGAGGCGGTGCCGGGAGCAACCGTGCTGGCCCGCTTCGACGACACCCGGCCCTTCCTGCTGGCACGGTCGGCGGGCGCAGGCCGGGTGCTCTTCGCCAACACCTCGGCCGACACGGCCTGGACCGACTGGCCCAAGCACAAGAGCTTCGTGCCCTGGGTCCACGCCTCGGTGTCATGGCTGGCCGATGGGGGCGCCGAGCGCCGGCCGCATGCACCGGAACCGCTGATGACCGGGACCGGGGCGGCGATCGCCCCGGCCGGCGACGGCGACCCGGGGCTGCAGCCCGTCCTGAGCGTTTCCCCGACGCCGGAAGGCCCCGTGCCGGAGGTCTCCCTGAGGGCCGATGGCACGGCCGTCTTCGAGGTGCCCCATGCCGGGATCTACCGCCTGGCCGACCCGGCCGGCACCGAACGCTGGCGACGGGCGGCCAACCCGCCCCCGGTCGAGTCCGACCTGGCCGCGCTCGACGCTTCCGCCGCGGCCGGCCTGCTGGCCCGGCGCACCGACGCCGAGTCCGACCTGCCGCCCGGCTGGTTCGGCAACGAGCCGGGCCGCCGCGAGTGGTGGCGCCTGCTGATGGGCGCCGCGCTGGCCGTCCTGCTCATCGAGACCGTCGTCGCCAACCGATCCACCCCATGAACCTCCCCGCCGACCAGGCCCGCGATCGACTCGCCCGGAACGCCGCCCGCAAGGATGCCGCACGCCGGCTCGGCCTCGCCGCCGCCACCGCCGCCGGCCTGCTGCTGGGCCTGCTGCTGGTGATGCTCCTGGACTACGGCCTCGGGCTGCCGACCGGGGTCCGGGTCGCCACCGGGGGCCTGCTGCTGGCCGCGCTGGCGGCCGGGTGGCGCCGGTGGCGGGCGGCGCGGCGGCACCGGACCTCGCTCAAGGAGGCGGCGCTGGACCTGGAATCGGCCCGGCCCGGCCTCGGGTGCGAGGTGTCGACGGCCTCCGAATACCTCTCGGGCCGCCGCACCCCCGGGGATCCCCACGAGTCGGAACTGGCCGAGGCCCTGAGCCTCCGGGCGGCGCGCGTGGCGTCGGACCAGGACGCGGTGGCGTACCGTCGTCGCCTCGGCCTTCCCGGGCTGCTCTTCGGCGGCGGCGTGCTGGCGGGCCTGCTGGGGTTCCTGGTGGTGGCACCGCAGTCGGGAATCGCGCTGCGGCGCGCCGTGGCGCCCTGGTCCGGGGCTCACTTCACCGGGCTGTCGGTGGAGCCGGCGGGCGGGGAGTTCCCCGTGGGCCACCGGCTCACCCTGACCAACCGCCTGTCGGGACGGATCCCGCGCTCGGTCGAGTTCCAGTGGCGGCAGGAGGGCCAGCCGGGCTGGCGCACCGAGACCGTGGGCGTGGCCTCGAACCTCCCGGTGGCCTTCCACAGCCTCCTGGTATCCACCTCGGGAACCTTCCGCATCCGCGCCGGCGACCACCTGTCGGCGGAATTCCCGCTCGTCGCGTACGTCCCGCCCGAGGTGTCTGCCCTCACGGTGCGGCTGGTGCCGCCGGCCTATTCCGGGTTGCCGGAACTGCGCCAGACCTCGCCGGCCATCACCGCGCTGCGGGGCACCCGCGCCCTCGTCGAGCTCGCGGCGAACGTGCCGCTGGGCCGGGCCGAGCTTCGGCTCACCAACGGCCCGGTGGTCGTGCTGGCGCCGGGCGCCTCGAACCTCTGGCGGGGCGAGCTGACCGTCGCGGTGGACACCGAGTACTCCATCGTGCTGGCCGACGTCCGGGGCCGGCCCGGCCCGGCGAACGCGGTGCGCCACCCGATCCGCGCGCTGCCGGACCTGCCGCCGAAGGTGGATGTCACCGAGCCCGGCGAGGACATCCGGGCCGATCCCGACGAGGTCCTCCCCCTCAAGGTGGCCGCCTCGGACGACTTCGGCCTGGAATCGATCACGCTGGTGTACCATGTGCTCGGTGGACCCGAGCAACGGCTGGAGGTGCGCGACCGGCACACGAAGGACGGCCAGACCCTGGGCGCGGTGGTGCTTCGCCTCGAGAGCCTGGGGGTCAAACCCTACGACGTGGTGGCCTACCATGCGGAGGCCCGCGACAACAACACGCTCGACGGCCCCGGCATCGGACGGTCGCCGACCTACTTCATCGAACTCACCGACCGCTCCGGGCCACCGCCCACCCAACGCAAAAGCCAGGGTCCGCCGCAGCAGCGCCTCAACCTGATCGCGATCCAGAAGGGCCTCCTGGCGGACACCACGGGCCTGGCCACCAACGCCGCCCCGAAGGCCTTCGGCGACCTGGCGGGCCGCCAGCGCGAGGCCCGGGCGCTCACCGCCCGCTACCAGGAGCGGCTCGAGGCCATGAACGCCCCGAAGGGCGCACAATTCGCCCTCGACGAGGCGCTGGAGGGCATGGACGACGCCGCCAAGGCCCTCGACCAACGGTCGGCGCCATCGGCCATCCCGGCCGAGGAGAAGGCGCTGGCGGCGCTCTACCGGGCCATCAAGGCCATGCCGCAGCTCAAGAACCTGCCGACCAACCCGGACCTGGCCCTGCAGCCCCCAGACCCGTCGGCCGAACCGCCTCCGCCGCAAATCGTCCTCGAGGCCATCGAGAAGAAGCCCAAGACCCCGGCCGAGTCGGCGGAGGAAAAGAAAGCCCTCGAGGAGGCGCTCCAGGAGGCCTTGGCCCTCGCCCAGGCGCAGTCGGAGCTGACCGACCAGATGGATGGCAAGGACGGCAAGGACCCGAAAGGCGACAAGGGCGACAAGGAGGGCAAGGAGGGCAAGGGGCAGGCCGGACAGAAGGGCCAGAAGGGTCAGGAAGGCCAGGGGGACTCTCCGGGTGAACCGGGCCAGCGCGGACAGGGACGGGGACGGCCGGGCCAGACTCCGGGCCCAGGTTCCGGACCGGGGCAACCGGGCGGAAAACCACCGGGGCCGGGGAGTCCTGGGGATCCGTCCATGGCACAGCGCCAGCGTCAGTTGCAGGAACGGGCCCGCCGCCTGGCCGAACGGATGGACCGGCTGGCCAAGCCGAAGACCGGCGAGTCGCCCGAGGCCCGGGCGGCCGGCCAGCGGGTGCTGACGGCGGCCGACCAGATGAGCCAGGCCGCCGAGGCCCTGGGTGACGGCCGCTCCGACGACGCCGGAACCAGCGGAAGCCTGGCGGCCGCCGGGGTGCAGTCGGCGGCGGACCTCCTCGAGCGGGCCCTGCGCCCGGGCCCGGAGCGCACCGACGTGTCGGCCGAGGAGGCGCCGGCCCAGTTCGAGGAGCAGATCGCCGAATACTTCCGCCGGCTGACCCGGGCCCAATGACGCCGGACCTGGACAATCCGACCCCGATGACCCCACCCCCGTCGCCATGATGCAGTTCTCGCAAACGCCGGATCCCCGCTGGCTGATCGCCGGCGGCCTGGCCGTCACGGTGCTGGTCGCGGTCAGCCACGCGCTGGCCCGGGGCCGGTCCCAGCCGTGGGTCCGGGGCGTGTGCGCCTTCCTGCGGATGACCTCCTTCACCGGCCTGGTGCTCTGCCTGCTGGACCCGCAGTGGGTGGAGAAGATCGTCCAGCCCCGGAAGGCCCGGGTGGCGGTGCTGGTGGACACCTCGCGCAGCATGGCCACCGGCGACGTGCCGGAGGGTCGCCTCGGGGCCGCGCGGTCGTGGATCGCCCGGCATGTGCTCACCGCCAAGCCGGACACCGTCGAGGTGCTCGGCCTGCGCTTCAGCGCCTCGGTGACGGCCGAGACCAACGGCGTCGCCGGCGCGGCCGATGGACCCTCCAGCGGCCTGGGCCGGGCGCTCGAGAGCCTGTTGTCGCTGCCCCCGGAGGAACCGCTGGCCGGCGTGCTGCTCGTGTCCGACGGCATCGAGACCGACGGCCGGGACCCCGAGGCCGCCGCCCGCCGGCTCCGCCGCCACGGGCTGCGCGTGCACACCCTGCTCAGCGGCACCACCAACGAGCTGCAGGACGTGCGCATCACCGGCGTCGAGGTGCGCCGGGCCGTGGCCGAGAAGGCGCCCACCCGCGTCTCGGTCGGCCTCCGGTCGCCGGGCTTCGCCGGGAGGCGGGTGACCGTCCAGGTACGCAAGGAGGGGCGCATCCTCGCCGCCCGACCCATCGACCTGGACGGCGGGGACCAACGCATCGAGCTGGAATTCACGCCGGGATCCCGGGGCTTCCAGGTCTACGAGGTGGCCGTCTCGGGCCTGCCCGGCGAATGGCTGGCCTCGAACAACCAGCGCCCCTTCGGCCTGGAGGTCGTCGATCCCACGCTGCGGGTCCTGTACATGGAGGGCACCCCGCAGAACAACCAGAGCCCGCAGCCCGAGTGGAAGTACCTCAAGGACGCGCTGCAGAGCGACCCGGGCATCCGGGTGACGACGCTGTACCGGCAGTTCGGCAACAACGGCCAGTACCTGAACACCGTCGACTCCGACCCGGAGACCGGCGAGCGCATCTACCCGGTCGAGCACCCGACCCAGGGCTTCCCGCGGACCCTCGCGGGCCTGCTCGACCACGACGTGGTGATCCACAGCGACATCCGGCGCGACTCGTTCAGCCCGTTGCAGCTCACCAACATGGCCCGCCTGGTCGAGGAATTCGGGGGCGGCTTCCTGATGATCGGCGGCAACTCGGCCTTCGGCCGGGGCGGATACCACCAGACCCTGCTCGACCGCATCATCCCGGTGGCGATGGAGGGGGCCTACGACTCCTCCCGCGAGGACTTCCTGCCCAAGGTGCCCCGGGCCGCATGGACGCACCCCATCGTCGCCATCGGTGCCGATGCCGATGAGACGCGCCGGATCTGGACCGAGAAGTTCCCGGTGCTGCATGGCATCAACCGGATGGAACGGGCCAAGCCGGGCGCGCAGGTGCTGGCGTACGCCGACAACGCGCCACCGGGCTTCGAGGGCGACGTGCTGCTGGCGGTGCAGGAGGTGGGCCGCGGACGCACCATGGCCTTCACCTCCGACACCACCCGGTCGTGGGGGTCGGACTTCGAGACGCTCTGGGGCGAGCCCCGGAATCCGAAGTGGCCGCTCACGGAGGACAACTCCGACTCGCGCTACTACCGTCGGTTCTGGGTCAACGCCATCCGGTGGCTGGCGGCCGGGCGGTCCAGCCGCACCAACCCGCCGGTGCAGCTCGACCTGTCCGGGTCGCTCATTTCCCCGGGGTCCACCGTGTCGGCCTCCGTGCAGGTGAGGGACGCGGGCCGGCAGGAGCTCACCGATGCCGAGGTCACGCTCTACGCCGGGTCGGGCACCTCGAGCAACGCCGTCGGCGTGGCGCGGTACGATCCCGCAAGCCGGGCCTACGTGGCGCCGGTCACGCTGCAGCGCCCGGGAAGCTTCATCATCACCGCCGTGGCCCGCCGCCAGGGTGAGCCCGTGGGGATCGACCGCCAACTGCTGGGGGTCGAGTCGGTGGACCCGGAAATGGCCGACCTCCAGGCCCGGCCGACGGTCCTGCAGGCCGTCGCGCGGGCGGGCGAGGGCGGGTTCCACCGCGTCGAGGACGCCGAGCCCCGCGGCCTCGAGGCGCTCTGGGGCGATCTTCCCCCTCCCAGGGTCGAGTTCCTGCGCAGGTCCCTGTGGGACCGCCCGCTCCACCTGGGGATCCTGCTGGGGCTGTTGGTGCTGGAATGGTCCCTGCGCCGGTGGAAAGGTCTGGCCTGAGCCGCCATGCCACGCCCCGCGGAATCCCCGAACCGAGTCCCGGCCGAGGCGCCCCCCGTCCCGGTTCGCCGGCCTCGGCACGGCAGACCGGCCGGTCCGGGGCCGGCGCTTCGGATCCTGCTGGCCGGGCTGCTGGCGCTTTGGGCCGCCGGCGGCGCCGTCACCGCCGGGCCGATCGCCTTCCGGGACGCCGGGCCGGGCCTGTCCGTGGCGCATGTGGTGCGCGACGAGCCGTGGTCGCTGCACGTGGTGCGCGTCGATCGCCATCACCCGGGCCTTGGGTTCTTCCCGTCGCTGGCCTTCCATGACCGCATCGGCCTCAACCCGCTCTCGGAGCAGGTGGCCCTGTTCCCCAAGGCGCTGGGCACCGTGGAGGCGGCCATCAACGGCGACTTCTACGCCGTCGAGAACGACCCGATGCCGGGCGATCCACGCGGCCTGTTCCTCCAGCGGGGCTCCCTGGTCAGCGCCCCCATCGCGCGGGACTGCCTGTGGTTCGACACCTCGGGCGCACCCCACGTCGACACCGTGCGCGCGCGGTTCACGGTGCGGGTCGGCGACTCCACCCCGGTGGACTTCGGCCTGAACGAGGACTTCGACGGCGCGCGCCCGGTGGTGCTCACCCGGGCCGCGTCGCCGGCCCCGGACCCATGGGATCCGGGCGCCGGCTGGGTGCTGGCCCGCGACGGCTCCCACCCGTGGCTGCCGCTGTCCCCGGGCCGGACGCTGCGCGGCCGGGTGCGCGGGCCGGCCCGGACGGTCCGGCCGGAGATCGCTCCGGACACCCTGCTGCTGCATGCCGGACCGGGGCTCCGGCCCCACCTGCGCGAGGGGGCGACCGTGGTCTTGGAGACGGCCACCGAACCGTCGCTCGCCATGGCCGTCTCGGCCATCGGCGGCGGACCGGCCCTGGTGCACCTGGGCCGGGTGACCGGCAAGTCGGCCGCCAAGGCGTTCGAACGTCACCCGAGGTCGGCCTTCGGCTGGAACGGGCGGCACGGTTTCCTGGTGGTGGTCGACGGCCGCCAGGCGGGCCTGTCGGTGGGGATGACCCTCGCCGAGTTGTCGGAGTTCCTCGTCGAGCTGGGCTGCGACGAGGCGATCAACCTCGACGGCGGCGGCTCCACCGAGCTGATCCTCGGCGACGGGATCCTCAACAGCCCGTGCTACGGGCGCGAGCGGGCCACGGCCACGGGCCTCCTGGTGGTGCGCGCTCCGGCCTCGGCCCCCACCGGCCGCGCCGAATCCCCGGGCACCAGCTCGGCCCGTCCCTCGCCATGAATCGCCGCCTCGCCGCCCTCCTCGGCCTGGCCGGGCTCACTGGGCTCACCAGGCCCGCCGGTCTGGACCTCCTGGCGGCCGAGGCCTCGGGGGACCCACCGCAGGCTCCCGTGGCCGCCGGGGTGCGCGCCCGGCTCTCGGACGGCTTCAGCTACCGCCAGGAAAGCCTGCCCGAGGGCCCTTGGTCCGTGCACGTCGTCCGCATCCGGCGGGACCGGCCCGACCTCGGCCTCCAGGTGCTGCTCGGCGGGGGGACACATCTCGGCGTCTCGACGCTGTCGCGGCAGGCCTCGGCCTTCCCCCGGTCCCGGGGTCGGGCGCTGGCCGCGCTCAACGGCGACTTCTTCGCCCGGGGCGGTCCCTGCCTTGGAGACCCGGAGGGCCTGTGCCTGCGGGACGGCGAACTCATCTCGGCCCCGAACGGCAAGAGCGCCTTCTGGATCGGCGCCGACCGCTCGTTCCACCTCGGGCCGGTGGTCTCGCTGCTGTCGATGATCGCCCCGGACGGCACCCCGGTGGCCATCGGGCTCAACGAGGAACGGCAGGACCGGCCGGTGCTCTACACCCCCGCCCTCGGGACCCGCACCCCGTCGGCCGCCGGGACCGAGGGCCTGTTCCTGCCCGCGCCGGGCACCGCACTGCCGATCCGGCCCGGGCTCCGCTCGGCCTTCCGGCTGGCATCGATCCACCGGGACGGCAACGTGCCCATCCCGGCCGGGGGCGTGGTGCTGTCGTTGCCACCGGGATCGGGGGCGGGGCGTCCTCCGCTGGAGGTGGGGGCGGTCTGGACGCTGTCGACGGCCACGCAGCCCGACCTCCGCGGGGCGACCACCGCCATCGGCGGCGGACCGGCGCTGCTCAAGGATGGCAAGCCCACCGGCTTCCAGTCGTCGGACGCTCGGCACCCGCGCTCGGCCATCGGCTGGAACGCCACGTTCTTCTTCCTGGTGCAGGTCGACGGCCGCCAGCCGGGCGTCTCGGTCGGGATGTCGCTGGCGGAGCTGGCCGCGCACCTGGCCGGTCTCGGCTGCACCGAGGCCCTGAACCTCGACGGGGGCGGCTCCTCCACGCTCTGGGCGCGGGGACAGGTGATGAATTCGCCCTGCGAGGGGGGCGAGCGCCCGATGGGCAACGCCCTGCTCATCAGCCTCGGGAACGGGTTGACCGCCCCGAAGGACGGGCCGGCTCCCTGACGGGGGCCGTGCGGTCCCCAACCCCGAATGGGTCGCGACCCTCCCGCATCGGTCCCGACTCAGCCCCGCTTGAGCACCAGGTCGCGGAACTCGTCGAAGAGCCCGGACGAATCGTGCGGACCCGGGGCCGCCTCGGGGTGGTACTGCACGCAGAACACCGGCTTGGTCTTGTGACGCAGACCCTCGACGGTCTGGTCGTTCAGGTTGATGCGGTTGACGGCCACGTCGGAAGGCAGCGACGCCGGGTCGACGGCGAACCCGTGGTTCTGGGAGGTGATCTCCACGCGGCCCGTCTCCAGGTCCTTGACCGGCTGGTTGCCGCCGCGGTGGCCGAACTTGAGCTTGAAGGTCCGGCCGCCGAGCGCCTGCCCGAGGATCTGGTGCCCCAGGCAGATGCCGAAGATGGGCACACCGGAGTCCACCAGCGTCTTCACCTCGCGGACGATGCCGCCGAGCGTGGCCGGATCGCCCGGACCGTTGCTCAGGAAGACCCCGGCGGGCTTGTGGGCCAGCACCTCGGAGGCCGGCGTGCCGGCCGGCACCACCCGCACGCGGAAGCCCCGCTGGCGCAGGCGGCGCAGGATGTTGTACTTCACGCCGAAATCGTAGGCCACGATCGGGAGATCGGCCGGCGGCAGGGGCAGGCGGACCTGCCGCGGGTCGCCCGGCGAATGCTGCTGGGTGACGCTGAACTCAGGCGATTCCTGATCCTTCTCGTCCCAGAGGAAGGCCTCGCGATGGGTCACCTCGACCACGTAGTCGCGGCCTTCCATGGAACCCCACTGCCGTGCCCGGGCCAGCGCGTCGGCCTCGGACATGGGCTCGGTGGTCAGGAACCCGGCCATCGCTCCCCGGACCCGCAGCTTCTTGGTGAGCGCGCGGGTGTCGACCCCCTGGATGCCGGGGATGCCGCTTTCCTCGAGGAAGGAGGCCAGCGACAGGTCCGAGCGCCAGTTGCTGACCAAGGGGCTCAGCTCCCGGATGACGAAGCCCGAGCAATGGGCCCGCCAGGATTCCATGTCCTGCCGGTTGATGCCGGTGTTGCCGATCATCGGGTAGGTCATCGTCACGATCTGTCCCTTGTAGGACGGGTCGGTGAGGATCTCCTGGTAGCCGGTCATCGAGGTGTTGAAGCACACCTCCCCGGACGCCGAGGCCCGCGCTCCAAATCCGTGGCCGCGGAACACCGTACCGTCTTCAAGGGCGAGAATCGCGTTCATGGGGGACTTCAGGTCGCCAAACGCCCCGGCGATGGCCGGGGCGGGCGGAGTGTGCGCAAGCCCCCCGCCGAAGCAAGGCCAAGCCGAGGGACCCCGCGGGCGCCGAATCGCCTTGTCGACCGGATCCCGCGTGGTGAGATCGCCCCATGACGATCCGAGGGCTGCGACGGCTGCTCGCCGGCCTGGCCGCTTCGGCCGGCCTGGCCGTGGCCGCCGTGACGCTGGAGCCCGACGGGTACCATGTGCGCCCGGGCGACCGCCTCCAGGACGCGCTGGACCTCGCCGCGACCAACGCGCTGCAGAAGACCGTCCGGGTCCATGCGGGGACCTATCGCCCCGATTCAAGACGCCAGGCGCTGGTGGGGTTCAACCGGCGGCACGACGGCATCCGCCTCGTGGCCCTCGGCGACGTCACGCTCAGCGCCGCCAATCCCGCGCTGTCGCCCACCAACGAGCCGTCGCACCCGGCGGTGGTCAACCACGTGGTGTATTTCGGCGACGGCATCTCGACCAACACGCTGATGCGCGGGTTCCGCCTGAGCGGGGCCAACGCCTTCCTGACCAAGGAGGGCACCCAGGCGCTCGAGCCCAACCGGACCGTCCTGAAGAACCACTTCTTCTACTCGGACGGCGGCGCGGTGAAGGTCTTCGGCCGCTCGGCTCCCCGCCTGATCGAGCTCACGATCGAGGACAATTTCACCCGCCCGTGCGGCGCGGGCATCTCCGTCCAGCAGCAGGGCTTCCGGGACACCCCGGTGCTCATCGCCAGCTGCCGGTTCCTCAACAACCGGGCGCAGGGGACCGGACCGGCCATCGACCTGCTGGCCGGCAGCTCGGCCCGGATCCTCAACTGCCTGTTCGTCGGGAACGTCTCCAACACCGGGGAGGACCTGGTGGCCAAGGCCTCGGGAGAGAAGCCCTTCGCCAACAACGGCGCGATCACCATCTTCTGGGAGTCGCTGGCGCTGGTGCAGAACTGCACCTTCACCGGCAACCGCAACGGGGTGGACGACATGGGCGGCGACAGCGTCTACGTGGACAGCCTCTTCCACGGCAACCGGGCCGAGGGCGGGTTGCCCGGCTTCGCCCGCTATGAGCTGGCCGTCAACGCCGGGGCCCGGGTGGAGGGCTGTGCGATCCTCGGTCCGGTCCACGACGCCAAGAAGGTCATCGACCCGGCACGCAACCGACTCTCCGGTCCCGATCCCCGATTCGACGCCGACTGGGTGCCGCAGGCCCCCGAATACGCCCGCGTCGGGTATCGGCCGCCGAGGCCGCCCGCAGGGACGCCGGGCGTCGCGGCCCCGCCGGTCACTTCGGCTCCACCAGCTCCAGCGTCCCGTTGAGCGCGACGGGACCGGTACGGACCTGCCGCCGTCCCGAGGGCCAGACGACTTCGACGCGGTCCACGGCCGTCTCCGAACCCAGCCCGAAGAAGAGCGGCAGGCTGCTCTGCGCCAGGTACCCGGACTTGCCGTCGTGGAAGCGGGTCTGGACGCGTGAGCCGCAGTGGACGCGCACCGTCGCGCCCAGCCCGTCGCGGTTGGACACGGTGCCCACGAGCCGCACCTGGAGGAACCGCAGCGGGGCCCGCTCGGACAGGTCGCTCAGGAGGACCTGGGGTGCGTCGTTCCACTCGTTGGTCACCAGGTCGAGGTCGCCGTCGCCATCCACGTCCAGGGCCACCGACGACCGTGAGCTGGCCGTGCCCATCACGCGCACCGTGCCGGTCCGTCCCTTGGCGAGGGCATGGCGCCGACCCTCCGCCGTGGAGGTGTCGAGCACGAAGGCCTCGCGCAGGATGGGATCGCCGCGCCGCGGTTCGAGCCCCAGCACCGCGCCGGCCTCCACGAAGCGCTTCCCGCCTTCGTTGAGCAGCAACGAGTTGGCGACGTAGCGCAGCGGGTAACCCATGCCGGCCGTCACGAACACGTCCTCGTCACCGTCGGCGTTGAAGTCGGCGACGGTCACGCCCCAGGGCCAGTAGGTCTCGGTGCCCACGGCCGCCGAGACCTCGGCGAAGGACCGGCCCGCGCCCTGGTTCTGGAAGAAGGCGTTGCCGAAGAGGCTGCGGGAGGCCTGGCGGAACTGCTCGGGCTTCCACTCGGCGGCGCACCAGGCGTCGCTCCGGGTCTTCTCGAAGGCCGAGGTGAGGTTGGTGTCGCCGGCGTTGATCTGGGCCGTGGTCATGTCCGAGTGCATGTCGGTGACCAGCAGGTCCATGAGCCCGTCGCGGTTCTGGTCGAAGAACTTCACGCCCATCGAGCCCCATGGGGTCCTGGGGAAGAAGGCAGCCGTGCGGTCCTCGAAGCGTCCGCCCTGCCGGTTCCCATAGAAGCGGTCCTCGCCCGACATGCTCAGCACGTACAGCTCCGGGTAGCCGTCGGCGTCGAGGTCGCAGAAGGTCGCGTCACCGCTCCAGCCACGATGGACCAGGCCAGTGGCCGCGGAGGCGTCCTCGAAGCGCCCGTCGCCCCGGTTGCGCAGCAGCAGGCTCGTCTCGCTGCGCTCAGCGAACTGCCAGCCCTGGAAGGCGTCGGACCGGCCGACATACTCGCCGGCGCGGCCCTTCTCGTTGCGGGTGTACACGCCCACGTGGCAGACGAAGAGATCCAGTTTCCCGTCGCGGTCATAGTCGAAGAACACCGCGCCGGAGCCATGGGCGGGTTTGCCTCCGGCCAGGCCCGCCTGGGCCGTGATGTCGCGGAAGCGCCCGCCGCCCTCGTTGCGGAAGAGCGCGTGGCCCTGGCGCACGGTGGTGACCAGGAGGTCGGGCCGGCCGTCGTTGTCGAGGTCCGCGAACGAGGCGCCCACGCTGACCTTGCCCGCCAGCGCCACTCCGGCCGTCGCCGTGATGTCCTCGAAGCGTCCGCCACCGAGGTTCCGCCAGAGCTGGTTGCCCCCGCGCTGGTTGGCGAAGAACAGGTCGGGCCGGCCGTCGCCATCGACATCCGCCGCCGCGATGGCCGTGCCGTGATCGTAGTGCACGGCCTTGTAGTCGCGCGCACCGTCATCGACGGGCACCTGCCGAAAGGTGATGCCGCTCTCCGGCAGGCGGTCCCGGAAGCCGAACCCGTGGAAGACCTTCCACGACGACGCCTCGGCCCGCTGACGACGCCCCTCGGCCTGGAGGGCCGACCGCACCGAGTCCTGCAGGGCCGCATCTGGCACGGTCACCACCGCATCGGCGGACAGGCCGCCCGCCAACATGGCAAGGAGGGGAAGGCGGGGGGAAAGGCGCAAGGGGGCATTCATGGCAGGTCTGGGTTCCTGGGAGGCTCTGGTATCACCGAGGCGGGGATTCTGCAAAGGCTCTCTGGGGGGAGAACGGGTCGGATCGGCGTTGGGACTTGGCGTTGGGGCTTTCCAACGCGGGGTCGGGCTGTTTGATTCACGGCACGTCCCTCTCGCTCCCCATGAACCGGTTTCCCTGGATCCTCGTCGGCACGTTGCTCTGGAGCCTCCGGACCCCGATGGCCGCCCATGCCCAGGGCCCCGGGCCGTCGCGCCCGCTGCGCACCAACGACGTCATCGCCATCCTGGGCGGCGGCGGCGCCGAGGCGCGGGCCCGGGGCGCCCACTGGGAGACGCTCCTGATGGCCACCCACCCGGGCCACCGGCTGCGCGTGCTGAACTTCGCGCGGGAGGGCGACACCGTCTTCAGCCAGTTGCGCGACGTGAACTACCCGCCGCCCCTTCGGCAGGTGGCCGACGCGAAGGCGACCCTGTGCGTGCTCGATTTCGGCCAGGGCGAGGCCTACGGCGGCATCGATCGCCTCGAGGCCTTTGCCGAGCGGCTGGACCAGTGGGTGGTCGACGTGCAGGCCCTGGGCGTGCGCGTGGTGCTCGCCACGCCGGCCCCGGTCCTGCGACCCGAGCCGCCTCCGGTCGAGGCCTACGCCGAGCGCATCCGCCGGATCGCCCAGCATCGGAACCTGCCGCTCATCGACGTCTTCGAGGCCGCCCGAGGCCGCCGGGGTCTCTCGGAGGACGGCCGACGGCTCAGCGACGCCGGCCACGCACGCATCGCGGCGACGGCCCTCCGGCCCTGGCTCGGCAACCGGGCCGTTCCCGGGGTCGATGCCAACGGGCGCTTCCAGGAACCGTCCTGGGAGGCCCTCCGACAGGCCCTGGTCCAGCGCAACGCCCTCTGGAAAGGCTACACCCGCCCCACCAACTGGGCCTTCCTTGCGGGCGACCGCACCGAGCAACCCAGCAGCCGCGACCATCGGGACCTGAAGATCCGGTGGTTTCCGGCCGAGATGGAGCAGTTCGTGCCGCTGCTCCAGGCCGCCGACCGCCAGGCCGACGCCCTTGCCGCCAGCGCCGCACCCGTACCCGACTCCAACACCGCCCGCTGACCTGCCATGCCCTTCCTCCACCGGTCCTTGGCCTCCCGCCCCGGCGTCTCCCGGACCCTGCTCGGGACGATGCTGGGCCTCTGCGGCCCGTTGCTCGCCACCCAGACCCCCGACGAGGAGCGGGCCACGCTGCGACCGCTCGACGGGTATTCGATCCACCTTTTCGCCAGCGAGGCCGACGGCGTGGTCAAGCCCACCCAGATCCGCTTCGACGGCGACGGGCGGCTGTGGGTGGCCACGACCACCAGCTATCCCCAGATCCGCCCCGGCGAGACCCCGCGCGACCGCATCGTGGTGCTCGAGGACACCGACCACGACGGTCGCGCCGACCGCACCACGGTCTTCGACGACCAGCTCCACATGCCCCTGGGCCTCGAGCTCGGCGACGGCGGCGTGTATGTGGGCGCGGCCGACGAGCTGCTCTTCCTGAAGGACACCGACGGCGACGGCAAGGCCGACCAGCGGCGGGTGATCTTCAGCGGGTTCGGAACCGGCGACACGCACCAGACGATCAACTCCTTCACCTGGGGTCCGGCCGGCGAGCTGATGATGAGCCAGGGCCTGCACGCGGTGAGCCGCATCGAGACGCCATGGGGCAACGAGACGCTGCACCAGGCCGGCGTCTGGCGCTTCTGGCCCCGCAGCCTCCGGCTCGACGCCTTCTGGGACGGCGCGATGGGCGCGCACAATCCCTTCGGCACCACCTTCGACCGCGCGGGGCAGCCCTTCGTCTTCGCCGGCAACGGCCACGGCATCGCCCACCTGACCCAGGCGATGATCCGCACCGAGCACTTCGAGGCGCATCCGCCGCTGTGGAACCAGGGCCGCAAGTTCGGCGGGGCCGACATCGCCGACAACGGCCACTGGCTCCCGGAGCACCGGGGCGAGTTCGTGGCCGGGGGCTACCTGCACAACAGCGTGGAGCGCTTCCGGATGACTCCGCGCGGCGCGAGCTTCCAGGTGGAGCGCCTGGCGCCGCTGGTGGAATCCACCAACACGGCCTTCCGGGTGGTGGACGTGCGCTTCGGCCCGGACGGGGCGCTCTACCTCTGCGACTGGTTCAACCCGCTCATCGGCCACTACCAGACGAGCTTCCGCCATCCCGACCGTGACAAGACGCGCGGCCGCATCTGGCGTGTCACCGCCAACGGCCGGTCCCCCCTGAAGGCACCCGCCCCCCTCGAGAAGGCGGCATTGCCCGCGCTGTTCGACGCGCTGCTCTCGCCGGAACGGTGGAACCGGCAACTCGCCGCCCGGGTGCTCAAGGACCGGCCGACCGAGGCGGTCGTCGCGGGGGTGCGCGCCTGGGTCGCGGCCGCACCGTCGGACACGGCGCGTCTGGAGCGATGGAACGAGGGGGTCGGCATCCTGGCGGCCCACGAGGCGCCCGATCCCGGGTCCGTCATGGCCCTGTCGCGCTCGGCCGAACCCGACCACCGCGCCCGGGCCGCCCGCATCACCGGGCACTGGGCCACCCGCCTGAAGGATCCCCTGGAAATCCTGGGTCGTCTGGCCGCCGACCCGCACCCGAGGGTCCGCCTCGAGGCGGTGGTGGCCTGCGCCTACGTGCCGGACGCCCGGGGGGTCGAGGTGGCGTCGCTGGCGATGGAAGGGACCGAGGAGGCGCCGATCACCTACGCCTTCACCCAGTGTGTCCACGCGCTCAAGCCGCTTTGGAAAGGCCCCTATGCCCGGGGGGCCCTGACCTTCGGCGGCAGCCAGCGCCGCAAGGAGGCCTTCACCCGCGCCGACCGCAGCGCCGACACGGTCGACGAGGCCGCCACGCGCCTGCGCCGGGTGCAGGAGGTGGCCCTGCCGGCCGACACCCAGGCCTCGCTGGTCGAGGCCGTTCTGGCAGCCGCACGGCCGCAGGACATCCCGCTGCTCCTGGCCCCGCGCACCCACACCGTCGGGTCGGCCCACGATGCCGGGGCCCATGCCCGTGCCCTCCTGCGGCTCGACACCCTCGGCCGCGACCTCGGTCTCCAACCGACCCAGGACCTCCGGCCCGCGCTGGCCCCGCTCCTGGCCGGGACGAACGCCGGGATCCGCGCCGCCGCCGCCCGGCTCGTCGGCCGCTGGCAGGTGGCCGCCCTCGAGGCCGATCTGGTGCGCCTCGTCGAGGCGGCGGACACGGAGGAACCCGTCCGGGCCGGAGCGATTCTCGGGCTGGCCCTCTTCCCCGCCCCCGAGCACACCGGTCGCATCCTCCGGGCCGCCGGACCCGGGGCAGGCCCGGCCCTCAAGACGGCCGCCGCCGCCGCCCTGCCCCCCCGCGACCCCGACGCCTCGGCCCGCCTGGCGGCCGAGGTGCTGGCCCGGGAGACCGACACCGCCTCGATCGAGGCGGTGGCCGCCCCGATCCTTCGGCAACCCCGGGGGGCGACCGCGCTGGCCCGGGCGCTGCAGGCCACCCCATCCCATCCCGCGTCGGCCCGGGCGCTGGCGGCCTTCCTGGCGCAGGCCGGCCGGAACGTCCCGGAGCTCGTCCCGGTGCTGGGACCCGCCCTCGGCCGGGCCTCCGCCGGACCGACCCTCACGGAGCGGCTGGCCTCCCCGGCCGCCCGGACGGCCTTCCTGCGGACGGTGTCGACCTCGGGCGACGCCGCCCGGGGAGCCCGGATCTTCGCGCGGGCCGAGCTGGGTTGCACGGCCTGCCACGGGGTCGGCGCCTCGCAACCGGGCCTCGGACCAGACCTCGGGGCCCTCGGCACCGCCCAGACACCCGAGTTCATCCTGCGGGCGATCCTCGAACCCCAGGCCGAGGTGAAGGAGGGTTTCATGGCCTGGAACCTCACCCTGGCCGACGGCGAGGAGCTGCAGGGACGCCTGGAAAGCAGCTCGGCCGACGAGGTGGTGCTGCTCGACGCGGCCACCCGCAAGCCCCTGCGGTTGGCGCGGAGCCGCATCCGTTCCCAGACCCAGGCCGGATCGATCATGCCCGCCGGGCTGGTCGATGCGCTGACCGAGGACGAGCTGCGCGACCTGCTCCGCCACCTCGCCGGCCTCGGCCGCCGGGAGCGATGACCGGGCCCCGGGGTCGCCCCACCGGTGACCGGGGGCGTCCCCAGACCGGGGCGGTCCGCGACGTTGACGGGGTGGAAGGCCTTCGGGGATGGTGAATCCATCGTGCCGGCCCATCCGCTCATCGACCTCATCACGTCGCCGGAGCCGTCCGTGCGGAACCGGCCGCTCGATGGCTGGGCCGCATCGACCGACCTGGCCGGGCTGCTCGCCGCCTGCGAGGCGCTCGACCGCTTCCGGCGGGATGCCCAGAATCTCTATGATCGGGTGCGGGCGCTGTTTTTCCTCGCGGCGCTGCACCGGTACCACCTGCCGCCCCGACTGGCGACGACCGCCGCGGGTGGGCCCGACCGTGCGGGCGTCCTCGCCAGCCACACCGGCCTCATCCCGTTCTCCGGCTTCGAGCACCTGCTGCACCGGCGCTTCGAGGAGGCCATCGACGGCTTCCTGGCCGAGCAGCGGGCCGGCGGGCCCTCCGACGGCCTCTGTTCGGCCCTCGCGACGGCCTACCACCGGCTGGCCTTCCAGACCCTGGCCGACCAGGTGCGGCGGAGCGTGCGGACCGTGCGCGGGAACCAGTGGATGTTCCGCATGGGCCACCCGGCCGACCAGCCGCTGCGGCTGCGGCCCGAACTGCTGCAGCGCTCGGCCGACGGCACCCATCCCATCCTGCGCGAGCGGACCCCGGTGCGCATGGACCTCACCCACTCGGCCTGGTCCGACATCTTCTTCCTGGGCATGGATTACCCGGAGGGCGCGCGCGTGCTCAACCTGTCGGTGGACCTGGGCGTGCATGGCCGCGATGCGGAGCCCCGGCCGCCGGTCAGCGCCTGGCTGCGGGTGCTGGACGAGCCGGTGCTCCGGCTCACCTCCGTGGACCTCGGCGCCACGGCGGACATCGCCTCGCTGGGCGAGGTCTTCGACTTCGCCAAGGACCACCTCGGCCTGCTGAAGGCGGCCGTGATCGCCTCCGGGCTGGTGCCCCCGGGCATCGAGGGCTCGGGAAGGTCGCTGGCCGACCTGCTGGCCCGGATCGTCGGCCCGGGGCTCGGCCTCGAGCTGTGCTCCTGCGTGAACGACATCCCCAAGGGCTCGCGGCTCGCCGTCAGCACCAACCTGCTCGGCTCGCTCATCAGCGTCTGCATGCGGGCCACCGGCCAGGCGGGCTCGCTGACCGGTCCCCTCGAGGAATCCGAGCGCCGGCTGGTGCTCGCGCGGGCCCTGCTGGGTGAATGGCTCGGCGGCTCCGGCGGCGGCTGGCAGGACTCGGGCGGCATCTGGCCGGGCATCAAGCTCATCACCGGCGTGGCCGCGGGCGAGGGCGACGCGGAGTTCGGCGTGTCGCGCGGCTGCCTCATGCCGACCCACCACGTGTTCAGCCGGCAGGAGATCCCCGAATCGTCCCGGCGGGCGCTGATGGACTCGCTGGTGGTGGTGCACGGCGGCATGGCCCAGAACGTGGGGCCGATCCTCGAGATGGTGACCGAGAAGTACCTGCTCCGCTCGGAGGCCGAGTGGGCCGGTCGGCAGGAGGCCCTCGGCGTGCTGGACGAGGTGATCGACGCCCTCCAGCGGGGCGACATCCGGGCGGTGGCCAAAGCCACCACGCGAAACTTCCGCCGCCCGATCCAGACCATCATCCCCTGGGCGTCGAACGCCTTCACCGAGCGGCTCATCGCCCGGTGCGAGACCGAGTTCGGCGACGACTTCTGGGGCTTCTGGATGCTCGGGGGCATGTCGGGTGGGGGCATGGGCTTCATCTTCGCCCCCGCGCGCAAGGCGCAGGCGTTGTCCCGGCTGAGGGAGCTGATGCTCGAGACCAAGCGGTCGCTGGCCGCGGCACTGCCCTTCGCCATGGACCCGGTGGTCTTCGACTACGCCATCAACGAGCACGGCACGGTGGCCGACCTGCTGGCCGGGGACGAGGCGCTGATGCCCCCGGGGTACTACGCGCTCACCGTGCCGGCGCTGCTGCGGGCCGACCGCCGCTCGCTGACCGCCGCCCGGCGGGCCGAGTTGGACCGCGTCGGGATGGCGGCCCGGTCGCGCCCGGAATTGGCAGGCCTCATCACCAGCCTCTTCGAGACGCTCCTGCCCCGGCCCCGCGGAGGCGCCTCCGGGCGGGACGACCTGCGCTCGCTGCTGGAGCGGAACGGGTTCGACCCGGCCCAGCACGAGCAGATCCGCTCCGACCTCCGGGAGGGCCGGATCGGCCTGGCCCAGAACCGCCTGCGCACCGACAGCCGGATCGAGGACGTGGCCGACGACGACCTCGTCCGCTGGGACCTGCCCGGCACCCGGATTCCACCCGAGGCGCTGGCTGCCGGCGAGGCCGCGCTGCGGGCAGGCGAGGTGGCGGTGGTGACCCTGGCCGCGGGGGCGGGCTCGCGGTGGACCGGCGGAGCCGGCACCTGCAAGGCGCTGCATCCCTTCGCCAAGCTCGCCGGCCGCCACCGGACCTTCATCGAGACCCACCTGGCCAAGTCGCGCCGCTCGGGCCGCCTGGCCGGACACGCCTTGCCGCACCTCTTCAGCACCAGCTACCTCACGCATGGTCCGACCGAGGCGTGGCTGCGGGAGGCCGGGGGTCACGGCTACCCCGGCCCGCTGCTGCTCTCCCCCGGCCGCAGCGTCGGCCTGAGGCTCGTGCCGACCGAGCGCGACCTGCGCTTCGCCTGGGAGGAGATGCCCCAGCAGGTCCTCGACGTGCAGCAGCAGAAGGTCCGGGAGAGCCTGCGCTCGGCGCTGATCGGCTGGGCACGCTCGGCCGGCGAGGCCTCCGACTACACCGACAACCTGCCGCTGCAATGCCTGCACCCGGTGGGCCATTTCTTCGAGGTGCCGAACCTCTTCCGCAACGGTGTGCTGGCCGGGCTGCTCGGGGAACGCCCGCAGCTGAAATACCTGCTCCTGCACAACATCGACACGCTGGGCGCCTCGGTGGATCCCGGCCTGCTCGGCCAGCACCTGCTCAGCGGGGCCTGCCTGACCTTCGAGGTGATCGGCCGCCGGCTCGAGGACCGCGGCGGCGGGCTGGCGCGGGTGAACGGGCGGGCACGGCTGGTCGAGGGCCTGGCGATGCCGCGCGAGGAGGACGAGTTCCGCCTGCGCTTCTACAACTCGATGACCACGTGGATCCACCTCGACCGGCTGCTGGAGGCCTTCGGGTTGACCCGCGCCGACATCCTTGGCCAGGACGACGCCCGGATCTCGGCGGCCATCCGCGGGCTGGCTGGCCGACTGCCCACCTACGTGACCCTGAAGGAGGTCAAGAAACGCTGGGGCCACGGCCAGGAGGACGTCTTCCCCGTCACCCAGTTCGAGAAGCTCTGGGGCGACCTGAGCGCCCTCGACGGCATCGACACCCGCTTCGTGGCGGTGCCCCGGATCCGCGGCCAGCAGCTCAAGGATCCGGCACAGCTCGACGGCTGGTTGCGCGACGGGTCCGCCGGCGCCATCTCGGCCCTCTGCGACTGGGAGGAGTGAGCGGGCCGCAGGGGCAGGTCCGTGGCCGCCCCCGCAGAAACGGCAAGGCCCGCCCCACGATCGCGGGACGGGCCTTCGGTTCCGGAGACGCTGAATACGCTGAATACGCTGAATACGCTCGCGGGCCGGGGCGGCCGAGCCTGCGGCGGGAACGATCCCGACCGGTCAAGCCCTTGGGCGCTCGGCTCAGGCGCGCTCCATCCGCTCAGGCGCGCTCCATGTACTTGCCGGTGCGGGTGTCGACCTTGATCTTCTCGCCGGTCTTGATGAACAGCGGGGCGTTGATCTCGACGCCGGTCTCCAGCGTCACGGTCTTCTGCACGTTGTTGGCGCTGTCGCCCTTGAGGCCCTCGGGGGCGTCGGCGACCGTGAGGACCACGCTCGAGGGCAGCTCGATGATGACGGCCTTCTCCTCCACGAAGGTCATGGTGACCTGGCTGTTCTCGGTCAGGTAGTTCTTGGCGTCGCCGACGAACTCCGGGGTCACGGTGACCTCCTCGTAGCTCTCCGGGTCGACGAAGACGAAGTCGTCGCCGCTCTTGTAGCTGAACTCCATCTTTCGGGTCATGAGCGGCACGGTCTCCACCTTCTCCGCCGAGCTGAAGCGCACATCCATGCTCTTGCCGGTGCGGATGCTCCGGAGGATGGCCTGCACGAAGGCGCGCAGGTTGCCCGGGGTCCGGTGCGTGACCTCGAGGACGACGCAGATGTCGGAGTTGTACTGGATCGCTTGACCCTTGCGGAGTTCGTTCGCGTTGACTGCCATAGTGGGGACGGGATGACCCGCTGGGCCATCCAGCGGAAAGAACCGGAACCCTATCGCCCGGCGACCGACTGGCAAGCGTCCAATTCAGGCCTGTCCCATCCGGGTTCCGCGGCCGATCCGGCGTCCGGGCCAGCCAACCGCCGCCCCTGCTGCCGACCCGATCGGGCGCGCCACCTCGAGCGGTTCCAGGCCGGACGGACGCACCGGGGGAATTGGCTTCACCTCGGCCGGTCGCCTGCCCCATCTTCTGGCCCCACCCGGGGAGACCCGGGGCCTCTGCCCGTGCTCCCGCCGACCATGAAAGCCAAGCTCGTCATCACCCCGAAGAAAGCCGTGCTCGATCCGCAGGGCAAGACCGTCGCCAATGCCCTCGAGCACATGGGATATGCAGGGGTCGCCGGAGTCCGCATGGGCAAGTACATCGAGATCGATCTCGCCCCGGGCACCAAGGCGGCCGAGGCCGAGCAGGCCCTGAACGAGGCCGCGCGGCGCTTCCTGAGCAACCCGGTGATCGAGGACTACCGGCTGGAGATCGTGGAATGAGCCCCGGCAACCCGACCCCGACCATGCGGCTGGCCATCCTCCAGTTCCCCGCCTCCAACTGCGACCAGGACTGCGTCCACGCGGTGCGCGCGATGGGGGCCCGGGCCCGGATGGTCTGGCACAAGGAGACCTCCCTCGGCGACGTCGACGCGGTGATCGTCCCCGGCGGGTTCAGCTACGGCGACGCGCTGCGGTGCGGCGCCATCGCCCGGTTCAGCCCGGTGATGCAGGCCGTGATCCGGTTCGCCGAGGCGGGCGGCCTTGTGCTGGGCATCTGCAACGGCTTCCAGATCCTCTGCGAGGCGGGCCTGCTGCCCGGGGCGCTGATCCGCAACCGCGACCTGCGTTTCCACTGCGAGCAGGTCTTCCTGAAGACCGCCAACTTCGACACCCCCTTCACCTCGGGCATCGCCCGCGACGGCGCGCCGCTGCGCATCCCCATCGCCCATGGCGAGGGTTGCTACTTCGCCGACGCCCCGACCCTCGAGCGCCTCGAGGCCGGTCGCCAGATCCTCTGGCAGTACTGCGACGCGACCGGCGCGGTGACCGAGGCGGCCAACCCGAACGGCTCGGTGCGCAACATCGCCGGCATCGCCAACGAACGGTTCAACGTCGCGGGGCTCATGCCCCACCCGGACCGGGCGGTCGAGGGCCTCCTGGGCAGCGAGGACGGCCGGGCGATCCTGTCCGGCATGATCGCCTCGCTGGAGTCGCGCCAGAAGGCCGCCGCCTGAGGCCTCGCCGCGGGGCCTCACCACCGATCGGGCTGACAGACCGAGGGCCCGAGCCGGGCGAGGTAGTCGGCGCGCGGGATCTCCACCGCACCAAGGGCCCGGGTCACGGGCGTGACCATCTGGCAATCGAACAGCGTGAAGCCCCGCGCCGCCAGGTGGCGGTCCAGGTGGTGCAGGGCGACCTTCGACGCGTCGTCGGCCCGATGGAACATGGACTCCCCTGCGAAGAAGGCCCCCAACGCCACGCCATAGACGCCGCCCACCAGCCGGTCGTCCTGCCAGCATTCGACGCTGTGGGCGTGTCCGGCACGCGCCAGCTCCAGGTATGCCGAGAGGAGCCCCTCCGAGATCCAGCTCGAGCGGACACCCCGGCGGGGCTCGGAGGCACAGGCGCGGATGACTCCCTCGAAGTCCTCGTCCAGGCTCACCCGGTAGGTGCCGCGCCGCAGCGTCCGGGCGAGGCTGCGGGAGACATGCAGGCCGCCCACCTCGAGGATGCCGCGCGGGTCGGGCGACCACCAGGTGACCGGGTCGGCGGACCACGGGAACAGGCCGCCCCGGTAGGCCTCGAGGAGCCGTTCCACCGACAGGTCGCCCCCGACGGCCACGAGCCCATCACCCCGGGCCCCGCGGGGATCGGGCAACCGGTCACCCGGCGCCACGAACGCGACGGCTCCGGCGGACCGGCTCATGCCGGGAAGGCGGCCGAGAGGAGGAAGCCCTGGATCCGGCTGGCGACCACCAGCTCGAACCAGGACCGGAACTCCGGGGCCTCGGTCGACAGGTCGTCCGGAGGCTCCGGCGGGTTCGGACACCCGAGCCGTTCCCAAGCCCCGAGCCGGACCTCGTTGAGCACCTGCAGGAACATTTCCAGGTCGGCAGGAGCCAGCCGCAGCAGCCGGCCTGGCCCGTCACCTTCCACGGTGCCGGTCGTGGGGGCGTCCTCGAGGAAGTCGAGCAAGCGCGCCCGTGTCGAGGCCCGGTGACCCTCCAGCTCATCGGCCAGCTCGATGGCGCCGGCCGCCTGCAGTTCGGGGGAGGCCCGGCTCAGTCGGGGGGCGTGCCTCGGGCCATGCGGGGTCCGGAGGATGGAGACCAGCAGCCCCCGTTCGACCTCGGCGAGGACCCAGGAGGTGCCCTCGGAGTCCTTCCCGAGCAGCCTCATGGGTTGCCCGGCTCGATGGTGGCGTTGATCGAGTACTTCTGGAGGGCATGCACGTGGTGCTCGGCCATCTCGAAGCTCTCGCGAACAAGGGCGCTGCGTCCCTGCTCATGGACCTCCAGCATGTGGCGCTGGGCCTTCTCGTGCGTCCAGCCGAACACCTGCTGGAAGACATGGGTCACGTAGGGCATGAGATTCACGGGATCGTCCCAGGCGATGACCACGTAGTCGCGCTCCCGGATGCCTTGGGCCTCGGCGTCGGGGTCGACCTCGGGCCGCTGGATCTCGACGGTTCCGGGGGCGTTGCTGCGGGGATCGGTCATGGCGTCGGCTCCCGTCGGGACGGGACCTGATGCTCCAAGCTAACGGGAGGGTCCCGGAAACGCAACGGCCGCCGGAATCCGGCGGCCGTCGGGTGCACGGGCCGTGAGGCCCGAATCTGGCCGGGCATCAGCGCTTCTGGCGCCGCTTGAGGTTGAGCTGCGTGAGCGAGTGCATGAGCGAGGCCTGCGCCATCGCCTGTTCCTCATCCCCGAGCTTCTGGGCCAGCCGGGCCTCCGCCTGACGGCGGGCCTCCTCGGCCTTGGCCTCGTCGATGTCGTCGGCGCGGATGGCCATGTCGGTGAGGATCGCGACGCGGCTCCCGGTGATCTCGGCGAATCCCTCACCGACGGCCAGGAAGTGGTCCTGGCCACCCTTGCGGGCGATGATCTCGCCGTGGGCGATCTGGGTCATCAGCGGGATGTGCATCGGGAAGATGCCCATCTCGCCCTCGACCCCCGGCAGGGTGACCATCTCGACCTCCTCGGAATAGATGCGGGCCTCCGGGGTGACGATTTCCAGCTTGAGCGTGGCCATGGCGTCGGTGTCTTGCGGTCGGGGTTCTGTGGGATCGTGGCTCTGGGATCGCGGTTCGCGTCGGGATCGGCGGACCGGAAGCGGGGGGAACCCGCCTCCGGGTCGGCTCAGTCCTTGATCTCGTCGATGCCGCCCTTCATGTAGAAGTTGGCCTCGGCCACGTCGTCGTACTTGCCCTCGAGGATTTCCTTGAAGCTCCGCACGGTCTCGGAGACCGGCACCTGCTTGCCGGGGCGGCCGGTGAACTGCTCGGCCACCGTGAAGGGCTGGCTGAGGAACTTCTGGATCTTGCGGGCGCGGAAGACGGTCAGCTTGTCCTCGGCGGACAACTCGTCCATGCCCAGGATCGCGATGATGTCCTGCAGGTCCTTGTAGCGTTGGAGCACCTTCTGGACGCCGCGGGCCACGTTGT
Organism: Verrucomicrobium sp.; assembly: GCA_021298285.1. Lineage (GTDB taxonomy): Bacteria > Verrucomicrobiota > Verrucomicrobiia > Limisphaerales > UBA9464 > SXXZ01. The sequence continues at coordinate 26,342 of JAJTFN010000023.1, forward strand.
AGTGCTCCTGGCCGACGAACTCGGGCGCCAAGGCGCGGGAGTTGGAGGCCAGGGGATCGACGGCCGGGAAGATGCCCAGCTCGGCGATCGAGCGCTCGAGCACGATGGTCGCGTCGAGGTGGGCGAAGGTCGTCGCGGGGGCCGGGTCGGTGAGGTCGTCGGCCGGCACGTACACCGCCTGGAAGGAGGTGATGGACCCCTTCTTGGTGGAGGTGATGCGCTCCTGCAGGTTGCCCATCTCGGCAGCCAGCGTGGGCTGGTAGCCCACCGCCGACGGCGTGCGGCCCAGCAGCGCCGACACCTCGGAACCCGCCTGGGAGAAGCGGAAGATGTTGTCGACGAAGAGGAGCACGTCCTGGTTCTTCTCGTCGCGGAAATACTCGGTCACCGCCAGGGCCGAGAGGGCGACGCGCAGACGGGCGCCGGGCGGCTCGTTCATCTGGCCGTACACCAGGCCGATGCGGGAGCCGGGCTCGAGCACGGGCATGCCGTTGGCGCCGATCTCCGGGTGGCCCTTGGCGTCCTTCTTGGTCTTGATGACGTTGGCCTCGATCATCTCGTTGTAGAGATCGTTGCCCTCGCGGGTGCGCTCACCGACGCCCGCGAACATCGAGATGCCGCCGTGCAGCTTCGCGATGTTGTTGATGAGCTCCATGATGACGACCGTCTTGCCCACGCCGGCGCCACCGAAGGCGCCGACCTTGCCGCCCTTGAGGAAGGGGCAGATCAGGTCGATGACCTTGATGCCGGTGGTCAGGATCTGGGGGCTGGTCGACTGGTCGACCAGCGGCGGGGCGCTGCGGTGGATCGGGTAGTGCTTGTCGGCGGCGACCGGACCCTGCTCGTCGACAGCCTCACCGGTGACGTTGAAGACGCGGCCCATGACCCCCTCGCCGACCGGCATGGAGATGGGCTGGCCCTGGTCGACGACCACCTGGCCACGCTTGAGGCCCTCGGTGGTGCTCATCGCGACGGCGCGGACCCAATTCCCGCCGAGGTGCTGCTGCACCTCGAGCGTGAGGCGGGTGGCGGAGCCGCCGGGGGGCGTGAAGTCGACGGTCAGCGCGTTGTAGATCGCGGGGAGGGTTCCGGGGAACTCCACGTCGACGACGGGACCGATGATCTGGACGATCTTTCCTGTGTTCATTTCCGAGAGGGTCAGTTGCCCATCGCCATGGCGGCGCTGGTGATTTCGAGAAGTTCCTTGGTGATGTTGGCCTGGCGGAGCTTGTTGTACTCCAGGGTGAGGTCCTTGATGAGCTGCTTGGCGTTGTCGGTGGCGCTCTTCATGGCGACCATCCGGGCCGAGTGCTCGGAGGCCTTGGCTTCCTGGAGGAACTGGAAGAGCTGGTAGTTGACGTAGTGCGGCAGCAGGTTGCCCAGGACGGTCGGGGCGGCGGGCTCGAACAGGTGGCCGGCCTCGGCCGAGGGACTCAGCTCGGCGGCCGACCCCGGCCCGGAGAGGTCCGCCTCGAGCTTCTCCAGACGGCCGATCGGCAGCAGCTGCCTCGCCTCGGGCTTCTGGGTGAGCGTGTTGATGAAGTTGGTGAACACCACATCCACGGCGTCGACCTGACCGCTGAGGAAAAGCTCCTGGGCGAACTTGGAGATCGCCCGGGCCTCGGCGAACTGCGGCGTGTCCTTGTAGGAGAACTCGGCCACGAGCTCGCGCTTCAGGCGGGCCACCCACTGGGCGCCCTTGCGCCCCGCGGCGATGTAGACCGTGGTCGCGGCAGGCACCTTGGCCGCCTCGCGCAGGAGGTTGGTGTTGAGCGCCCCGCACAGCCCCTTGTCGGTGCTGATGAGGATGAGGGCCCGCTTCCGGACCTCGCGCCGCTCGGTCAGCGGGTGCTGGAAGTCGCCCGCGCCCGCCGTGGCCGCGGCCAGCACCTCGTTCATGAGGTTGGCGTAGGGACGACCGGCCAGCGCCGCCTGCTGGGCACGGCGCATCTTGGCCGAGGCGACCATCTGCATCGCCTTCGTGATCTGCGCCGTGTTCTTGACCGACTTGATGCGGCGCCGGATGTCGCGTGTGCTGGGCATGGTGGTTGGGACGGGTTCGGGACGGGTTCCCGTCGGGCTGCGGCTTAGCGGTAGCTCTGCTTGAACTCGGTGACGGCGGCCTTCAGCTCGGCGGCCAACGCATCGCTGATGGCCTTCTCGGTGCGGATCTTCTCGAGCAGGGCCGCCTTCCGGGTGTTGAGGAAGTCGGTGATCTTCCCCTGGAAATCCTTGACCTTGTCGACGGGCACGTCGTCGAGCAGGCCGTTCTGCATGGTCCAGAGGATGGACACCTGGATTTCGACCGGGATCGGATTGTACTGACTCTGCTTGAAGAGCTCGACGATGCGCTTGCCGCGCTCGAGCGTGGCCTGGGTCTTGGCGTCCAGGTCGGAGCCGAACTGGGCGAAGGCGGCCAGTTCGCGGTACTGGGCGAGGTCGAGCTTGATCTTGCCGGCGACCTGCTTCATCGCCTTGATCTGCGCGGCCGAACCGACGCGGCTGACCGACAGACCCACCGAGATGGCCGGACGCACGCCCTGGTAGAACAGGTCGGTCTCGAGGTAGATCTGGCCGTCGGTGATGGAGATGACGTTGGTCGGGATGTAGGCCGAGACGTCGCCCGCCTGGGTCTCGATGATCGGCAGCGCGGTGAGCGACCCGTTGCCGCTCTTCTCGTTGACGCGGGCCGAGCGCTCCAGGAGGCGGCTGTGCAGGTAGAACACGTCGCCGGGGTAGGCCTCGCGGCCGGAGGGGCGCTTGAGCACCAGCGACACCTGGCGGTAGGCGGTGGCCTGCTTGGACAGATCGTCGTAGATGATCAGCGCGTCCATCCCGTTGTCCATGAACCACTCGCCGATGGAGGCGCCGGAGAACGGGGCCAGGTACTGGTCGGCCGCGGAGTCGGAGGCCGCGGCCGCCACCACGATGGTGTACTCGAGGGCGCCGGCCTTCTCGAGCTCGGCGACGACGCGGGCGATGTTGGACTGCTTCTGGCCGATGGCGACGTAGATGTTGTAGACCGGACGGAAATCCTTGGCCCCGGCGTTCTGCTGGTTGATGCGCGCCTGGTTGATCATGGTGTCCACGCCGATCGTGGTCTTGCCGGTGGAGCGGTCACCGATGATCAGCTCGCGCTGGCCGCGGCCGATGGGGATCATCGCATCGACGGCCATGATGCCCGTCTGGAGCGGCTGGCTGACGGACTTCCGCTTCACGATGCCGGGGGCGATCTTCTCGACGGGGTAGAAGGTCGTCGCCTCGATCGGTCCCTTGCCGTCGAGCGGGCGGCCGAGCACGTCGACCACGCGGCCGAGCAGGCCCTTGCCCACGGGCACCGAGAGCAGCTTGCCGGTGGTCTTGACCTCGCTGCCTTCGCGGAGGGAGGTGTACTCTCCGAGGATGATCGCGCCGACCTCGGTCTCCTCGAGGTTCAGGGCGAGGCCGATCACGCCGCCGCCGAAGTCGAGCATCTCGTTGGCCATGCAGTCCGAAAGGCCCTCGATCTTGCAGACGCCGTCGGAGATCTCGCGGATCTGTCCGACGTTTTGGCGGGTCACGGACGCCTTGGCGCCGGCGATCTTGGCCTCGATTTCTTGGAGCAGGGAACTCATGTCGTCAGTGGGATTGGTCGGCTGTTGGAAAGGGAACGGATCGTCAGAAACTCTTCTCAAGGGCCGCCAGGCGGGCCCTCACGGTGCCGTCGTACACGTCGCTGCCCACCTGGACCCGGAGGCCGCCGATGTGGGCGGGTTGCACGGAGAACTGGAACTCGAGGCCCTGGCCATACCGGCGGCCGAGGGTCTCGCGGATCGACGCCTTGACCTCGGGGGACGGGTCGACCGCGCTCTCGACGCGGGCCGTGCGGCGGCCCACATCGATCTTGACCAGTGACAGGAAATGCTGCAGCGCCGCCAGGTGGTTGCGCGGCTTGGCCTGGATGACCTGGTCGACCGTCTGCCGGACGCGGGCCTCGTCGAGGATGCCGTCCCGCAGGCAGGCTCGGTAGAGATCCTTGCCGTCGCGGCGGGCCTGTTTTCCGATCTTCATCCGGTGGTCGGGGTTCTTGGGGAAATGGGGTGCTCGTTCCTTGGGCAGTCGCTCAGGCGGCGAGCTGCCGTTGGGTCTCCTCGGCCAGTCGCTTCTGGTCGTCGAGGGTGAGGATCTTGCCGGTGACCTCCACGCTGGCGGCAACCACCAGCCGGCCGAACTCCTTCCGGAGATCCGCCTTGAGGCGCTCCAGCTCGGCCTCGTTGGCCTGCCGGGCCTTGGAGACGATCTCCTCGGCGGCGGCCACGGCCCGGCGGGTCTCGGCCTCGGCGACGCGGGCGGCGGCGGCCCGGGCCTCCTCGAGGGCCTTGGCCGACTGGGCACCGACCTCGGCGAGGAGCTCCTGCGCCTTCCGCTGGGCAGAGGCGAGGTCCTCCTTGGCCTTGGCGGCATCGGCCAGCCCCTGGGCGATGGCCGCGCGACGCTCCTCCAGGGTCTTCTGGATGGGGCCCACGGCCCACTTCTTGAGGATGAGCGCCACCAGCACGAAGCTGATCGTGTTGGCGATCAGCGCCGGCACGTTGGCGCCGAAGGTCTTGGCGATCTGTTCGACGGGTCCGCCTTCGGCGGCCGCCAGGAGGGCGAGGAGGCTCATTTCGGTGGAAATCGGGATCGGGTGCGGATTCTGGGGCGGTCCGGGAGGCTCGAGTCTCTGGATGGTGGTCCGGACGGTTCGGTCAGGATCGGCGGGCCGGGCGCAGGATCCCGCCCGAGTGGGGGGATCCCGCGCCGGCGGTGCCGGTCACTTGCCGTTCCAGAGGAACAGCGCGAAGAAGACGATGCCCTCGGCGAAGGCGGTGCTCAGGATGGCCTGCACGAGGATCTTGGTCGCGGCACCGGGGTTGCGGCCGACGGCCTCGGCGGCGCTCTTGCCGATGAGACCGACGCCGATGGCGGCACCGAAGGCGGCTGCGGCCACGTGGATGTTTCCGGACATTTCTGCGATCATGTGGATGGGGTGTCGTGGTTGTTGTTGCGCGAGCGCCCCGGCAGTCTGGCCACCGTCTGGCGCCCGAAATCGGACTAGTGGTGGGAGCCGTCCTCCCCGTGCTCCTCGTCGTGCGAACAGATGAGGAGGGTGAAGACCGCCGTCAGGAGCATGAAGACCAGGGCCTGGACGAGTCCGACCAGAAGTTCCATGAAGTAGAACGGCAGGGCCGTCAACCACCCCCAGGTGGCCCCACCCAGGTGCGTCATGGACTCGAGCATGTTCTCGCCGGCGAAGACGTTGCCGTAGAGACGGAAGCTCAGGGAAACGGGCCGGAAGAGGATGGAGACGACCTCCAGGATGCCGACCGCGAAGAAAACCACCACCAACACCAGGCCCATGAGGCCACCGAGGCCACCCTTGGCCCCGAAAAGATGCTTGAGGAACCCGACCGGACCGTTGGCCTGCAGGGCCCAGACCGTCCAAAGCACGAAGAAGACCAGCGCCATGGCGAAGGTCATGTTGAAATCGGCGTTGGCCCCGCGGAGGAGCGGCTCGGAAACGTGGAACCCGTGGTCGCCGGGATGTCCCCAACCGATGGTGCCGACGCCCGGCAGGAGCCCGAACCAGTTGGTCGTCACCACGAAGAGGAAGAGGGCCGAGAAGAACCAGAAGGTCTTGCGTACCAGGTCGGGCCCGATGATGCCGCCCAGGAAGTCGTAGAGTCCCTCGACGAGCCACTCCCAGAAGTTCTGCGCCCCCTCGGGGACCTGGCGGAGGGTACCGACGCCGATGCGCACGGCCAACACCAGGACCAGCGCGACCACCCAGGTGAGCACCATGGAATTGGTCACCGGCAGCGGGCCGACATGGAACAAGACGGGCGCCGCCGACGGCAACCCTTGCTGGGCCGCGGCTTCGGCATGCGCGCCATGGTCGGCGGCCAGACCGCAGACCTGAAGGCCTGTGGCGGCGGCAAGGGCGACTGGAATGCTGGACCAACGCATCGTGTGGGGACGACCCACGGGCGCGACCACACCTTCACGGCGGATCAACGCGTCCATGGACCGGATGGGTTGAGACTGGGAGATCGTGAAACTTTTCACAAGCGGTTTTTGCGGGCTTGGCAGAACGAATGGTTGTCCGCCGCACGAACGCGGATCGGCTGGCCGGAGGCCGGTCAATGGGCCAACCACTGGCGCAACCACTGCGCCGTCACGCTGGAGACGCCCCACACAGGCGAAGAAGATGATGAGCGCGGGCAGCGAGTTCTGAAGCGGCACGACCAGGAACGGCACGGCGACCAACAGCCCACCGACAAGGATCAGCCACGCGGCCCCGCGCCGGCCCACCACCTCCACGAGGCGGAGCATGCGGTCGGGCCGGCTTACCCGGCCCAGCAGCCGGAGGAGCCCGCATCCGAAACCGGAGAAGGCATTCCACGTGGAGGGACCGGGCCGCGTCGATCGGATGCGGCCCGGCAACCAGACCGATTCATCCCCGCGCCGAAGGCGCCATCCGATGCCGGCGAAGGCCAGGCCGCCGAAGGTGGCGATCGGACCCGTGGGCAGCGGCTGGATGAAAGGCAGGGTGAGGATGAGGGACATGAGCCACGCGTTGCCGTCGCCGAGCCGGTCGAGGAACTCCCCGATGGTCTGCCCCCCGGAACGGGCGGCCAGCGCCGAGGCCCGGAGCGCCTGGATGAAATCGGACGCGGTGGCGCTCGGGGTCCGGTGGGGCTTCGGCTGGGAGGACATCCGGTGGCTCCCGGATCTCAAGGCAGGAGCCTGGAGACGAGCGCGCTGACGCTGCGCCCGTCGGCCCGGCCGTCCACCTTCGCCTGGGCGGCCTTCATGACGGCGCCCATGTCCTTCTTGGAGGTGGCACCCACCTCGGTGATGACCCCACGGACCAGGGCCTCGAGCTCCTCCGGCGTCAACGCCTTGGGCAGGAACCCGGAAAGGACCTCCAGCTCGGCGCGTTCGTTGGCGGCCATCTCGGCACGGCCGCCCTTCTCGAACTCCTCGATCGCGTCCCGGCGCTTCTTGGCCTCGCGCTGGATCACCGCCATCACCTCGGCGTCCGGAAGCGTGTCGGTCTTCTTCTCGATCTGGGCGTAACCCAGGGCCGCCTTGAGCATGCGGAGGGTGGCGGTGCGGACGGCCTCGCGGGCCATCATGGAGGATTTGAGTTCGTCGGTGACGCGTTGCTGGAGGCTCATGTCTCGGAGGCTTGGAGTCTGCGGAGCTGGTCGCGGACGCGGGCGGCGGTCTCGTAGTCCTCGATGCGGATGGCCTCGGCCAGGGCGAACCTGAGCCGCTCGAGCTCGTTCTGGGGCGGTCGGGTGCGCAGCTCGTCGAGCCATCCTCGCAACGACAGCACCTCGCCGCACTGCTCGATCTGCTCCTCGCGGTCGTGCTCCCGGTGGAATTCGGCCAGCTCCTCGAGGCCTGTCTCGATGGCCGCCATGGCGCCGTCGCGGTCGCCGCGTTCGAGGCAGGCCGCTCCGCGGGCCCGGGTGCGCATCATGAGCAGCTGGGGCGTGAACTGGACCACGCTCCAGGACAATTCATCGGACTCGGCGAAGCGGTCCACGAAACCGAAGACCTCGAGGTTGCGGGCGCAGTCGCGCTCGACGGCCTCATGGTCGCCGAGCTGGAAGAAGCAGATGTAGCGGTGGTGGTATTGGATGGCCTCCTGCTGCAGGCGGCCGCATTCCTCGGACCCGAGGACGAAATCGGGGTCGGCCCCATCGGCGGCGGCCGGAGCCTGCTCCATGCGCCGCCGGTAGACGTGATACCAGGACTCGTGGCCCAGGGGCTTGCGACCGTCCGGTCGCCCGAGGGCGTTCATCTGGAGGATGCCGAGGTCGACCCGGAGCTGGATCTTCTCGCCATCCTTGCCCTGGAAACGGCGCGCGACGACCTGGCCGGGTTTGTACTCCCAGTCCTGCAGCATCGCGGTGAGGTCGAACGACATCGGGTGGCCAATATGGGAACGACCCGGGACACCGTCAACGCGGCGACCTCGGATCACGCCGGGGATCGTCCTAGGCGAGGATGCCCCGGACGACCTCGCCGTGGACGTCGGTGAGCCGGTAATCGCGGCCCTGGAATCGGTAGGTGAGCTTGAGATGGTCCACGCCGAAGAGGTGGAGGATCGTCGCATGCAGGTCGTGCACATGGACCTTGTTCTCCACCGCGTAGAACCCGAACTCGTCGGTGCCGCCGTGGACGGTGCCCGGCTTGATGCCACCGCCGGCCATCCAGATCGTGTAGCCGTGGGGATGGTGGTCGCGGCCGATCTGGTCCGGCCGCAGGGCGCCCTGCATCATCGGCGTTCGGCCGAACTCGCCGCCCCAGAGGACGAGCGTCTCGTCCAGCAGACCGCGCTCCTGGAGGTCCTTGATGAGGGCGACCGATGGCTGGTCGGTCTCCGCGCAGCGCTTCTTGAGGTCGAAGACCAGGTTCCCGTCGGGACCGCCATGGTGGTCCCACCCGCGGTGGTACAGCTGCACGAAGCGCACCCCGCGCTCGACCAAGCGGCGCGCCAGGAGGCAGTTGTTGGCGAAGGACGCCCGACCCGGGGTCGTGCCGTAGGCCTCATGGACCCTGGTCGGCTCGCCCGAGATGTCCATGACCTCCGGCACGCTGGTCTGCATGCGATAGGCCAGCTCGTAGGAGGCGATCCGGGTCTGGATCTCGGGATCCTGCAGCACGTCGTAGCGGGCCTGGTTGAGGTCCTTCAGCACGTCCAGGGTCTGCCGGCGGCGTTTGCGGTCCATGCCCGGGGGATTCCCGACATAGAGCACCGGATCGCCTTGCGAGCGCAGCGTGACCCCCTGGTGCACGGTGGGCAGGAACCCGCTGCCCCAGGCCGCATTGGTCAGGGGCTGCCCCACGCCGGTCATCAGGACGACGAAGGCCGGAAGGTCCTTGTTCTCGCTGCCCAGCCCGTAGCTGAACCATGAGCCCATGCCGGGCCGGCCCGCGAGCTGGGCCCCGGTGTTCATGAAGAGCGTGGCCGGGTCGTGGTTGAAGGCCTCGGAATGGAAGCCCTTCACGAAACAGACCTTGTCGGTGATCGACGCCAGGTGCGGCATCAGCTCGCTGACCCACGCCCCGGACTTGCCGTGCTGGGCGAACCGGTAGGGCGAGGCCAGGAGCTTCGACTCCTTGCCGATCTGGGCCAGGCGGATGTTCTTCACCAGCGCCTCCGGCACCCTCTGCCCGTTGCGCTTGGTGAGCTCGGGCTTCGGGTCGAAGAGGTCCAGGTGCGAGGGCCCGCCCGACTGGAACAGGTAGATGATGTTCTTGGCCTTCGGGGCGAAATGCAGGGTCCGCAGCGCCGGGCCGGCATCCGTGGCCCCCGGGGCGGCCGCCCGGAGGGACGGATTCAAGAGGCTGCCCAGCGCGAGGGCCCCGATGCCCGTGCCGCAATCCCGCAGGAAGCGCCGCCGGGTGGCGTTCTTCAGGGACTCGAGGACCGGGGAACCGGAATCCTGGCCGGGCGACTGCGGGTTCATGGATCGGAAAATGGCCCCGCCGGCACCGGCAATCAAGCACCGTGCCAGTCGGCCCTGCCAATCACTCCTCGGGGAACTCGTAGGAGTAGATCGGGTCGAGGGGATGGCCCGGTTCCATCTGGGTGACCGTCTTGAGGCGCCCGGTGTGGATGTCGTAGATCCAGCCGTGCAGCGTCGGCTGCTGGCGGCGCTTCCAGGCCAACTGCACGAACGACAACTCCGCCAGGTTGTGCACCTGCTCCGCCACGTTCAATTCGACCAACCGCTCGATGCGGCGCTCCTCGTCGGGGATGGCGTCCAGCTCGGCCGCATGGGTCCGGTACACGTCCTTGATGTGCCGGAGCCACTTGTTGATGAGTCCCAGATGCATGCGGCTCAGGGCGGTCTTGACGCCTCCGCAGCCGTAGTGCCCGCAGACGATGATATGCTTCACCTGCAACACCTCGACGGCGTACTGGACGACGCTGAGCATGTTGAAGTCGGTGTGCACCACCATGTTGGCGACGTTCCGGTGGACGAAGAGCTCGCCCGGCTCGACCCCGGTGACCTCCTCGGCCGGGACACGGCTGTCGGAGCAGCCGATCCACAGGAACTCCGGCTTCTGCCCTCCGGAGTACCGGGTGAAGAAGTCCGGCCGGAGACTCATCTTGTCGGCAACCCAGGCCTGGTTGTTCAGCAGCAGTCTCTGGTAGCTCTTCATGGATTCGGATCCTACTTGCGGGTGATTCCCTGGATGCTCCGGCACTCCGTCTGGATGCCCCGGTGCGGGGCCGACTCGCAGAATTCGCGGATCACCTCCACCGCGTCATGGTCGACATAATGGGCCCGCACCCCGTCGATGACCAGACGGGACCCGTCGGGCACCTCCCGGAGCCGGGCCTTGAGCTCCTGTTTGTTGACGAAGGTCAGGTCCTTGTTGAAGCGGATCAGGTGGTCTTCACCGTCACGGACCACCGTCATGGCCGTGCGGGTGTAGGCGCGCATCACGAAGAACACGCTCACGCACAGGCCGATCAGGATGCCCTTGAGGAGGTCGGTCAGCACGATGCCGACGACGGTGATGGCGAAGGGCAGGAACTGGGACCAGCCTTCCTTCCAGACCGACCGGATGATCTTCCAGGACGAGAGCTTGTAGCCGACCGAAAGCAGGATGGCCGCCAGGCACGCCAAGGGCACCCGGTTGAGCAGCGCCGGCACGAGCAGCACGGCCATCAGCAGGAGGACGCCGTGGACAATGGATGAGAGGCGGGTGCGGGCCCCGGCGTAGACGTTGGCCGAGGATCGGACGATCACCGAGGTCACCGGAAGCCCCCCGAGCAGCCCGGAAAAGAAGTTGCCGATGCCCTGGGCGCGAAGCTCGGCGTTCGGGTCGGAGATGCGCTTCTCCGGGTCGAGCTTGTCGACGGCCTCAAGGCTCAGCAGCGATTCCAGGCTGCCCACGATGGCGATGGTCACGGCGACCTTCCAGACGAGCGGGTCGGCAATCCGGGAGAATGCGGGCACCTGCAGGGCCCCAAGGAACTCCCGGAGCGAGCCCATGACCGGCAGCTCCACCAGATGGTGGCGTGCGGCCAGGAGCACCCACGACGGGGCGACCGACTTGAAGGCCTCGTTCATCAGGGTGCCCACCACCACGCACAGCAGGGGGGCCGGCAGCAACGAGGCCCAGCGGCGGCGCTTGATGGCCGGATGGTCCCAGCCGAAGAGGATCGCCAGCGACACGGCACTGATGAGGATCGCCCCGAGGTTGAACGAGCCCACCGACTCGGCCATCTCGTTGAAGGTGTTGAGATGGTCAGGCTGCTGGAAGCTTTCGTCGCCGACATAGTCGTTGTCGTCGCCGAGGGCGTGGGGGATCTGCTTGAGGATGATGACGATGCCGATGCCGGCGAGCATCCCCTTGATGACCATGTTCGGGATGAAGTCGCCGATGACTCCGGCCCTCAGCAGCCCGACGCCGAGCTGGAGGACCCCCGAGATCAGCACCGCCAAGGCGAAGGCGGGGAAGGACTTGAGCTCCTCGATCGCCTTCAGGACGATCACCGCCAGGCCGGCCGCGGGGCCGCTGACGCTGAGCTCGGAGCCTGAGAAGAAAGCCACGACGATGCCGCCCACCACACCGGCGATGATGCCGCTGAGCAGCGGGGCCCCGGATGCCAGGGCGACGCCCAGGCACAGCGGCAAGGCCACGAGGAACACGACCAGGCCGGCAGGCAGGTCGGCCGAGGACGACGCAAGGCTGGGGAGACGGAACCAGGACCGGGTTCCGGGTCGTGGGATCATGGGATCGGTGGATGCCATTCGGAAGTTGATGAATCTGCGGGACAGACCGACGGACCCACGGGACCTGAGCTACGGGACCCGTTCCCGAGAACAGCGGGACGGGAGGCCGACAGATCCGGAGGAATCAAAAATTGGGTGGTCGGTGTACTATTCGAGCCAGCCTCCGTTTGTCAACCGGGTGAACCCGGGCGACGGCGGCGCCCGGCGCCTCAGGCGCCGTACTTGTCGAACATGCGGCCGTTGGCCTGCATGAGGCGGATGAGGTATTTGGCCTCGAAGATCCCGAGCGAACCGGAGTTGGCCCCGGTCTCGGTGAAGCGTTCCAACTTGTCACTGCCGCTGATCTCCGAGTGCAGGAGCACCGGCTGAGGGTGCCAGGAGTGCCCCTTGACGGCCACCGGCGTGGAGTGGTCGCCGGTGATGGCCAACACATCCGGCTTGCGGGCCAGGAGGATCGGCAGCGCCGCGTCGAAGTCCTCGATGGCCTTCACCTTCGCGGCGAAGTTGCCGTCCTCACCGGCCTTGTCGGTGTACTTGTAGTGGATGAAGAAGAAGTCGTACCGGTCGTAGTCCTGGACGTAGCGCTCGAACTGCTGGGCGATGGTCTCCGGCCCCTCGATCTTGACCATGCCGACGAGCTGGCTCAGGCCCTTGTACATCGGGTAGACCGCGATGGCGGCCGCCTTGAGCCCGTAGCGCTGCTCGAAGGTGGGGATGTCGGGCTGGTGGGCCACGCCGCGCATCAGGAACCCGTTGGCCGTCTTCTCGGCCGCCAGGAGCGGGAGGGCCAGCTGGTAGAACTCGGCGATGAGCTGGGCGACCTTCTTCTGGCCGGCGCTCTTCGGGTCCACCGGCCGAGCCTCGGCGATGGGCAGGCCCTCGCGGTTGGGATCGGTGTCGGTCAGGGGCCCCTCGAGTCCCTTGCCCCGGAAGACCACGACGAAGCGGTGCTCCTTGCCGGGGTAGATGTGCACCTCGGTCGAGCCGATCTTCTGGATCTTCGAGGCCAGGATGCCGCACAGGCGCTCGCAGACCTCGGTGGGGATGCGTCCGGCCCGCCGGTCGGTGACGATGCCCTGGGAGTCCAGGGTGCAGAAGTTCGCCCGGGCCGCCACGTCGCCATTCTTGAGCTCAATGCCCAGGCCGAGCGTCTCGATGACCCCGCGGCCCACCTCCCACTCGATCGGATCATAGCCGAAGAGCGCCAGGTGGCCGGGCCCGGAACCCGGGGTGATGCCGGGCGCGACCGGGATCATGCGGCCTTGGGCGCAACCGGACCGGGTGAGCGCGTCGAGGTTCGGGGTCCGCGCCGCCTCGAGGGGCGTCATCCAGTTCTGGGATTTGGTGGCCAGGTCTCCCAGGCCGTCCAGGACGATGAGGGCCATCTTGGCGCCGGTCTTGACCTGCAGTTTCGCGTAGACGGAATCGAGTGTGCTCATGATCAGGAGGATGGACGGGAACGGGCCGGTCTCGCCAACGGGTGGACCGGTGCGGCTTCCCGCCGGGCGAGGCTGTTGACCGGTGGGACGGACGTCAACGACGCTTTGGATCGGGACGCGCGTCGTCGAGGAGCCCGGACGCCCCGCCCGGCGGTCACTTCTTGAAGAAACCCTTCGACTTCGGCGCCGGGGCAGGCGGCGACTCCGGCTTCACCGGCACCCGCTCGAGGAAGCGGTTGAGGTCATTCTCGGAGATGGAATTGGTGAGCAACGAGGCCTTGTGGGTCTCGGGGGTGGTCAACTGGGCCAGCTGGGCCGGGGCCTGGAGGATGTAGGGCGTCAGGAAGATGAGCAGCTCGGTCTTGGCATCGCTCTTGGCCCGGGTCTTGAACAGGTTGCCGAGTCCCGGGATGTCGCCCAGGTAGGGAACCTTCTTCTCGGTCTGGGACTGGTTGTTGGAGATCAGCCCGCCGATGACCACCGTCTCAGCATGGGGCGTGACCACCACGGTGTCGGCCGAACGCACATTGATGTACGGCGCCGAGACGTCCTCGGAGAGGGACTGACGCTCGTTGGCCGAGACCGACGAGATCTGGGGCTGGACGATCATCTCCACCTGGCCGTTGGATCCGATGAAGGGGGTGACGTTGAGGATGATGCCCACGTCGTTGTAGGTGACGTTGATGATGGGGATGACATTGGCCCCGGAGGTGGCGTAGGACACGCCGCTGGGCAGGGGCACCTGCTGGCCGACCACGATACGGGCGAGCTGACCGTCCCGGGCGATGATCGACGGGCGGGAAAGCACCTGGGCCTTGCCGGAGGTGGCCATCGCCCGGAGCGTCGCCTGGAACTCCGACCCGGCAATCTGGTAGAGCCCACCGGCTCCGCCGCCGGTGGCCGACGGGGTGAGCGCCGAGCCCATCGAGGTGCCCAGGCCGTTGAGGTTGGTCGTGACATTGTTCACGCCCGAGAGGCCGAACACCGTGCCCGCGCCGCTGCTGACGTTGTTGCCGATGTTGTTCTTGGCCCACGCGCCCTCGACGCCCAGCTCGGAGCCGTTGTTCCGCTGGACCTCCATGAAGACCACCTTGATGAGGACCTGGGGCTTCGGCGAATCGAGGTTGCGGATGACGTTGCTGATCTGCAGCGCGGTGAGCGAGTCGGCGATGACCACCAGGTTGTGGGTCTCGGGGGTGGTCAACTGGGCCAGCTGGGCCGGGGCCTGAAGGATGTAGGGCGTCAGGAAGATGAGCAGCTCGGTCTTGGCATCGCTCTTGGCCCGGGTCTTGAACAGGTTGCCGAGTCCCGGG